>CAYWCK010000099.1:0-14306 GCA_964456685.1 uncultured Bifidobacteriaceae bacterium | reverse complement strand
TCCCCCATTAGTTGGGGAACGGGTCGTATCTTGCTACCACCAATTGTGGCTGCCAAGAGAATTCTGCAAAAAAAGTTATCGAGCGTTTTTTCACCAATGTTGACGCGGGTTTTTGTGCGAAAAATTTTTCGAAAGTCACCAGTTGTTCACCGCTGTCAACAAACTCGCTGTGAACAGTGTGAGCAATTCTAACGGGCAGAATTCCGCTTCGAAATCCGCCGGTGAATCCGCTTGGGTTCGATGGTCTTTGGGCGCGGTTTTGGGGCAAGAATGATGGGGCAACCTTCGTAGCCAAATGCGCGCCGGAGCTCGCCGGCGAGATACTTCTTGTAGGGCTCGCTAAACAACTCGTCGCGATTCACGAAGAGCAGGAATGTCGGCGGCGCCTGACGCACTTGAGTGGCATAGAAGAACTTCAACCGGTGACCAACCGCGCTCACCGGCTGGCGGCGTTCGACGGCATCGTTGATCGTGCGATTGAGGATGGAGGTCGGAATTTTTTGCTGTAATTGCGCGGCCACGTAACGGACAGCTTCCAACAGGCGCTCGAGCTGAAAGCCAGATTTGGCCGAGGTGAAAATCACCGGCGCGTAATCGAGGAAAAACAGCTTTTCCTGCACCCACTCACCAAATTCCGCCAGCGTGGTCATCCGTTCGCGCTCCTCGTGCTTGGTTTTGCGTGAACGGCGGGCGATCTCTTCCTCGCGCGCTTGGCGGACGGATTCTTCGTAAAGATCCCATTTGTTGATGACGACGATGCAGGCCTTGCGATTATCCACGATGCGATCCGCAATCTTCTTGTCCTGCTCCAGAATCCCCGATTCCGCATCCAGCACCAGCACTGCGATGTCGCAGCGCGCGATGGAGTCCTCACTGCGTTGCACGCTGAAAAACTCGACCGTGTCGTTCACGCGGCGGGTTTTGCGAATGCCCGCCGTGTCAATCAACGTATATTTCTGCCTCACGCCGTCGGTTTCCACCTCGAAAGGCACGTCCACCGCGTCGCGCGTTGTGCCCGGGATCGGACTGACAATGACGCGCTCCGATCGGGTGAGGGCGTTGATGATGGAGGATTTGCCAACATTGGGCCGGCCGACGATAGCCAGCTTCAAGGGCGTGTCTTTGGCTGGAGTTGCGGGACTCGCTGCACTCGAATCATCCACTGCGTCGTCGCTGCCGACCACCGAAGATTGATTGCTGGCAGAGGGCAACAACGCGACCGCCGCTTCGATTAAAGCCTCAATTCCCTCACCATGAATGGCGGTGACGGGAAACAATTTCTCGAAGCCCAATTGCGCAAACTCCGCGGCCTGCGGTTCAACTTTGCTGGTGTCCACCTTGTTCACGGCCACAAGGACCAGCTTTCCGGATTTGCGAAGGCGCTGGGCCACTTCGCGATCGAGCGGCACAATCCCTTCCTGAACGTTCACGACCAGAATGATGACGTGCGCCGCTTCGATGGCGAGGTCCACCTGTTCGACGGCGGCCTTCACGATGACATCGGTCGCCTTCTCCCGGCGTAATAGGCCGATGCCGCCGGTGTCCACCAACGTGAACGGCCGCCCGCGCCACTCCGCCTCGGCGCTGACGCGATCGCGCGTCACCCCCGGTTGATCATGGACGATGGCAATCCGCCGGCCCACGATGCGATTGAACAGCGCGGACTTGCCGACATTTGGCCGGCCGACGATGGCGATGACATCTGACATGCCGACAGGATGCGGCAGCCAACGGTCCGGCGGAAGCGAAAACCCGGCTTCGCAGGCAGCTCGCTGGGTGGGACTCGGGCTAAACTCGCCGTCTGGCCGGATCTAATAGCCACCAGTGACGCATGCGATGGCCTGATTTAACTTCGATTGACGTAAGCCATGAACTCGTGACCGCACCAGATGAATTCCCGGTGCGGGACCAGCCAGGATTGTTGCTCGACGAGGGTGCGGCAGGTTGGATTGTAGTAAATCACCATGATCCGCCGGGGATGAGTCTGGAGGGAAGTCGCCAAGTTGGCCAGAACGCGCGCCATGATGTCGCCGGCGAAGGGATTGCAGAAGACAAACACCGACTCGTCGGGCCGGAACGCATACTGCGCGGCGTCGCCCTCGAGCGTGTGGAAGACCGTGCTTGTGCCGGTCGCGGCTTGGTAGCGAGCGCAATTTCGCTGCGCGATTTCGCAAAGTTCCCGGGCGAATTCAATGCCGCGGGCTTCCCGAAAACCCAGTTCCGCTGCCGCCAGCAGAATGCGCCCCTTGCCGCTGCCGATATCCACCAGCACTTCCCGCGAAGGCAGCTCCGCCGCGATGCTTTTGAAAAACTTCCGCAACGCCAGCAGGCGCACGGGGCGGTAAATGTAACCGCTCTCCACGCGGCCGGTCCGGATGGTGAGGTCCCGCAGTTCGGAGATGGAACACGTGTCGAGCCCATACCGAAAATCATGCCAATGATCCAAAAAAATCGAGTGCAACTTGGCCACCGAGGCAGTCAACCCCTGGCGGCGGAGCGAGGCGCGGGCGCGTTGAAACAGAACCATAGAGCTAGGCGAAAAGACCGGAGCCGGCTGGCTTTGGGTTGGCGCAATGAACAATCACAGCGCCGGCGATATTCCCGGAAACCAACTGGTTCGCAACGGAAAAACAAGCGCCGCGTGCCGTGGGCCGTTGCGAAAGCGGCAAATGTCCTTGCGCTGCGCGATGGTTTGGGCTGACCTAGGCCCGCGTTGGCGACTGCTCCCAGCCGGCCGGCGATCGGTCTGATGATGAACACACCTGGGTCGTGGCTTAGTAAAGCGGGACGCCGCCGTGGCGGTCGGCCCGAGTGACGCATCATGTCCCGCCTCAATCGCTACACCCAGTCTTTGATTTCCGGTTACGCGTTGTTGGGCATGAACATGCTCTACACGCTGGGCTCGGTGCCGCTGGCGCTGCATTACCTGCCCAACACGGAGGAACTTGGCCTCTGGGCGCTCACGAGCAAACTCGGCGTGTTCATCGCCATGGTGGATTTCGGCTTGAGCGCGTCGGTGGCCCGCATCTTGATTGATCACAAGGACGACCGGGCTGGGGGCGGCTATGGGGCGATGGTAAAGACTGGTTTTCTAGTCGGCACTGTGCAGGGACTGCTGGTGCTCCTCGTGGGCGCCGTCCTGGCCTTTCACGCTGGACCGTGGCTGGATATCGGACCCGAACTGCATCGAACTTTTACCTGGCTGCTGCTTGGTCAATGTTGCCTGCTCGCAGTGTCTTTCTGCACCCGCACCCTGGGCCACATCCTGGCCGCCCATCAACGTTTCGACATCGTCAATTACAACCAGGCCGTCGCGCAGATGGTCACGTTTGGCGTCACCTGGTTCTTTTTTGCGCGCGGGTATGGTGTCCTGAGCATCTTGTACGGCCACGTGGCCACGGTGGTGCAATCTGTGGTGTTCAACTGGGCCGGTTGCGCCCGGCTCCACCTCCTGCCGCGCGCCGGTCAATGGGGCCGAATTACCGCCGCCCAGTTCAAGGAGGTATTTCACTTCGGCAACGACATTTTCATCATGGCCCTTGGCGCCCTGCTCGTCTCCACCAGCCAGACCATTCTGGTGACGCGCCTGCTGGGACTGGAAGCCGCCACCATCTGGAATATTTTCACGCGTGCCTACGACGTCCTGCAACAGGTCATCTTCCGCTTGTTTGACTACTCCAGTTCGGCGCTGGCCGAGATGATCGTGCGCGGCGAGAAGGCGCGCCTGCAGGCGCGCTTCCGCCAGATCGTGGTGCTTTCCGCCAGCCTCAGCGTGGTCGCCGGGGTGATGTTCGCCCTGTGCAACACAAATTTTGTCACGCTATGGACCTCGGGCCGGTTTGCGTCCCCGCGAATCATCGCCAAGGACATCAAGTCGCCCCGCGCGCTGGCGGCAAAAATCATTAACCCCGCCAGCGCACCGGCCGAATTTCTCCAGCGGAACTTCACCAACGCGACGTTGGAGCAACTGCGGAGTGCAATCGCAGATCCGACGGCTGGGAAAGGGACCGCTCAAGAAAGCCTGGCCGGCGAATTGAACCGCCTGGTCTGGAGCAGTTCATTGGGTTCGCTCACGAACGTGAGGATCATTCCCCCTGCAAGCGCCGACCCGGCACCGATCGCGGTCGCCTGGGCCAACCGGCACGCTTTGGAGGATGCTTTTCCGGATGAAATTTTTGACAGCCGCAAAGCCCGGTGGTCGGTTTGGAACGACTTGTTGCTGGGACTGTGGCTGGTCATTTGTGTGAGTCTTCACTCCCATACGGGACTGGTCGGTCAGGCCAAGGCCATCGGGTTCATGCGCTATTTGTTTTTCCTGGAAGGCCTCGCCTTTGTCGGCCTCACCTGCCTGCTCCACCAGCACGGTGGCTTGACCACCATGCTGATGGTGTCGGTGGTGTGCAGCGCGGCGTTTAGTTTCCTCTACGGCCTGCACCGCACGCGACGCTTCTTTGGCATCCGCAGCGGAGAACTCGTGGCCTGGCATCGAAGTGCAGGCCGGTTGGCACTTTGGCTTCTGCCGGTGGCGACGGTGATTTTCTGGGCGACACACACTTTGCCGGCACTCCCGCGTCTGGCGCTGAATCTCGGCCTCGCCGGCGCCTGGGCCACGTTCGCCTTGTTCCGATTTGGCCTCGAGCCAACCTTGCGCGAGGAATTACTTCAGCGCCTGCCGGGTTGGCTGCGCCAACGGTTGCGCCGACTCGCGCCGCCCGCCAATTGAGCCGCCGTCGTCACCATCGGTCGCCAACAAAGTCCTTTGCTTTCCGGTGCCTTTGTGCAACAACAGCGGCGCGAGTTGCTCCGGCACTCGTGGCTGGCTGGTCCAAACAATAAATACTCCGCAAGAAAGGTAACTGATATGAGCGAAGATCAAGGTGGGGCAATGGTTGCCGGGCTGGGCATCGTCGCCGTGCTGGTGCTGCTGGTGATTTCCCTGGCGTTTTACGTCTTCTTTTGTTTCTGCTGCAAGCGCATCTGCGAAAAATGCGGAAAGGATCCGGGAGTGTTGATCTGGATTCCGATTGTTAACCTGGTCCCGTTGCTGGAGCTTGCCGGATTGCCCGTGTGGATGATCATTCTGTTCTTCATCCCGCTGGTCAACATTGTGATGGGTGTGCTCATGTGGGCGAAAATTTGCGTCGCCCGCGGCAAAAGTGGCTGGCTGGTCGTACTGATGTTCGTGCCCATCGCGAATCTGGTTTTCATCCCCTACCTCGCCTTCTCGGAATAGGCGACTGGATCGATCACCCCAGTTTGCGGGCGAGCGCCCGGGCGCGCCGAACCCAGACCCGGTCGCGCCGGCGTTGATACGCCGGGGTATGCGGATCGTCCGCCAGCACGTCGGCCAATTCGGCGCGGGCTTTCTCAGGCTGGTTCTTCGCAACGTAGAGTTCGGCGAGTTGGACCTTCGCCCGGGGATAAGTCTGCTGCTTCGTGATGTGCTCCCAATAAAGAATCGCGTTGTCGCTCTTGCCCAGCGCCATCAAGGTTTCGGCCAACGCCATCATCGTGTGCCAGTAATCGTGTCCGGGCTTTTCCGTCACCACACCCTCGAGCAGCGGTCGCGCTTCCGCGGGCCGTTTCAAACGCAGCAGGCATTGGCCCAGATGCGCCCGCGTATCGAGATCCACCGCGTCACGCGCCAGCGCCGCGCGGTAACTTGCCTCGGCCTTGTCCAGTTTGCCCTGCTGGAAAAAAACATCGCCGAGCTGCGAGTGGTGATGCGCCTTGTCGAGGTGGTGAATTTGCGCCTGCAGTTCCTTGATGCGCCGCCGGTCATGCGCCCCGGGCAATTCGAAACCGCGCGTCGCCGTCGGCCCGCGGAACATGTAGAAGAAATACCAGAGCGTCCCGAGGCCGGGAAACACCAGCAGGATCACCACCCACGTCCATTCCCGTTTGCGGATGGCATCAATGATCATCCACAAATTGAACAGCCCGAGCAGGCCGACGCCAATCAGGCTGAACCAATGCTCGACGCGAAAAACCACGTCGCCGTTGGCTTCCACAGGGTCCATGTCGGCCGAGCTTGACGTGGGAAACAGTGGGCGGCAAACAAAGAATTACCTGATCGTGAACCACGCCAAGCATCGGTGAACGATTGGGGACGCGCACCTCGGCAGAACTCACGCCTTGTTTAGTAGTCGGTGCTCGCGTATGTATGCGGCGAATTTCGCGCCATGAACAAGGCCCTGGTCGTCACACCAACCGTCAACGAACGGGAAAATCTCCCGCGTCTGGCGCAACGGCTTCTGGCTTTGCCGGTCAAGGTGGATTGGCTGGTGGTGGACGGAAATTCCTCCGACGGCACCGGCCAGCTGGCGGATGAACTCGCCGCCAAGCATCCCGAGATTCACGTCATCCACGAGGCGAAGAAGAACGGGCTCGGCCGCGCTTACATCACGGGTTTCAAGTGGGCGTTGGCGCGCAATTACGAATTCATCTTCGAGATGGACTGCGACTTTTCGCACAACCCGGATGACATTCCGCTGTTGCTCGAAGCCGCGCAGAAAGCCGATCTCGCGATCGGGTCGCGGTACATCGGGGGCATCCGCATCATCAACTGGCCTTTGAGCCGACTGATGTTAAGCAAGGGCGCAGCGACCTACGTTTCGATCATCACCGGCATGCCATACACAGATCCGACCGGCGGCTACAAATGTTTTCGCCGCAGTTCGCTGGAGGCCATCAACCTCGATGAAGTGCGCAGCAACGGCTACAGCTTCCAGATTGAACTCACCCACAAATTGTGGCGGCAGGGAAAGAAGATCGTGGAGGTGCCGATTATCTTCACCGAGCGAGCGCAAGGTCACTCCAAGATGTCGGGCCACATTATCCGGGAAGCGGTCATGATGGTGTGGCGGCTGTGGTTTCAAAACGGCTGCCGCCGCAAACCGCGTCCGCCACGCTGAGTTTGCCAAACCGTGCGGCCGGGCTAAACTCTGCGCGTGATCACCCTGATTGTTGGCACGAACCGTCCCGGCAGCAACACACGCAAGGTTGCCCGGCACGTGGAAGAGATTTACGCAGCGATGAAAGTGCCGCTGCGCATGTTGGATCTTGCGCAAATGCCCCCGGAGATTTTTGCCCCCGGCGCCTACGCGGAAAAGCCCGCCGGCTTCACCCCTTTCAGCGACGGCGTGTTGCAGGCCTCCGGATTGCACGTGATCACGCCCGAATACAACGGCGGCATTCCCGGCGTGCTCAAATACTTCATCGACATGCTCAAGTTCCCGGAAAGTTTCGAGCGCCGGCCGGTTTGCTTTACTGGAGTGGCTGCGGGGATCTGGGGCGCGCTGCGGCCAGTCGAACAGTTGCAGGCCATCTTTGGCTATCGCAATGCCTATATTTATCCGGAGCGCGTGTTTCTGCCGGGCATCGGCAAATTGCTGGACGCCGACGGCCGATTACAGGACGCAGATTTGCTCGGGCGCCTGCAGAAGCAGGCGGAAGGCTTTGTGACGTTCGTCGAGCGGGTGCAGGAGGTGAAGTTGCGCGGGGTGAGTTGAACCTGCCCCGCCGCCGCAACGTCGGATTTTGGTCCAGCAAACAACCGAATATGATTATGAAGATCCTGTCATTCACAAGAACCGCCCTCACCGTGGCGGCGTTGGTTGGCGGAGTACTGTTCGCCCAAGCGGAACCGGCCGCCATGCCGAAGGTGGGCGATAAAGCGCCCTTGGTCGCCGCCAAAAATCAAAACGGCAAGAACTGGAAGCTGGCCGACGCCATCGGCAAGAAGATCGTGCTGCTCTATTTTTATCCAAAAGACGACACGCCGGGTTGTACGAAGGAAGCCTGCGGCTTGCGCGATCGCATGGAGGATTTGAAGAAGGATAATGTGGAAGTGGTGGGCGTCTCCTTTGACAACGAGCAAAGCCACCAGGAATTCATCGCGAAATACAAATTGAACTTCACGCTGCTGGCCGATACGGACGGCAAGGTCACCGACGCGTACGGCGTGCGGGTGCCCAACGGCAACAAAGCCCGCCGCGTGAGCTTCCTGATCGGCCTCGATGGAAAGATTGCACACGTCACGGACTCGCCGCAGGCGGACGCGCATCTGAGCCAGATGAAGGAAGCCATCGAAAAGTTGAAGTAGTGAACCGCGCTCCCGTTCGAAATTTCCGCCCCGCCGGCTGGCGGGGCTTTTTCTTGCCGTGGCGGGTTTCGCTTGTCACCCGCGCGCCCGCGCCCTCATCGTAAGCCGATGCGCATCGGGCTATCGACCTCCGTCATCGGCCGCGGCAAGACCGGCATCGGCCAATACGTCTTTGCCCTGGTCCGCGCGTTACTTGCGCAAGGCTCGGCGCATCGGTTTGTTTTGTTCGTGCTGGAGGAGGACCAGCCCTTGTTCGATTTCGCCAAGGACCGACTCGAGCTCGTCACCGTTCCCGAAGAATTTCGCCCGGCGGCAAAGGACATTCTCTGGCATCAAACGAAGCTGCCACACCTCACCCGAACGCTGGGTCTCGATGTGTTGCATGTCCCAAGCTACCGCCGCATGCTCTGGCGCAAACCCTGCCCGCTGGTCGCCACGATCCACGACCTCGCGCCGTTTCGCGTGCGCGGGAAGTATGATTGGAAGCGCATGTTCTATGGCAAGGTCGTGGCGCGCCAACTCGCCCGCCGGCAGGACGCCATCATCGCCATCAGCGAAAATACGGCGCGCGACATCCGGCAGTTCTTCTCCGCGCCCGCGGCCCGGATGACCGTCATCCACAACGGGATTGAGCACGTGCGTTTCTGTCCGGGTGACACGCCGACGTCCAAATCCGTGGTGGCCAAACGATTCAACCTGACAAAACCATTTTTTCTCTACGTCGCGCGCCTCGAGCATCCCGGCAAGAATCATGTGCGGTTGATCGAGGCGTTCACGCAGTTCAAATCGGCCGTGCCCTCCGACTGGCAGCTCGCGCTGGCCGGCAGTGACTGGCATGGCGCGGAGATGATTCATGCCGCGATCAAGGCCTCGCCCGCCGCGGCGGATATTCGCGCGTTGGGATTCGTCGGCGATCCGGATCTGCCGGAACTTTACCGCGCGGCCGACGGGTTCGTTTTTCCCTCGCTCTACGAAGGCTTTGGCCTGCCGCCCATCGAGGCGATGGCGTGCGGTTGCCCGGTGATTTCTTCGACACGCGGCTCGCTCGGCGAAGTGATCGGAACGGCCGCGCTCACGATTGATCCGGAAAACGTGGCGGACATTGCGGCAAAACTCGGCGCGCTGGCCGGTGATGCTGCCGCCCGGACCCGCCTGCGCGTCGCCGGCTTTGACCAAGCCCGCAAGTTCGACTGGCAAAACACCGCGCGCCAGACGCTGGAGATTTACGAGCGCGTCGCGAAAAAGCCGGGCGGTTGAAATTTCATCTAGGCAGTCCGCCCCGAGTCGTTACACTCCCGCGCCATGAACTCAGTGCGACTTGGCATCATCGGCATGGGCAACATCGGCAGGTACCACGCCGATTACCTTACCAAGAAGAAGATCAGCCGTTGCGAACTGGTGGCGGTGTGCGACGCCATGGCGCCGCTCGACCAATACAAGCCGCTCAAAACTTTCACCGACGGCGAGGCCCTGATCAAATCCGGCGAGGTGGACGCCGTGATTGTAGCCACGCCGCATTTCCAACACACCACGCTCGGCATCTTCGCCCTCAACCACGGCGTCCATGCGATGATCGAGAAGCCCATTTCCTCGCACAAAGCCGACGCCGAGCGCCTCATCGAAGCCAGCCGGAAGAATCCCAAGGTGGTTTTCGGCGGCATGTTCCAGATGCGCACCGAGCCGCGGTATAAAAAAGTCCAGAAGCTTATCCAGAGCGGCGAACTGGGGAAGATCGTGCGCGTGAGCTGGATCAATACAGATTGGTTCCGCACCGACGCGTATTACGCCAGCGGAGGCTGGCGCGCGACCTGGAAGGGCGAAGGCGGCGGCGTGTTGCTTAATCAGTGCCTGCACAACCTCGACACGATGCAATGGCTGGTGGGCATGCCCAAAAGCGTGCGCGGTTTCTGTCAACTCGGCCGCTTTCACCAGATCGAAGTCGAGGACAGCGTCACGGCCTATCTGGAGTGGGCGAACGGCGCGACGGGCGTGTTCGTCAGCTCCACCGGCGAGGCGCCCGGCACCAACCGCTTCGAGATCGTCGGTTCGCGCGGCACGATCGTCATGGAGAACAACAAGCTGCTGTTCACCCGCAATGATGTGGACATGCTCGAGTTCAGCCAGACCTCGAAGCAGGGCTTCATGAAACCCGAGGTGTGGAACATCGACATCCCCTTCGAAAACGCGGCCGTTCCGCACGCGATCATCATCCAGAATTTTGTGGACGCCATTCTGGACGGCACGCCGCTGATCGTGCCCGGCGATGAAGGCATGCAATCGGTGGAATTGGCGAACGTGATGGTTTATTCTTCACTCATCAACCAAACCGTCGAGCTGCCCATGGATGGTGCGGCCTGGGAAACGAAATTGAACCAGTTGATCGCCGAATCCACGGTTGTGAAGAAGGTGGTCAAGGTCGAGACGGCCGACTTTGTGAGTTCGTTCCGGCGTTGAAGAAAACCAACCAACATGAGTGATAAAACCGGCGGCACAGCGGCGCGGATGAGCCCAGGCTCGGCCTGGCGATTCGTCGAAGCCTTCATCCGTGAACCTCTTTCAGTTGGCGCCTTCTGGCCCAGTTCGCGCGACCTCGCGGTTGCCGTGGCCACGGCGTGTGATTTTCAACCCGGCGACACCGTGGCCGAACTCGGTCCCGGCACGGGCTCCTTCACCGAGTTGCTGCTCGAACGCCTGCAGGGCAGCGGTCGGCTGCTGGCGCTGGAGCTGAGCGAGACAAACATCGCCGAGTTGCGCCGTCGTCTGCCGCACTGTGAAACCATCCACGATTCCGCGGAAAACCTGCCCCAGCATCTCGAGGGCAAGAAGGCGCAATGCGTCGTCAGCGGCCTGGCCTGGGGCAACATGATGCCGGCGTTGCAGGACCGGATTTTCAACGCGATGCTCGAATCGCTCGCGCCCGATGGCCAATTCGTGGCGTTCGCGTACGTGCACGCGCGTTTTTTTCCGACGACGCTGCGTTTCCGCAAATTGATGTTTCAAAATTTCAAACGGGTTGCCCTCACCCCAATTATCTGGCGCAACCTGCCGCCGGCTTATGTGTATCGCTGCTGGCGGCGGTGAAAGGGCCGCGCCTTCACGACCGCTGCGCCGCGCGGATTTCTGCGTGCAGCCACGCGCGGGCAAAAGTCCACTGGCGTTTGGCGGTGGTCAGCGAGATGCCGAGAATCCCGGCCGCTTCCTCAAGGGTCAGGCCGACAAAGTAACGCAACTTCACGAGTTCGGCCTTCGCGGCGTCCTGAAGCGCCAGCCGATCGAGGGCATCGTTGAGCGCCAACAGTTCGTCCTCCGGCGCGGTCGCGGCGATTTCAATTTCCTGAATGTCCACCCGCTGGTGGCCTCCACCGTGGCGCTGCGCCAATTTGCGACGAGCGTTCTCGATAAGGATGCGCCGCATCGCTTCCGCGGCCGCACCGAAAAAGTGCGCGCGGTTTCGGAAGCGTGCCTGACCGTCGGCACCGACGAGGCGCAGCCAGGCCTCATGAACCAGGGCGGTGGGTTGCAAGGTCTGGCCCGGCGATTCGTTCGCCATTTTGGCGGCGGCAAGTTTGCGCAATTCGTCGTAAACCAGCGGCAGCAGTTCGCCGGCAGCGGCGACATCGCCGCGTTCGAGGGCGGTAAGAATTTGGGTGACATCGCTCACGGCTGCGAGGGGAAGTATGGATTTCCCGTCACGCTGGCAAGCACCGTGTTTTTATGCACCGCCGATCAGCGCGCGGAAACAGAGGCAGGTGGGGTCAGAGGTGGTGCTTCGAAGAGGTGGACCTCACCTTCATCCGTGGTCGCGGCGAGATAGTGACCGTCCGGCGAGAACCGCAAGGAATTGCCGGCGTGCGAGAAATCCAGCACAAGCAGGTCCCGGCCGGTGGCCGCATGCCAGAACTTGATTGCGTGGCGCTCGTGAATCGATGCCAGCGTGCGACCGTCCGGTGCGACCGTCACGGCCGCCGCGTCTTCCAGATTTCCGGACATCGTCGCGGTTGGTTTGCCGGTGGCGGTGTCCCACAAACGGATCGTGCCGTCCAGGCTGCAACTGGCCAGCGAAGCTCCATCCGGCGAAAAAGCGAGGCCGTTCACTGCGTCGCGATGGCCCGTCAACTGCCGCTCGCGTCCGGTGCGGCGCTCGTATAATCGCACCACCGGTTCGTGCTCTACGCCGAGGGCGAAGTAACTGCCGTCCGGACTCAACGCGACCGACTGGATCGGGGTTGGGGCGCGGAAATCACCCGCCGCTTTTCCGTTGCCCGCATCCCAGAACCGCACCGTCCCCATTTGGTCAACTGTGAAGAAAACTTTCCACTCCGGCGAGAAGCCCTCGTGCGTCCAAACGGCTTCCCCTGCGGCAAGCCCTTCGAGTGCAACCGTGGTTGCGGAACGATCTTCCGGTGACCACCGTTCCAGGATTTGACCCCGGGCACCCCAATGAACGAGTTGCTTTCCATCCGGTGAAAAACCGATGGCCGGTCGGCCCGGAATTTCGGTAATGAAGTTGCCGTCGCGAATATTCCACAAAGCGGAAGCCAGCTTCTCGGTCGTGCGACGGGCCGTGACCAGGCGCGCGCCGTCGGGTGAAAAAATTGGCGCCATCTCGTTGCGATGCGGGAATGAATCGGTCCGCGTGCGGGTCGTTCCTGACCACAGCATCACGGCTTGGTCCTTCCCGCCGGAAACAATTCGCCGCCCGTCCGGGCTAAAGGTCGCGCTCCAGACTTCGCTGTCGTGCCCGTGCAAGACCTGTTTCGCTTCGCCGGTCGCCGCGTCCCAGAGCCGGATTGTCTGGTCGGAACCCGTGGTCACGATGATTTTGCCGTCCGGAGAAAACCGCGCGGACCAAACCGTGAGCAGATGCCCCTTTAACTTTCGCAGCGGCTGGCGGTCGGTCAGATCATAAACCACCGGATCGCGCGCTCCGGCAGTGGTGACCAGCCGATTGCCGTCGGGCGAGAACGCGATGGACCACACCAGATTGGATGTGGCGATGGTGCGCCGCCGCTCACCGGATGCGACGTCGTAAAAATCTATGTTTCGGTGGATGCCTGCGAGCGCGAGTTGCTTGCCTTCAGGCGAGAACGCAAGCGCGCCGGCGGGCCGGGCCCATTCGCGCAACTTTTCCCCGCGGCGGTAATCCCACAAGCTGACGCCGCCACCAGGATTCAACCAATCCGTCGGACTGGACTCGGAAACCGCCAGCAACGAACCCGTTGGGGACACCGCAGAAACCTGGCCGGGAAAGTTTTTGGTGAGTTGCCACGTTGCCGTTTCCCACAGCTTGGTGCCGCCATAACCGGACGCGATCAAGTGACGACCATCGGGCGTGAACGCCACAGACCAGACGGCCCCGGTGGCGGCGTTTAGTGTGGCGACGAGTTCGAGGTGGGTCGCGTCCCAGATCTTGACGGTGCGATCCTGACTGCCGCTGGCGATCCATCTGCCGTCGGGCGAAAAGGTCGCGCAAGAAACAATCCAATCGTGACCCGTGAGCGTTGCCAGTTGGTCGCCTTGACAGAGATTCCAGAGGTAACGCCATTCGAAGCCGCGCAAATCGGCTTCGCCCGCCTTCGGCTGCATAGCGGCAAGGACGCGGCGCGCGCGACCAAAGTTACCCCGCTGGACCGCTTGGGCGGACAGGCTGATGTCCGAAGCGTAAAGGTTGAGCCGCAGTTCCGCCGACTGCGCCTCGACAACGCGCCGCTGCCGTGCTTCGGACAACGCGAGCCCTTCGGCCCGGCGCCATTGCCAAAAGACGCCGCCGACTCCGAGCAGGACCGCCATGGCCACCGCACACACGGTCGCGAGCGCGAGTTTGTTCCGGCGGGCGAATTTCTGAAAGCGATACGCCGCGCTAGGTGGACGTGCGATGATTGGCTCGAGTGCCAAGTGCCGCCGAATATCCATCGCCAGACCGTTCGCCGTCTCGTAGCGCCGCGTGCGATCTTTCTCCAGACACTTCATCACGATCCAATCCAGGTCGCCGCGTAATCGGTGGATGAGCTTCGGCGCTTCGGTTTGGCGATGCTGGGCGGTGGCGGTGAGGTCAGCGCCTCGCAATGTGCTAAGCCGGGTGGAAGGCCGCGCGGGATCCCGTTCTCGGATCGTGCGGCGCATTTCGTCCAATCCGGCCCGCAATAGTTCGGTGGCGTCGAACGGGGTTCTGCCGGTGAGCAGTTCGTAAAGCAGCACTCCC
>CAYWCK010000098.1:0-14321 GCA_964456685.1 uncultured Bifidobacteriaceae bacterium | reverse complement strand
CTGTCCTGGATTGCGCCAGCGGTGCAGGAAGAAAAATCTCGAGCCATCGGTGTTGAACAAGAGGTGATTGAACCAGTGCTTCGCACCCGGCTGAAAGGCGGATTCGGCGCGGCCCGTGAAAGGAACTTTTACGGCGTCCGCAAAACTGAACAACAACTGCTGCTTTCCCGATCGCAAATCCATGCGCCAGATTCCCGCATCGTCCGGCGCCGCGACGTCGCGATTCGGATCGGGAATGCCCGCGTAGCCGTAACCGGGGCGGCAGTCGTTCAGTCGCCGGAAATCGGGCGCAATGGCGGTGCGACCTTCCGGACTGATGGTGTAAATCGGATGCGGCAGCGTGCGACGTTGCTGCGACTTCACGTTCAGAACGTGGGCCACGAATTGATCGCCGTCGCGGTCGTTCCAGATCACTTCGTTGCGTGAACCCGGGAGCCACTGAAGCATGCAGCCCTGCTGCCAGTTCCAGGCGGTGGACGAGCCGAGTTCGGTCCAGCAATCACCATCGCGCAGATCCACCATGACGACGCGAATTTGATCGTCGACTCGCGGCGAACGGCCTTCGAAGGCAACTTCATTGCCCAGCACGAGGCGATTGTCCGCCGAGAATTGCAGCTTGTCGTAATAGCCGAACCAATGAAAACGCGGCCCGCGCGTGAGCGCGCGCACGCGCGGCAAGTGCTCGTCCTGCGCGGAGTCCGCCGCGCGCAGCAATCCCGGCCGCGCAAGCGCCAGCGCGGGGAAGGCTGCGACCGCTTTGAAAAATCGCCTACGGTTCATGAGCTCAATTGGAATACTTCGCGACGATCCAATCCGGATATTGCTTCATGTGGAGATTGCAATTCATGTCGCTGTAGTGCGGACCGCGCCTGAAGGACTGTTTCGAATTTTGTTCGCAGCACGGCGTCCATCTCACCGGATTCAGCGACCCTTGTCAGGCGCGAAAACTATCACGCTAAGATTCAATATGGTAACGTGTCCAGGGTTCGCTCACGATGCGGAGCCAAATCCGGGGGATCATCGCCGCGCTGTCTTGCTGGGCTTGGTGTTGACCAACACAGCCACGCCGCTCCGGCATCGGCGAGCGGCGAACCGTTTCGTTGGCAACGCGAGGCCGGACAAAACTGCAACTGATACGCATGCATTGCCGGAAATATGGAAGTGCAAACTCTGATGCGAACGCTGCCGGAAATAAAACTAAATTTTACCACTCTCCTCGGGTTGGTTGGTTTCGCGCTCATCACCCAAGCCGCGGACAAGTTATCGCCGCTGGATGGCTTCACGCAGACCGCTGGCGGGCGCGGCGGAAAAATTATTCGCGTGACGACATTGGATGCGAACGGTGCTGGTTCACTCGCGGAAGCGCTGGCGACGAAAGGCCCGCGCGTGATCGTATTCGAAATCGCTGGCGTGATTGATCTGGCCGGGCACGACCTGCGCCTCGATGAACCCTTCGCCACCGTCGCTGGCCAGACGGCACCCTCGCCGGGCATCACGATCATTCGCGGTGGCGTCACGATTTCCGCGCACGACGTGGTGTTTCAACATCTGCGCGTTCGCCCCGGCGAAGCTGGCCGCGCAAAGAACAGCGGATGGGAGGTGGACGGCATTGGTCTCGCCGGCGCGTCCGATGTGATTGTGGATCACTGCTCCTGCGAATGGTCCACGGACGAAAACCTCTCTGCTTCCGGGCCGCGCTTTGCCGGAAATTCACCGGATGATTGGCGCCAGGGAACATCGCATCGCGTGACGTTCAGCAACTGCCTCATCGCGGAAGGCTTGAGCCACTCGACGCACGGCAAGGGCGAACATTCGAAGGGCTCGTTGATTCACGACAATGCCTCCGACATCGCGCTGCTCGGCAATCTTTACGCGAACAACGTGGAGCGCAATGCGCTCTTCAAGGGCGGCACGCGCGGCGTGATGGCGAACAATTTCATTTCAAATCCCGGCAAGCGCGCGATTCATTTCGCGCTGATTCAAAGCGAATGGGGCGAGCACGATTGGCAGACCGGCAAACTTGCAATCGTCGGCAATCTGATGCAGGCCGGCGTGGACACCAGCGCGGCGCTGCCGCTGTTCACGCATTCGCGCGGGCCGCTGGAGCTTTTCCTGGCGGACAATCAGTGCTTCGATGCCGCGGGCAAACCGTTGCCGATACGAAATTCCGCTGCCGCCTCCGGCACGAACGAATGCGTGATGCTCCCCGCCGCCTCGGTTTGGCCGGCGCACCTCAAACCGCTCAGCGTGGAAAAAGTTCGCGAGGCGGTTTTGCAAAACGCCGGCGCGCGACCGTGGAATCGCGACGCCACGGATCAACGAATCATCTCACAAGCGCGAAATGGAACGGGGCGCGTCATCAACAGCGAACGCGAGGTGGAGGGTTATCCGAACGTGAAACCCGTTCGCGCCGCATTCGTGGCCGCGGATTGGAACATGGAGACAATGGAGCGCCGGACCAGCGCGAAGTGAAGGCTATCTCGGCGCGACCACGTAACGCAGCGTGCGGTCTTTGGCGGGATCGTCAAACGCACTTTTCTCCAACTGCGGCGCAACTCCGCCGATGCCGATGCCGATTTTCCCGAGCGGATGCCGCCCGCCATTTAAGTAGTTCGTAATCGCAAAGCGCGCGCTCGGCAGATTTCCCGCCGGATCAAGAATCGCGAGCGCCACGAGGTATTCGCCCGCCGGCACGATCTTCGGCAGAACGAAAGTTCCACTCACGCGATTCGTGCCTGGCGCGATGTCGTAATCGAGTCCCGTATCCCACTCGAATGCCGTGTGATTTTTATCGCCGGTGCGACGGCCTTTGCCTTTGTCGGAATAATCGCCCGGCAGCCATTGGCGGATATCGACGTCGGCAAAAGTTGATTTCCAAACCGGCTCGCGCGTGTTCGGGTCGAGCAAACTGATTTCCACCGGCCAATTGAAATACATCGGGGCTGAACCGAGATTTCGCACCGCGAAGGAAACCGAAATCTTTTCGCCCGCTTCCGCGCGCACCGGATAGCGCGCTTCGTCGATGACAAATCGATAACCGAACGCGCTCTGAATGCGCGCGGCGCCCTTCGCCGCCGCCTCGTCCTTCGCCTCGTAAAGGCTCACCCAACCGAGCGCGCTCCAATGCCAGCGCCGGATGTAGCGGATCAGCGTGTCCGCCTGCGTCGCCACGGCTTCAGTCGGAGTGAGCGCGAGGCGCGGCTTCGGGTTGGGCGACGTATCGAACGCCATCTCGCCGCCCATCGGCGCAATTTTCCATCGCTCCGCGAGCCGGCCTTCGAGTTTCGGAACGTGCTTCAACATTTCCCAGCCGGGATTGCCGAACGAATCCCAGTGAATGCCGAATTCGTAATCCTGAAATTCCCACGGATACCGGTTCATCACCGGCTTGTGCTTGAATGCCGCCTTGAACGCATCGCCCAAAACTTTCTGCATCTCCGGCGTCGGCGACGGATGATGTTGTTCGCCCCACGGCCCGATCATGCCCATCTCGATGAATGCGATCCGCGGATCGTTGTCCCACGCCTCGCCCATCTTCGCGATCATGCGCGTGACGCGTTGCTTGAAGGTGTCGCTGGTGTAATCGCGTGGCGTCAGGTCCGGCGGGAAATACGATTTGAATGGCGTGTACGGATCGCTCGTGTTCGTGCGTGCCTCGGACGCGGGCCATTCGAGAAACACGCGCGGAATGACCTTGATGTTGCGCGTCTCCACGCCGCGCCAGTGCGCGTCGGCATACGCGCGCAACTTCTCAACCGTGTCCGTCGCGTTCGTCTCGATCGAATTCCACGTCACGTATTCGCGCGCGAGCGTGGCGTATTCGTGTTTGCCGTTGAGCGGGCCGATGAAACCCATCAGCGGATTGCGCAACGCGCCGTTGTAGGCTTTCGGATTGACCACCACTTCGCCAACGGGCGCGGGCTCGCCCTGGCCGAGCGCGCGTTGCCACATCGAACTGCGCTCCTTGAACGCGCGATGCGAATCGTGCACGCCCATGTGATCGGCCAGCGGCAGAAAAACGATTTCCTTGGGCGAAGTGATTTGATTCGCTGCCACGAAAATTCCCGCCGGCGCGCACACTTCGTCAATCAAACCCGCGCTGACCAGAACCGGGCAGCGGATGCGTGAAGCGAAATTCACCGCGTCGAAGTAACGACTGGTGTTGAACGCCGCCTCCGTGTCCTGGCCCTTCTTCCAATAGCGCGCCGGCCAGCCGGAATTGCGTCCCGCTTTCGCGCCGGTGAGATCGCAGCCGCCCGGCACGCCGGCGATGGCCGCGGTGACTTTCGGATGCAGCCCCGCCGTGATCAGCGCCTGCAATCCGCCCTGGCTCACGCCCGTGACGAGAAACGTTTTGCCGTCCCAATCCGGCCGCTGCGTGAGGTATTCCGCCGCACGATAGCAGCCGAGAAACATCCGCAGGAAATAACTTTTCTCGCGATCTTCGTTGCCGATGTTCCAATAGTCCTTGAGTTCAGCCTCGAACAATCGCCGGTAAAATTCCGGCTTTTCATCCAGCGGCAAATCGTGCGCGTTTAGATTCAGCGCGAGCCAGCCTTTGCTCGCCGGGTGCGTCACGGACTGCTTCGGCAAACCGTAAACGCCCGCACCCTGCACGATGAGCATCGCCGGAAGTTTTCCGCTGTTCGTCGGGCGCGCGAGCTGGCCGCGAATGTGAGCGCCGCGAATATTATCGAGCGTGACCTGCCAATACTCCGTGCCGGGCCGGTCCGTTTCCTGCGAAACCAATTTCGGATTCGGCGGCACTTGCGAAAGCTCGTCGAGCTTCGCCTGCCAGAAGGCATCGAAGTCTGCCGGACGCGGCGAAGACGGTTTGATTTTGTCCGGCGCGACGACGGCACCGCCGAGAAAATTTGTCCGTTTGCCGTCGGGCAGCGGCACTTTGATTTGCAACAGCAACGTGCCGGGCTCGGACAGTTTGGCCGTGATGACCGTCACACCGTTCGTCAACGCGACTTTGCCCTCCACGAGCTTGGTGAGCCCGCCGAGCTTCACGAAATAATCGCCCTCGAGAATGTTCGTGGTCGCACCCGAAACTTCCACCCGCCAGGTCACCGGTTGATCAACCGCATAAATGCCGTCCGCGCGATCCGGCGCGACGACAACCAGCGGGCAAACGGCGGGAGAATTTGTTTCGGCGCCGGCGCACGCACCGAGCCAACCCAGCACCACCAGCGCAGCGAATCGAAACGACGACCGAACCAGACGGATTGAACGCATCGCGATGAGAAATTTATT
Organism: uncultured Bifidobacteriaceae bacterium; assembly: GCA_964456685.1. Classification (GTDB taxonomy): domain Bacteria; phylum Verrucomicrobiota; class Verrucomicrobiia; order Limisphaerales; family JADLHS01; genus CAYWCK01. The sequence continues at coordinate 9,062 of CAYWCK010000098.1, read as the reverse complement.
CCGGCAGCGGCTTGCCTTTGGTTTCCGGCCCGAGCCAGATGAGCAACATGCCGACGAGGTAAACCAGCGTGACGACCGAACCGGCTTGCGCGTAGCTGCCGCCGTAATGCGTGACGAGCTGGCCTTGCGTGATCGCGCCCACGGCGGCGAGAATCCGCCCGCTGTTGTAGGCGATCCCTTGTCCCGTCGCCCGCGCGCGTGTGGGAAAAAGTTCCGGCAAATACAGCGGCAGCCAGCCGTAGAACGCCGCCGTGAACGCGCCGACCACAAAGGCACCGCCAAGAAAAGCCGCGCCGAATTCAGTCACGCTGCGGAACAACACCGCACACGAAATCAACGACGCCGCGCACAACGCGAAGTAAGCGATGCGACGTCCCATGCGTGCGCCGATCGCCGGTCCGATGAAGCAGCCCACTACCGCGCCGAGCGACATGTAGAACATTGTCATCCCTTTCGCATGCAGCAGCGTTTTGCCCGCCATCTTGTCGGCCCACAACGGCAGCCATTGCACCGAGCCCCACGTGCCAATGAGCGCGACGGACGAGAACGCAATCGCGAGCAGCGTGGTGGTGAGCAGTTTGCCGCCGAACACTTCGGCGAGCGGATGCACGGTGCGCGTCTTCACGGATTCCTTCCAGCGATGCGACTCCGGCACTTTCAAACTGATCCACAACGCGAGAATCGCCGGCACCGCGCCCGCGAGCATGACCCAACGCCAGGAGTTTGGACCGGGCGGAATTTTCCACGTCACCAATCCGATCAACGCGTAACCGAGGTTTGCCGCCGCGCCGATCACGCCCGCCATCAGCGGACGGCGCTTTTCCGGCCAGCATTCCATCACGAGCGCGACGCCGAGCGACCATTCGCCGCCCATGCCGAGCGCTGCGAGAAAACGGAACGCGCCCATCTGCCACGCCGACGTGACGAAGTAGCACGCCGCCGTGAACAGCGAATACGTGATGATGCTCGCGACCATGGCGCGAACGCGACCCACCTTGTCGCCGAGCCAGCCGAAGACAAGTCCACCCGCCGCCGCGCCGAGAAGGAACAGCGCCGTGATGTAACCCATCCATGGTCCGACCTGTTGATCGGCCTGCGTGCCGAGAAGTTCCTGCAAGGCCGGCCGCGCGATGACAGGAAAAATTCCCATCTCCAACCCGTCGAACATCCAACCGAGAAACGCCGCGGCGAGCACGAGCCATTGCGTTCGCGAGCTGTTGTTGATCGCTGACGTGCCGCTAGCGAGTGACTCTGGTTCAGTCTTCATCAGAACTCCGGTTCAAAAAAGTTTGCCGAACGACACGCACCGAAAAGGAATGCATCCGACTCGCGTTCGAACCGCGACACGTAAGGCGCAATCCGGCAAAGGCCTGGCGGTTCACCACGGACTGCTTGCTCGATGGAGGATTCATCAACTGCAACGCAAATGATGAGTCTCCCCCGGTGGCGAATCAACTCCCGTCGGGCAATTGCCCATGGAACAAGGAATTTTTTTGCGTTCCGGGAGGCGGAAGGTTTTGGCTCACATCATCCAGCACCAGCACCCAATCGAGTTCTTCTCCGGTTGCGAGCGCACATTCGGACGCCCGCTCCGTCCTGCGACAACTCCGCCCAAGGCTCTTGAAGATTTACGGTTCGCCTAGTCAAAGAAGGCCGTCAGCACCGAGGCGGCCGCGTCAACCAGGCCCACTTCGCGAGCGTCCCACGGCGAGCCGTAGCCGGCAGCTGCTTCGCGGCTACCGGCGGTGCGCTCCGCTTCCAATCGCCGCCGCTGACGCTCCAATTCCGCAATCTCCCGCGCCCGCGCCTTGTCGAAACCGCCGCGTTGAATGAACTCCACGATGCGCCGCAGTTCATCCTTGTCGAACCACGTGCCGTGCGCGCGGCAAACATCCACGATCACCGTGGAACAGTTGGCAAAGTTCACCCGGTCCATCAACTGCCGGCAGACCGGACACGGCCGATAACTGATCTTCTCCAGCGGCGCATTCAACGGCTGTTCGATCGGCGCCGCCACGCCCAACACGGCGGACTGTTGTTCGCGATCCGTGCAAATGGTTTGCAGGCAATCAGCGTCCGCCCACAAACCCTCGCATTTGGGACATTCGCGCAGATCCACCTTCCCGATGACGACGGCTTTCATATCCACGCGACAGCGCGGGCAGGTTCGACGCTCGCTCGCGGCAAGTTCCGTGCGATCCGCCTTCGCGCCGCAATGCGAACAGAACTTGGCCCCAACGAACATCATGCCGAAACAAGCCGGACACGCGACGGTCGCCAGCCGGGAGTTGCAGTGTCCGCAACGCGTCGCGTCGGTTGCCGCGGCGGCGCCGCAATTCGGACAATTGAGTTTTCCCGCTTCCATGACGTGGAAAATTCAGCACGCCCCGGCCGGATCCACAAGCGCAGACTGGCCGTTTCGGCTTACAGAATTCTCGCGAAATTGTACTTCCCACCCACGCGATTTGGCGGAACTATCGCCCCAACGAAAGGCAACATATGGGTCTGATGGACTATCTGAAAACGCAGTTCCTGGAAATCATCCAGTGGCAGGACGATTCACGCGACACCATCTCGTGGCGCTTCCCGGACGAGGACAAGGAAATCAAACGCGGCGCGCAACTCATCGTGCGCGAGTCGCAGGCTGTGCAATTCGTTTACCTCGGCCAGTTCGGCGACACCTTTGGCCCGGGCAAACACTACCTGACGACCGACAACATCCCGATCCTTTCCACGCTCAAAGGCTGGAAATACGGGCTCGAATCGCCGTTCAAGGCCGACGTTTATTTCGTCAACACCCGGCTCTTCACCGGCAACAAGTGGGGCACTGCGAATCCCATCATGCTGCGCGATCCGGATTTCGGCATCGTCCGCGCACGTGCCTACGGCATCTACGATTTCAAGGTCGTGGACGTGAAGACATTCCTCCGGGAAGTCGCCGGCACGGACGATCATTTCCGGCTGGATGAATTCTCCGACACCATGCGCTCGCGCATCGTCAGCGTGTTCACCGATGCGCTCGCGTCGGCCAAAGTGCCGGTGCTCGATGTGGCCTCGCGTTACTCGGAACTGGGCGAGGCGTTGCTGCCCGCGATCAATCCGCAGGTCACGGCGAAATACGGCATCGAGATCAGCAGTTTCATCGTCGAGAACGTGTCTGTGCCTGCTGAAGTGGAAGCGGCGATTGACAAGCGCAGCAGCATGGCGGCGATTGGTAACCTGAACGACTACGTGAAGTTTCAAATGGCCGAATCCATCGGCAAGGGCGGCGGCGAAGGCGGCAGCATGGCGAACACCGCGGCGCAACTCGGTGCCGGCCTCGCGATGGGCCAGCAATTCGTGGCCGCGCTCGGCGCGCAACAAACCACGCCTGCCGCAGCTCCGACTGGTGCCGTGCCGCCACCGATTCCCGGCGCAATGCCTGATCTGCTAGGCGTCAGCGACGTCGCACGCGCCTTGGGCGTTAGCGAAGCCGATGTATTGGCGACGCTGGAGAAAGGCGAACTCAAGGGAAAGAAGATCGGCTCCACTTGGCGTGTGACGAAAGCCGCGCTGGATGAGTTTTTGAAGTCATGAGGAAAACCTGAGCGCGGTTTGTATTATGTGGCACGACATTTTCAGCTGGTTGCTCGCAGGTGTTCCGCCGCTCGTGTTTATCGGATGGGTCGCCTATTGGTGGCGTGGGGTCGCTAAGCGGAGAGCAATTCGCAAATTGCGGACTGCTTATTTCCTAGGGCTGCCGGACGAGTGCAAGTCGGTGCTAATGGAATTCGTGCGCCACGGACATAAGGTCGCGCTTCCACCGCACAATTGCTTCGTCGAAATCCTGACCAAGGATGGTGTTATCCATAAACACTCAAGCGCAGGCACGTACGATGCAGCTAGATATTATTTCACGATTGACTTGGATTTGCTCAGTTTTCTCGTTGAGTTCACAAAGCATTCATCAATTCGCAGAATCGAAGATGAGCAGCCTCAGCAAAGCTGATTCGTTTGATACCTGAAGCCTTAGCACAAAAAAAATTCTCCTGCCCGGCGTGCGGCGCGGCGGCGGAGTGGAATCCAACCAAAAAGGCATTGGTCTGCCCGTTCTGCGGGACCACTTCTCCGGCAAATGTCGAACTGACTGCCAGCGGCGAAGAAAAAATCATCGAACACGATCTCGTCGCCGCGATTCGCGGCATTCCGGACGACAAGCGCGGCTGGCAGGCGAAGAAGACGTCCGTCAAATGCCAGAGTTGCCAGGCCATCTCGGTGTTCGATCCCGAACGCGTCGGACAGCGCTGCAATTTCTGCGGCTCGGCGGCGCTCGTGCCGTACGAGGAAATCAAGGAAGCGTTCAGCCCGGAGAGTTTGTTGCCGTTCAAGATCAGCGAAACGCAGATTCGCGAGAGCATCCGTCAATGGTACGGCAGTCGGTGGTTCGCGCCGAACAAGCTCAAGAACGCTGCGCTCACCGACACGGTGAAGGGGCTTTACATCCCGTACTGGACGTTCGATGCGCACGTGCACGCGGATTGGACCGCCGAGTCCGGTTATTATTATTACGAGACGGAAACCTACACGGACGCGAACGGCAAAACGCAGACGCGCCAGGTGCAGAAGATCCGCTGGCAATGGTCCTCCGGTTCGCTGAACCACTTTTTTGACGACGAACTCGTGGCCGCTTCCCGCGGCGTGCGGCCGGATTTATTGCGCAAGGTGGAGCCGTTTCCAACGAAGGAACTCACCGCCTACAACGCAGGTTTCGTCTCCGGCTGGGTCGTGGAGCGTTACCAGATTGATCTCGTGAGCGCCGCGCAACGCGCGCGACAGGTCATGGAGGGCAAGATCACTTCGATGTGCGCCGCGCAAGTGCCGGGCGACACGCATCGGAACTTGAGCGTGGACTCGGATTACTCGCGGCAGACATTCAAGCACATCCTCGTGCCGCTCTGGCTGCTGACCTACAACTACGGCCCGCGCGCATTTCAGGTGATGATCAACGGTTTCACGGGCAGCATCGCCGGCCAGTATCCCAAGAGCTGGGTGAAGATTCTTTTCGCCGTGCTGGGTGCGCTGGCGGCGATTGGCTTGTTCGCGTTGTTTGCCAATCATCGCTGAGCGGGAAAAATCCCGCTGCCTGCGAAAGAATCTGAGTTTCTTCCACGACGAGTCTATGATTTGATTGGGTCGTGAAACGTGCGGTGGCAAAAATCAAGCGACTCTCCGCGTTGCGCCCGAAACTCGCCGTAATCCTCGGCAGCGGCTTCGGTCACGTGCTCGCCGAGTTGGAAGTGGAGACAAAGATTCCGTACGCGCGGCTGCCGGGTTTCCCACCGGTCGGCGTCAGCGGCCATGCGGGCGAACTTTTTCTGGGCCGGCTCGGCGGCACTCCCATTGCGGTGCTGAGCGGGCGCGCCCATTACTACGAAGGCCATCCGATGGAGCGCGTGACCTTCGCGGTGCGAATGCTCGCGGAGTTTGGGATCAGCGACCTGTTGCTGACCAACGCGGCGGGCGGACTGAATCGCCGTTTCCGCGCCAGCGATTTCATGGTGCTGACGGATCACATCAATTTCATGGGCGTGAATCCGCTGCGCGGCCCTGCCCTGCCCAACCGACCGCGTTTCGTAGATCTCACCGAGGCGTACGATGGGGATCTGAGTGCCCTGCTCCACCGCGCCGGGAAACTGGCAAAACTGAAATTGCAGCGCGGCGTTTATCTCGCCGTCAGCGGACCGAGTTACGAAACACCGGCGGAGATCCGCGCCTTCGCCCGGCTGGGTGCGGACGCCGTGGGCATGAGCACCGTGCCGGAGGTGATTGTGGCGCGGCAATGCGGGTTGCGCGTGGCGGCGCTGTCCTGCATCACCAATCTCGCGGCCGGCATCAGCCGGGCGCCACTTTCGCATCAGGAGGTTTTGGAAACCGGCGAGCGCGTGAAAGAATCGGGCGCCGCCCTTTTGAAGAATTTTGCCAAACTCTATGGCCGCCATCAGTAAAACCAAACTCATCCGCGCCGCGCTGCGCGCCCGAAAATTCGCGGTCGCGCCGTACTCGCGATTCAAGGTCGGCGCCGCTCTGCTGACCAAGTCCGGCCAGATTATCGGCGGCGCCAATGTGGAAAACGCCAGTTACGGGCTGACCTGCTGCGCCGAACGCGTGGCGTTGTTCAAGGCGCTGACGGAAGGCAAAAGGAATTTCGTGGCGGTGGCGGTGGTCGCGGCGGCCAAGGGCGGCGCCATGCCCTGCGGCGCGTGCCGGCAGTTACTGGCCGAGTTTGCCCCCCGCGCGCAGGTGTTCGTCGCCGACTGCCGCAAGCCTTCCGCCATCCGGGAATTTACCGTCCAGGAACTGCTGCCCGGTGCCTTCACGCTTCTGCCATAATTTTCGATTGAGAAAACGGCCACACGTCGTACGGTGACACGCACGCGCGCCCGGAATGAAATCCGACGTAATTTTTGACTTCGAAACCGCCGACTGGCCGGCCTTGCTGGTGGATGGCGCGGGCACGATTTTGCGGGCGAATCAAATGGCGCTGAATTCTTTCGGGCCGACGCTCGCCGGCGAAACCGCCACGCTCGCCAGCATCTGGGCGGATGACAACTGCATCACGGCGGAAAAATTTCTCAAGGACGGCGAGACCGCGCTGGCGCCGCTCACGCCGTTGAAAATGCGGCTGCCCGGCGGCCCCAAGGTTTTTTCCGCGCTGACCGGATTGCGGCAGCAAAACGGCAAGCGGTTTCTGCTCCTGCAATTGCTCCCGGAAATCCCCGCCCCCACCCCGCCGAAGTCGGCGCCGGTGGACGCCAGCCAGGCGCATAAACAGAAGCTGGATTGCGCGCTGCAACTGGCGCGTTCGGTGGCGCTCGATTTCAACAACGCGCTGACGAGCATCCTGGGTTACACATCACTGTTGCTCAGCAAGGCGGAGGTGGCGCATCCCTGGCGGCGGACGTTGCTGGAAATGGAAAAATCGGCGGCCAAGGCGGCGGAAGTGGCGGCGGACCTGGCAGCCTTCAGTTTGCAGGAAAAGGAAGCCCGCGCGCAGGCGGCGGGAAACTTGAACTCGATTCTGCAACGATGCGTCGAGTTTTTCCAGAACTCGCGCAAAGAGCCAACCACCTGGACGGTGCAACTCGAGCGGAGGCTGTTCGCGGCGAAGTTTGACGAGGCGAAAATCCAGCAGGCCTTCATGAAGGTGCTGGAGAACGCCACGGAGGCGTTGCGTCACGATGGCCGCGTAACGGTGCAGACCCGCAACATCGAATTGAGCGAGCCCACGAAAGATCGCGAAGCCAAGCTGGCGGCCGGAACCTATGTGTGCGTGGAAATCGCCGACAACGGCACCGGAATCGAACCGGAAGTCATGCCGCGAATTTTCGAGCCGTTTTTCACCACCAAGAAGGGAACGCATCGTGGTCTGGGGCTGGCTTGGGTGTATGGCATTGTGACAAATCACGGCGGCGGCGTGGCCGTGTCGAGCCAACCGGGCGCGGGCACGTCGGTGCGCCTGTATCTGCCGGCCGAAACGGGCTTCGTCCGCGAGAGTCTGGAAACCGGCAGTGATTTGTCCGGCACCCAAACGATTCTCATGGTGGATGACGAGGACTTGTTGCTGCGCATGGGGGAAACGATCCTGTCTGCCTACGGCTATCGCGTGCTGACCGCCAACAGCGGACCGAAGGCGCTGGAACTAATCACCAAGGGCGAAGCATCGATTGATTTGCTGATCACGGACCTGGTCATGCCGTTGATGAGCGGCCGGGAACTTGTCGAGCAGGTGCGGAAGGTCTCGCCGCACACGCGCATCATGTGCACAAGCGGCTACGTCTGGCCGGGCAGCAAGCAGGAAAAATCGACCTTTCTCCAGAAGCCGTTCACCACCCAGGAACTCCTGATGAAGGTCAAAGAATGCCTGGCGGAACCGCGAACGGTGAGTTGACGCGCCGCCCAGTATAGGATTCAATTACCTTATGCAAATAGAGAGCCTGAAAGTTTTTTGTGATCTAGCCGAAACCGAGAGTTTTACCAAAGCCGCACAGATCAATGGCGTTACGCAATCCGCCGTCAGCCAGCAAATCAGTTCTCTCGAGCGTCAATTCAAGTCGTTGCTCATCGAACGAAGCAAGAAGAAGTTCCGGCTCACCCGGGAAGGCCAGGTCTTGTACGAGTACAGCAAGCAAATCATTCAGACCTACGATGCCCTGCATAGCGAGTTGCAGGAGATCAAGGACATCGTTTCCGGCACGATTCGTGTGGCGACCATTTACAGCATCGGCTTGCACGACCTGCCGCCGTACATCAAACGCTTCCTCAAGGATTACCCGACGGTTCACATCCACGTCGAGTATCGCCGGGCCAACCAGGTTTATGAGGACGTGCTGGGTAACGTGGTGGACGTCGGCCTCGTGGCGTATCCCAACCGAGATACCAAGTTGGAGGTCGTGCCGCTCCGCAAAGACCCGCTCGTGCTGATCTGCCATCCGCAACATCCCTTCGCGAAGCAGAAATCCATCAAGCTGAAGAACATTGCCGGGCAGAAGTTCATCGGGTTTGAGCCGGACATTCCGACCCGCAAGGCGCTCGACAAGATTCTCAAGGAGCACGGCGTCTCCGTCACCAACGTGATGGAGTTCGACAATATTGAAACCGTGAAACGCGCCGTGGAAATTGATGCCGGCATTTCGATCGTGCCGCAGGCGACCATCGCGCAGGAAATCTCGAAGCAAACCTTGTCCGCGGTGACCCTCGACGACGCAGAGTTTTTCCGGCCGCTGGCAGCAATTTACAAGCGCAACAAGGTGCTCTCACCGGCCATGCGCCAGTTCATCTCCATCCTGAAGGAGAACGACGGAAAATAGCTGCCGGGCGCGGTCAGCGGGAAATTAATTGTTCCAGCGCCGAGAACAGCGCGGTCAACTCGCCCACGTGGGTGCATTGGCCGTCCTTCCCCACGAGACCAAAGCCCGGACCGTACGCTTGGCCATTCGCCACACACGCATCCGTGCGGCAATCTCGCATTTGATTCGCCACTGCCGCCATGACGCTGGCGCGGTCACCGTCCACTTCGAGTCGCG
>CAYWCK010000097.1:0-14379 GCA_964456685.1 uncultured Bifidobacteriaceae bacterium | reverse complement strand
GGTGAGTTGCCGTCGCCGTGCCTCGGCACGCTCCACCAATTCCAGTGCGCGCGCCACTGCATTCAGTGGCGGAGTTCCGGTCGCCACCGGCGCGAACTTCCGCAAATCGCAGGTTTGCAGGAAATCCCCAATGGCTGTCGCCAGTTCCTCGCCGATAGCCGGCGCAGCCCGGACCACGCGGCAGAACTCCGCCGTGGTCGCTTCGCCGCTCCCCAGATTGAAGGCGGCCGCCACATAACGCCGGAAGACTTGGGACACGCGGCTGAGCAAATCACCATCCTCGACCCGCGCCTGTAACCCGAGCAGTTCCCGTCGCGCCAGCACCTCGGTAGGCTCGGGCGGCACGGGGCGAGGCCGCAGCGCCACCCAGATTGCGCCCGCCACAACGGCCAGCGCGACCACTGAACCGATGATGATCAGCACGCCATACTGTTCCCAAAACGGCATCGGCAGTTCGGCATACGGCGGCGCGAGGCGCAGCACTTGGTTGGAAGTCTGGGCCTGGCTGGCGCCCGCCGTCGCGAGCAGAAGAATTGCGCGCTTCATCCGCGCCTCCTGCCGCGCCGGATTTCGAAAAACCTTTGCAGGGTCGGCGCAAAAGGTTCCTGCGTGTTAAACCGAAGCGTGTCCACACCCGCGCGGTTGAGGGCGCGATCCAAATCGTTCAAACGCGCGTCGTTCGTCGCCGCAAACCGCTCGCGCACGGCGCCGCGGGTGGAGTCCAGCTCCACCAATTCACCGGTCTCTGCATCCTCGATGGTGAGCAACCCGGCAAATGGCAGCTCGCGCTCGCGGGGATCGTGCAGGTGCAGGCAGACGAGATCATGTCGCGTGTTGGTGAGGCCGAGTTCCTGGATGACGTCACGCGAACCGGCCGGGCCGACCGGCCGATCGGCTTGCGGACGGGGCCGCGCGTCGCCCGCATTGAAGCTTTGCAAAAAGTCCGTGAGCAAAAAAACAATCGCGCGGCGGTGGAGGACGTGATTCAAAAAAGTCAGCGCGGCGGGAATATCCGTCCCGATGCGCTTCGGCTCATGCGCGAGCATTTCCCGCACGAGGCGCAAAATGTGTCGGCGGCCTTTGCGCGGCGGGATGTAGAGTTCCACTTCATCAGTGAACAGCAGCAGCGCCACCTTGTCGCCGTTGCGCGCGGCGGAGATGGCCAGCGTGGCGGCCACTTCGGCGGCGAATTCGCGCTTGGTGCGATTGCCGGAGCCGAAGCTGGATGATCCCGATATGTCCATCGCGAGCACTGCGGCCAGTTCGCGCTCCTCGCGATAACGTTTCACGAACGGCCGGCCCATGCGATGCGTGACGTTCCAGTCAATATCGCGCACGTCATCGCCGGGCAGGTACTCGCGGAGTTCCTCGAAATCCATCCCGCGCCCTTTGAAATGGCTGAGGTACGCGCCGACCATCGTGTCGTTCACGAGGCGGTTCGTGCGCACCTCGACACGGCGGACGGATTCGAGAAGTTCGGTGGGAGTCACGGAACAGGAACAGCGTTGAACACCTTTTTGATCAGCGAATCCGTGGTCACGCCCTGCGCTTCCGCCTCGTAGGTGACGATGATGCGATGGCGCAGAACATCCGGACCGATGCTCTTTACATCTTCCGGCGTCACGTAATCGCGCCCTTGCAAAAGCGCCCACGCCTTGGCGGCCAGGGTGAGAAAGATCGTCGCGCGCGGTGAAGCGCCGAACTGAATGAAATGTTTGATGTCCAGTTTGTAGTCCTCGGGTTTGCGGGTGGCGAATACAACCTTCACGATGTAGTCGCGGATCTTTTCGTCCACGTGAATCTGGTCCACGAGTTTTCGCGTCGCAAGAATTTGCTCGAGACTCACCACCGGCTTGATGGCCATCTCCGGCTGCGTGAAGGCCATGCGATCAAGAATCCGCCGCTCTTCGGCCTCCGAAGGATAATCGAGGATCACCTTGAACATGAAGCGATCCACCTGCGCCTCGGGCAATGGATAGGTGCCTTCCTGATCAATTGGGTTTTCCGTCGCCAGGACGAGGAATGGAGAAGGCAGCTTCATGGTTTCGCCGCCGAGCGTGACCTGCCGCTCCTGCATGGCTTCCAGGAGCGCGGATTGCACTTTCGCCGGCGCGCGATTGATTTCGTCGGCGAGCACGAAGTTGGCGAACACCGGCCCCTTGGTGACGCTGTACTTTCCGTCCTGGGGATTGTAGATCAACGTGCCCACGATGTCCGCCGGCAGGAGGTCGGGCGTGAATTGAATGCGGTGAAAACTGGCCTGCACCGCCGCCGCGAGGGTGCGGACGGACAGCGTCTTGGCCAGGCCCGGCACGCCTTCGAGCAGCACGTGACCATTCGCCAGCAGCCCGACCAGCAACCGCTCCACCAGTTGCTCCTGGCCAACGATGACGTGACCGATTTCATCCCTCAGGTTTTTGATCCAGGCCGAGGTTGCCTGCACTTGTTCCTTCAACGGCGTGCTCATGTGCCGATGAATCTAGGGAGCACCGCGCACCGACTCAACTAAGACTTTTCAAATGGCGACCGTTTGCTAATCTCGCCGTCCCTTTGGGGCTTCGTAAACTTCCAATTGAGGCACACGACCCCGCGGATTGTTATGGCATTGATCGTTCAGAAATACGGCGGCACCTCGGTGGCCAACACCGACCGCATCAAAAACGTCGCCCGGCGCGTGGCGGAATACCGCCAGCGCGGCGACCAGGTGGTGGTCGTGGTTTCCGCCATGAGCGGCGTGACCGATGGCTTGATCAAACTGGCCAAGGACATCGTCCCGCTCCCCAGCGAACGCGAGATGGACATGCTTCTCGCCACCGGGGAACAGCAGACCATCGCACTCACCGCGATCGCGCTGCACGCGTTGGAACTCAAGGCCGTGTCGCTCACGGGCGCACAGGCGGGCATCCTGACTGATGGGGTTCACACCAAGGCGAAGATCCACAACATCACGCCCAACAAAGTCCATGAGCTGCTCAAGGGCGGTAACGTGGTCATCGTGGCCGGCTTCCAGGGGGAAACGCCCGAAGGCCAGATCACGACGCTCGGCCGCGGCGGTTCGGACCTGACGGCCATTGCACTTGCCGCTGCCCTCAAGGCCGACCTCTGCCAGATTTATACCGATGTGGATGGCGTTTACACCGCCGACCCGCGCCTCGTGCCCAGCGCGCAGAAGCTCACGGAAATTTCCTACGACGAAATGCTTGAACTCGCCAGCCTCGGCGCGAAGGTGATGCAGAGCCGCTCGGTCGAGTTTGCAAAAAAATTTGGAGTCGTCTTCGAAGTGCGCTCCAGCCTCAACGACAACCCCGGAACGATTGTGAAAGAAGAAACGAAAAGCATGGAAGGCGTCGTCGTGCGCGGCGTCTCGCTCGACAAGAATCAAGCCAAGGTCACGCTCGTGGCCGTGCCCGACAAACCCGGCGTGGCGGCGCGCGTGTTCAAAGCCATCGGCGACGCGAACGTGAACGTGGACATGATCGTGCAGAACATCAGCCACGGCACGGGCACGCCGGCCACCGACCTTTCGTTCACGGTGGACAAACCGGATTTGCTCAAAGCGCAGAAGGTCATCGATGGATTGAAGAAGGACATCGGCTACAAAGAAGTGATCGCCAACGAAAAGATTGGCAAACTTTCCATCGTCGGCGTGGGCATGAAGTCGCACACCGGCGTGGCAGGAAAAATGTTTGATGTGCTTGCGCGGGAGAGCGTGAACATCGACATGATCTCGACGAGCGAAATCAAAATCTCCGTGGTGATTGATCTGGCCAAAGGCGAGCACGCTATGAAGGCCGTACACGCGGCGTTCATCGGCTAGCGCCCGCTTGCTTTTTCGCCAGTTCGGACGTAGAAACGGTGAGGAACGATCCTCACCGATGAAAATCCTGCTTACCCGTTGCAGTTTGTTCGGCTTCTTGCTGCTCTGGGCCGCCGTTGCGCCCGGCCAGGGAACGGTGAATTTCAATAATGCGTTGAGCGGCGTAGTGCGTTCGCCAGTGTATAATCTGGAAACTGATCCTTGGGTCTCAAAGTACGGGAATACCACCGCCGGAACTCCGGTGGGGACTCAAGTATACACTGGCGCGCTTCTATCCGGCTCCGCGTGGCGGGCGCAGGTCTGGGCGGCACCGGGAAACGACCAACCCGACAGCGCTTTGCAGCCGGGATTCCCAATTACGACTTTTCGCAGTGGCTCTGCCCAAGGATTCGTTGCGTCTGTCATCGCAACGCTGACCGGAGTTCCTGTGGATTGCCCGGTGGCGACTGTTCAGGTGCGCGTGTGGCCGGCGGCGTTCTCAAACAACTGGCAGCTGGCATACAACTATTGGGCCGCCGGCCAGATTCCGATCGGTTATTCTCAAAAGTTTAACGTCACGAACATTGGCGGAGGGAACAACTCAGCCGCGGCGCTGACCGGACTCAGGAGCTTCTGCCTGTGGCAAGTCCCGGATGACAACTTTGTTCCCCCGTTCATTGTGGAGCATCCGCAGAGTCAAGTGGCAGCTGTGGGGGCCGCCGTATCTTTTGGTGCGACGGTCGTAGCGGGCGGGAAGACGACCTGGATCCAGTGGCGCAAGGACAACACCTATGTGGGCGACCCAATCGTGTCATACTACACGACCAATTTAACCTTGCTCCTGACCAATGTGCAGCCGACGCAGGTAGGAACTTACTCGCTCGTGGCAACCAACATCTACGGCGCAAGTTATAGTTCTAACGCAACACTGACTTTGCTTGGTGGTAATCTCCCGGTAATTCAAACGCAGCCCATCGGCACTACAACCAATGTCGGCGCTGCCGTGCAATTTTTGGTCGCTGCCACCGGGGAAGGCGATTTGTCGTACCAATGGCAGCACAACAACAATCCGCTGAGCGGGAGGACCGCCGCCCAACTCCTCTTAGCCGACGTTCAGCAAACAAATGTGGGGAATTATTCGGTGGTTGTTTCCAACGCTAATGGAAGCGTCACCAGTTCGAATGCTGCCCTCGCCCTCATTGATCCGAGCATTCTCAGTCTCAGCCCAAACACGAATGCCGACCTCGGCGATTCGGTTTCTTTAAGCGTGACCGCAGTAGGAACGCCGCCGCTCCATTATCAGTGGCAGCTGAATGGTGCGCTGATAACTGGCGCCACGAACAGCGACTTGAATTTAAACAATCTTCAAGCCACCAACTTCGGGACATATTCCGTGGTGATTACGAATGCGTATGGGGTCACCACCGGCTACGTTGAGCTGCAATTTATCAGCGGAATCCACGGTACTATTGCGTTCAATAATCACACGCTGCTTTCGCCCCAATGGAGTTCCCATGTTTACGCGCCTGAGCCTTCGGACCCTTCGCGCGCCTTGACGGGTAACTCGGCATTGGATCTTCCCACGGGCGCTCAGGTTTACACGGGCGCACTTTTGAGTGGTACAAATTATCGAGCGGAGATTTGGGCGGTGAAGGGCTCGAATCAGCCGGCGAGTGGTTTGGTTGCCGCATCTCCCGCAACCAGTTTCCGGACGGATGACGCTGCCGGGCATTTCGTTTATACGACCGCCACATTTGCCAACGTCCCTGGTGATTACCCGGTAGCCACGCTTCAAATTCGCGCATGGGAAACACGAGGGGGCACGATCACCAACTGGTCACAGGTCTTGAGTGACCCAACCATTCCCCGCGGCGCATCACCGCTATTTACTGTGACCAACATTGGCGGAGTCCTGAATACTCCTCCACTGGTCCTCCCACATCAAAGCTTTAACCTTCACATCGCCACCAAAGATGGCCCAAGCTTGGAGGATGCGGTCATGAGTGCGTCTGGTTTTGAATTCACGGTAAATGATCAATCTGCCGACCGAAACCAGATCGAATATCGCAGCCTCGCCGACACGAATTGGATTTACCTCGCGATCGTCTCCAACCATTACGGCAAAGTGCGCTTCAAGGATCTCTTTGCGCCGGATGTCCCGCGCTTTTATCGTGCCGTGCGGTTACCTTAGGCGAGTCGTTTGGTCCAAAGCCCACTGGGTTTCAACCCTTGGGAAAATAAGCTTCAATCGGCTTCAACACACCAAGCTTGATCAAAACGACGATCAGGATCGTATAAGCCAGTGAAACGAGCAGATCCTTCTTGTAATTCAGATTTGCAGGTTTCGCGTCCGCTTTGGATAGCATTTGATGCGCGCCCTTGTGCATCAGCACGAAGCCGAGGACATTCGTCAGCCAGTAGCCCACGACCAGGGCGCCTTCAAAAACCGTCTCGCGCCAGGCCGAGGTGCAGATGGAACTCACCAGCCATGCGAAGGCGAGCGCCAGCGGCAGATTTACGAAGGCATCATTCCACCACGACAACGGCGAGAGCATGAAGCCCGCAATCGCGAGAAAGCCACCGGTTAATTTACGCTTCAGGCCCATGAACGCGGCGCATTGTGCGGGCGAAATTCCCCACGGCAAGCGGAAAGCCAAATTGCAAATTGACACATGCGGATTCGCTGATAGTTTCGCGGGCGTGAAACGGAATCTGAATCTGCTGCTTACCAACGCGCTGTCCCGCCTTGCGGGACGCAGCGCGGCAGTCGGGTTCTGATTTAATCACATAGATTTGATGAACCCCACTGCCGGACGGCGGTGGGGTTTTTGTTTTGCCTCGCCGCCGCTGGCGCAAACCGACAAACTAAAACTGCCATGCTGAAAGACCCGTCGAAAAAGTACCGACCGTTCCCGCCGGTGAATTTGTCCAATCGCCAGTGGCCGAACCGCACCCTCACCCACGCGCCCCGCTGGTGCAGCGTGGACCTGCGCGATGGCAACCAGGCGCTGGCCGTGCCAATGAACGTTTCGCAGAAGCTCGAACTCTTTCACACGCTGGTGAAATGTGGCTTCAAGGAAATCGAGGTCGGCTTTCCTTCCGCTTCCAACACCGAGTTCACCTTCAACCGCCGGCTCATCGAGGAGAAACGCGCGCCGGATGACGTCTGGTTGCAGGTGCTCGTGCAGGCACGCGAGGATTTGATTGAGCGCACCGTCGAGTCACTGATCGGCGCGAAGAAGGCGATCATTCATCTCTACAACTCCACTTCACCGGCACAACGCCGCGTTGTCTTCGGCAAAACGAAGGACGAGATCAAAGCCATCGCCGTGAATGGGGCGAAGTTGATCAAAGATCGTCTCCCGCGCCTCGCCGGCACGGAGGTCATGCTCCAATATTCGCCCGAGAGCTTCTCCGCCACGGAGGTGGAATTCGCCAAGGAAATCTCCGAGGCTGTGATGGACGTCTGGCAGCCAACGCCGCAGCGCAAAATGATTTTGAATCTGCCCGACACAGTCGAAGTCGCGATGCCCAACGTGTACGCGGATCAGATCGAGTGGATTTGCCGCAACATCAAGCAGCGCGATTCGTTGATCGTCAGCTTGCACACGCACAACGATCGCAGCACGGGAGTCGCGGCGACGGAACTCGGGCTGCTCGCCGGCGCGGATCGTGTCGAGGGAACGTTGTTCGGCAACGGCGAGCGCACGGGCAATCTCGATATCATCACCGTGGCATTGAATCTCTACATGCACGGGATTGAGCCGGGATTGGACTTCGCAAACCTGAACTCGTTGATCGAGGTTTACGAGCGTTGCACCGGCATGACCGTGCCGCCGCGCCAGCCCTACGCGGGCGAACTGGTTTTCACGGCGTTCAGCGGCTCACATCAGGACGCGATCAAGAAAGGACTCGCCGAGTGGGAAGGCGCGAGCCGTACGCATTGGGACGTACCGTATCTGACAATTGATCCGGCCGACATCGGCCGGGAGTACCGCGAAGTCATCCGCGTCAATTCACAATCCGGCAAGGGCGGCGTGGCGTATCTCCTCGAAAGTGAATTCGGCATCATTTTGCCCAAGGATATGCAGCGCGAGTTTGGCCCGATTGCTAACGACGAGGTGGATCGTCTCGGCCGCGAAGTCAGCGGCGCGGAACTCAAGGCCATGTTTTGGCGCGAGTATGTGGAGCGGGATTTCCCGTGGCAGCTCGAAGGCTTTGAAACCGAGAGTCGCAATGGCGTCGTGAAGTGCCGGGCCCGGCTGCTGCGGGATGGCCAGCCGGTCGAGTTTAGCGGCGAAGGCAATGGCCCGCTTGCCGCGCTCGTCCACGGCTTCAGCACGATTGGCGTGCCGCGCTTTGAAATCGTCAACTACAGCGAGCACGCGCTCAGCGCCGGAGAAACCGCCAGCGCCATCTCGTACATCCAGATCAAGCGCGGCGATGGCAAATCGCGTTGGGGCGCCGGCGTGGACACGAACATCGAACTCGCATCCGTTCGCGCCGTGCTGAGCGCATTGAATCGTTCTTAAACCAGATCCGTCGGAAGATCCTGTCATGAAGAAATTGAATTACACCCTCGCGCTGCTCAGCTTGCTGTCGGTCGGGATCACGTGCGCCGCCGAAACTGCCCAAGCTGCCACATCCATTCCCCTCTCTGTCATGTCCTACAACCTGCGTTTTCTCAATCCCAACGAGAAGGCGGAGGATCAGTGGTCCCGACGCAAACTGCTCATGGCGGAATTGCTCCGGCAACTGGCGCCGGATGTGATGGGCACGCAAGAAGGGGTTTATCAGCAGCTCAAGGATCTCACCGCGGAAATGCCGGAACTGGAATGGATCGGACTCGGCCGTGATGGCGGCAGTCGCGGCGAGTTCATGGCGGTGTTCTACCGCAAGGCTCGGCTCGAGCCGCTGGCGTACGATCACTTCTGGCTCTCCGACACGCCGGAGGTCATGGGCTCCTCCACGTGGGGCAACAGCAATCGCCGCATGGTGACGTGGGTCAAGTTTCGCGACCGGCAGACCGGCGGAGAATTCTATCTGGTCAACACCCATTTCGATCACCAGATCCAGACCGCGCGGGAAAAGAGCGCCACCCTGCTCCGCGAGCGAGCCGCCAAGCTGGACTCCACGCTGCCGATTGTGATCACCGGTGATTTCAACGCCGCCGCCGAGAAGAACAAAGCTTACTCCCTCCTGACCGAGGACAAATTTTTTACTGACGCGTGGCTCGTCGCCAAGGAGCGGAAAGGCGAAGGCATCGCCACGTTTAACGGTTTCGAGGGCATCAAGTCGAGTGGCGTGCGCATTGATTGGATTCTTACCCACGGCGAAGTGGCGGTGGACCGGATGGAAACCGTCACTTTCTCGCGCGACGGCCGGTTTCCGAGCGACCATTTTCCAATCGTTGCCCAACTGCGGTTGGGAGCGGCGAAGAAATGAGGAGCACGGGCGATTGCCGCCCGGCCCGCTGACGCATTACTTCCCGCGCTCAGCCGTCGCCAGTTTGGCCTGCGCCAGTTCGATCTTGTTTCGCAGCGCCGTCATTTGCGCAGCCTGCGCCATGCGTGGCGGCAAGGCCGCGATGGCGGTCAGGGCTGCCGCATAAGCTTCGCGCGCCTCAGCTTGACGTCCAGCTTGCACGAGAATTTCCGCCTTCACGACGAGCCATTGCTCGCTGCGATTGGACCGCGCTTGAATCGTCTCCAGCCGCATCAACGCATCGTCCACGTTCCCGCTGGCCGCCGCGTAATCCACTGCCAGCCGCTGCAACGTCAACGTCCACCCCAGCCGCGCGAGCCCTTCATCCAATCCGCGGAGCGCCACCGCGGGACCGGTGACCACCGCCTGAAGTTTGGCTCGCTCAAGAAAATCTTCCGCGGCGGGCGTTTTTGTCAGCGCCAGCGCGGCGGTGTAGTCGGCAATCGCCGGTGCCGGCTGGTTCAATTGGGCCAGCACCCGCGCCCGGCCAAGGAGAAAGGAAACATTGGTTGGTTCGCGCTGCACCAACGCGTCGAAAATATCCCGCGCCTCCGCCAGCCGCCCGGAGATGGCCAACACCAACGCCCGGCCATGCGCCACCGGCGGCATTCCCGGTCGCATTTTCTCGGCCGCCTCGTAATCGCGTAATGCCGCGGGCCAGTCTTGATGCACGCGATGCAAATCGGCCCGTGCCAACAAAAGTTCACCGCTCAACCCGTTCGTGCGAATCCGTTCGTCAACCTCGGCAATCAGGCCCAGCACATCGGCGTGCGCCAATGCTCGCAGCGGGATTAACGCCATCATCGCCAGCGCCAGCACCAAAAAGCCGACGCACCGTGCATCGGTGCGAAGAGTCGGGCTGGCAGGGACTATGCGCATGGGCATGGCCTAGTTGGTGGTGCGCGCGCGGAAGGCGCGGAAAGCGGCGTTGCTGGTGACCGCGTTGGTGAATCTCGGCGCGCCGCTGGTGGGAATCACGTTGGTAGCAATCGCAGACCAGTTCAGCAGATTCGTGGACTGCTCCAATACGTAACTCGTCCCCGGCTTGCCGGCGACGGTGACTTTCAAGGGATTGCCGGTTTGCCAGTCCAACACCGGAACGCGGCTTTGCAGTGTGAACATGTCCAGCGGCTGATTGTTGTCATCAATCGCTTGCCACGATAAAACCGAACCGTTCACTTCCATGATGTCGAAATGGTAGCTGCTGTATTCCACCTCCACGAACGGCCAGTTCGCCACACGCTCCGTATCGATCGTGCCGCCGCCACCACCGCTGACGATATACGTCACGCCATTTGTGGCGCCACGTTGGTAGGCGTGCATGTGGCCGCCGATGACGACGTCCACGTTTTTCTGTGCAAACAACGGCACCCAGTCGTTGCGCACGAAGGTTTCACCGATATAGCCGCCGCCGTTCCAGAGATCCGTGAACGGAGGCCGATGAAAACAAACGATGCGGAAAGCGGCCTGTTGCGTTTCCGGCCGGTTTAATTCCGCCTGCAACCACGTGAACTGATCGGTGGGCGTGCCGCTGCTGACTTCGCTGTCGAGGAAGATGAAGCGGCAATTGCCGTAATCAAATGCGAACCACGCTTCGTTGCCGGGCAGCGTGCTGTAGGCGTAGGCCAGGGCGTGTTCGCCGTCGTGATTGCCGCGCGCATAAATCACCGGCGTGGTCTGCGCGGCATTCAACGTCTCCAACGGCTTGAACCAATAGTTATGCCATTCCGAAATGGCGTTTCCGCTGTTAACCATGTCGCCCGCCACGCAGATCATGTTCGGGGCGTGCGCCAGGAGATTCGTCACGTGCTTGGCCAGCGTCACCGTGCCGGCGTGGTTGTCGCCCCACCAGGCGGTGACAAAGGGACTCGACCGCTGCGGCGCCGTGGTGAAGGAATAAACCGGCGTCGCACTGGTACCGCTCCGCACGCGATAAACGTAACTGGTTTCAGTTTCCAACCCGGAGATCGTCGCGCGATGCACAAAATGCGTGGCGTCAATTTGCAACGTCTCGATCTGGCCGAGCGTGTGCTCGGTGATGTTGCTCCGGCCCCAATCCACGTAATGGCGGGCGAGGTTGCCGTCCGTTTCCCAAATCAGCGTCATCGCGTTCTGGCGCACGTCCTGCAACATCGGAAGCTTGGTGATGTTCGGCGCGGTCAACGGGAAAGGCTTTTGCAAGCGCACGACCAGATCGTCCGCCATGCTGTCATTGTCGGCGTCGCGCCGACGCTTGCCAATGACCTCGAGCCGAAGTTTGCGCGTCCCTGCCGGCAACAGTCCGGTCAGCGGACGTTGCAGCCAGACATTGTTGGCGGCAATCATGCATCGCACCGCATAAAGTTCCTGGCCGCCACCATCAAGGAAACCGACGCGGTAAAAAACCTGATCGTCAAACGTCCCGGCGCCGTAAAAATTTCGCAGCCACGCCTCCGCATCGAGCACCGCGCCCGTATCCAGATCGTTGGTGGTGAAACCGGCGGCGATGAGATCAATCTCCTGTCGCACCACCGCGTTGCTGGCCGTGGTGTTGATGCCGCCATGCAAAAAATTCGTGCCGCCATGCGGCGAGCCCTTGCCACCCGCACTGGTCAACAGCAGCGGATTACCGGCGGTCGTTTGCCAGCTGGCGAAGGCCAGTTCAAAACCGCCATTGGTTTGCAAAGTTTGACCGAAAAGTGGATTCAGCGTGCCGCTCGAGCCGTAAACGGAAAAGTTGCCATCCGATTCATCCGTCAAGGTGGGATAAGCGACGGCGGTCAACCGGATCCGATAATTGTTCGTGTCCCCGAGGGCCGGATGGATTGACCAAACAAAATTGCTTTGGCTCAACGACGCCAGGCCCAAGTTTTGGAAAAAAGCACCGCCGCGATACAAATCCACCTGCACGAGCCCGCCGGGATTCACGACGGTCCACGAAACTGTTGGCGACGAACCCGCCTGAAAATTTTCGCCGCCGTTGGGGCTGACCAGATGCAGCGCGCTCGGCGCCGCGGGTGCGGGGATGCCGGCAGCTGTCGCGCCTCCAAGACCGGCCACTTCAGCCGGCAACATCGCGGTGGGACGAAGTTGTAAACTGTTCACCAAACCCGCGGCATTCTCCTGATCGTTATCCGCAAAGAACAACAGGCTGGGGCCAATCGCCCACCGACCATCCAGCGTCAAACCGGTATTCTGCTGGGCCGGGGCGCCGTTGACGTAGGTGGTAAACGTGCCCGCCACATTATCCACCACGATGGCGAGGCGATTCCAAGTGCCGTCGGCGACCGTGCCGGCGTAATTACCGGAGATGCCGATGCCCTGGCTCGGATTGATGAAGCATTCGGCGTCATCGGAGTTCGCGGTCGTATTCTGGTAGAGCGCGGCCCAGCCGGACGGGCGGCTGGGGAACATGACATCGAAGAGAAGCGTGTACTGGTTCAAGCCGCTCCCGCCGCCGTTTGCTTCCAATCCATGGACGAGCGAAAAGAAAGTTCCACGCGTGAACGCCGCGGCCTGCGCCGCGCCACCGGCAATGGTGACATTGGAATACGTAACTCCCGCACTCACCGCCGGGGCGGCAAAGCCGACGGTCAAAGGATTTCCGCCAACCGACGAATTGAGGTTGCCATTGAAATCATATTGCTCGTACGCCGGCCCGTTGGTGGTGAGCGGAATTCCGTTGGCCGTCGCCCCGCCCAACGCGGCGATGTAGCCGTCGGGCAAGGCCAGGTTGTGAATCTGGATGCTGTTTACCCAACCGGCCCGCGTTTCGTTGTCCTCATCTGTGAAGAGCAGCGCCGTTGGATACATGGACCAGCGACCGTCCACTCCGACGCTCAAGTCCTGCGTCCCAACCAAAGCGCCATCAATGAACTTCCGCAGCCGGGCGGTACCCAGGGTCAGATCGAAAACGAACGCGACGCGATGCCAGGTATCCGCGACGATTGTGCCGGTGTAAATGCCCGAAATGCCGATGCCGTTGCCGTTGTTCACGAACAAATCGCTGTCGTTGGTGTTGACATCGCTGGTCTGAAACAATGCGCGCCACTGTCCGGAACTCGCCGCGGGAAACATCACATCCATGATCAACGTGTATTGGTTCACGTAGCTGCCGCCACCGTTCGGGGCAATCCCATGAGGCATGACGTAACCCTGCGTCGGTGTTGCGGCGGGAAAGCCCATCACATGCGCGGTCTGACCACCAATCGTGCTGGTCGTAAAAACCGTCCCGTTGGACGTATCGCCGCGATACGACAAGGCCGTGCCGATCGTGGCGTTCAGGTTGGAACTGTTGAAATCCCATTGGCCGGTGATCGTCGCGTGGCCGATCGCGGTGGAGAAGACCACCATTGTCATCAGTGCGTATCGCATGCTTCTTTCCATTTGACCTCAAGCTGAGCAAACATTTGATCGCATGCCCCGGGTCTGAATGCCAGCCAACATTTCCGGCTTTTCTCGGCAAAATGATTCTGCCAGCAAGCCACTGCGGGCCTTGGCCGTTGCTTGCGCACGTGCCAAGGCCCGCGGGGATAGGCTCATCCAGGCGGCGGGGTCAACCGATCAGGAGCGCCGCCCGGCAATGATTACTGCCGCACGCGGAAAAACACATTTCCGGTTGGGGCGGTGACGACATGCGGATGCGCCGCGCCGCCAATTTGGGTCCACGGGCCCGCCGGATTCGTCGCGCTCTCCAGCACGTTTCCGGTCCAATTGATGACGATGCTTCCACCGCTCCGACTGGCCTTGATGCAACCCGGAATCTTGTTGGCCGTGGGCGCGCCCATCGCGGCGATGGAGGCATCGGTCATGCGGCCATTGCGGACTTGCACGCTGCTGACATAGAGCGGTTGCAGATCACCATCCTGGTCGCCCAACAGCAACGCGGTCGGCTTCAGTGACCAGCGCAAATCCACTCCCCCGCCTGCCAGCGGGTCAACGCTGGTGGAAAGGTACTGCGCGCGGTGAACTCCCAAAGGGGCAGCCCCGATGGGCGCACTCAACACGTTGACGCCGTCGATGTATTTGCCGAATTCGCGTTTGGTCAGATCGAAGGCGAGCACGATGCGGTGCCATTCATCAGCCGTCAAAAGGCCGTTATAGGTCTGGCTGATTCCCAG
>CAYWCK010000096.1:0-14443 GCA_964456685.1 uncultured Bifidobacteriaceae bacterium | reverse complement strand
CACGCACGAACGCGTCGTCGTTCAAGTGCGGGTAAGCGGCGTAAACTCGTTCAATCTCTTTCGCCTGACCGGGGCTCAGGCGCGCCTGCCGATCCAAGCACCAGACTCCCTTGAGCAGCCCCTGGCGTCGCAACACTTCATGCAAACCGGCAATGCAGCCGGCAAAACCGTTCGCGGCATCAAAAAAGGCCGCGTTGGAATCGGTGACTTCGTTCGCGCGGCTCAGCAAACCAGAGTTCACCTTGCCGCCACGGGCGACCGTGCGGTGACAATCTTCGAGCAGTTCCACCGCCCTCCGCACCCACACCGACCAATGGCCGAGCAAACCGCCGACAATCCTGCGCTCCACTACCCGGCCATTCACGCGGAAGCGAAACGGCGTCAGCAAATCGAGCACGATGTTGTCGTCATTGCCCGTGTAGAGCGCGATGTCACTGCGACCCGCCTCAGCCACGGCCCGCACCACGTCGAGCGATTGATAGCGATTGAAGGGCGCGATCTTGATGGCGACGACATTCTCGATCTCCGCAAATCGCCGCCAAAAAGCATAAGGCAACACGCGGCCACCCACCGCGGGCTGAAGGTAAAATCCCACCACCGGCAAAACCTTCGCCACGGCGCGGCAATGCGCGAGCAACCTTTTTTCGTTCGCATTTTTCAGAGCCGCCAGACTCAGGAGTCCGGCGTGGTAGCCGAGTTCGCGCAACAAACCGGCCTCGCGTACCGCTTGCGGCGTGTCGCCACAGACGCCGCCAATTCGCACCAGCGGAATTCGCCGCCGTTTGTCCGCGCGGGAAAATTCCTCCGCCGCGAGCGCCAGCACGGGTTTGAACAAGCCATGCTTCGCTTCCCGAATAGCGAATTGCGTCGTATGGACGCCGACCGCAACGCCGCCGGCACCTGCGGCAGCGTAGTAACGCATCAAGGCCCGCTGCCGGCGTTCGTCCAACTTGCGCGCGGCCGTGAGGGCGAGCGGAGAAGCCGGAATCACCAGTCCCCGTTGAAGTGCGCGACGGATTTCGGGGTTCATCGGATCAATCAAAAATTTCCATCGCGGGCCTGGAATTGAGTTGGCTTGTTCAGCGTCGGACCGCCGCGCTTCAACCAATCAGCCACCAGCGTCATCAGCTGCTCCGCGCTCACGGCGGGCTTCCCGAAAAGCTGAAACGCGCGGCCGGCATCGCTCAGCAAGGCGGTGGAGGATTCAGCCCCCGTGAAAATCGGTTTGCGCCCCAGACTTGCGCCGAGGCGTTCGCAAGTTGGGCGAATGTTGAGCACCTCCGGGCCGGTGAGGTTCAAAATCAACGGCGGCGCCGCGACCTGGTCAAAACAGCGAAGAATCATCGCGTTCGCGTCGCCCTGCCAAATCGTGTTGAACCAGCTCGTGCCCAGATCAACCGCCTGGCCGGCGGAAATCTTTTGGGCCAGGTCCACCAGCACGCCATAACGAAGATCGCAGGCGTAGTTCAGCCGGACCAACACGGCGGAGGTGCCAAGCGTGCGGCTGAAATGCTCAAACATTCGCTCGCGACCCAGCGCGCTCATGCCGTACTCGCCCACGGGCGCCGGCGCATCGGTCTCGCGCGAACCGCCCACGCCCGCTGGCACGAAGCCATAAACATTCCCTGTCGAGAGCGCGACCATGCGGCTGCGTGCGTAACGGCGGCAAACCATTGCCGGCAACAGCGTGTTCATGGCCCAAGTGAGCGAGGCGTGGCTGGTGGTGCCGAATTTCATGCCGGCGAGAAAGAGAACGTTGGGCGCATCGGGGAGCCGTTGCAGCGCCGCCTCGTCCAGCAAATCGCAACGGATCGTCTCAACGCCGTCGCGCTCCAATTCCGTTTGCAGGTGGACCGAAGAAAACCGGGCAACGCCAATGATGCGCCGCGGTTTTCCCGCCAGTTGGGTGGCGCGACGCGCCATCCGCGCCAGGCTCGGCCCCATTTTCCCGGCGACACCCAGCACGATCAAATCGCCATCCATGCGCCGAAAAGTTTCAACAACCTCCGGGGTTGGCTCGCTCAGACGATCCTCGAGTTCGGAGAGGTTTTGAATTGTTTGCATCAGATGGCGATCCGGCTTTTAAATTTGAACGCGCAAAGCGCGGGGCGATGCTTTCATTCGTCACGAATGAATGTCAAGCGTTGCGCGGCCGTCCGTTACCAAAGCGTGCAGCAAACTTGCATCCCTCCTCGGCCTGTGTCTTACTCGCGCCAGTCGCACCGACCTACCAACATGAAAACCTTCGTCTCGCTCCTTGCCCTGCTCTTTGCCACGCTGAACTCGTTCGCTGATTTCCGCGCCGCCATCGCCACACGAGTTGTTACTCCCGATCCCCTGCTACCGATTATCGGCGGCGTCGGTCCCGGCAACATGCCCAAGGCCAAAGCGGGCGAGTTGACCGTGCGCGCGCTGGTGCTCGACGACAATGGCACGCGCGTGGCGATTTGCAGCGTGGATTCACTCGGTTTCCCAGGACCGCTGTGCGACAAGGTCCGCGCGGCGGTGAAAGATGTGCCGGCCAAGAACATCATGATCGGCGCGACGCACGCGCACAGCGCGCCGGATTGTTACGGCTTTCCAAATGGCAAGGGCGGCACGTCCGCCGACATGAAATACATCGAAATGGTGTGCATCAAACTCGCCGAAGCCATCACGGAGGCTGCCGGCAAGTTGCAACCTGCGTCGCTTAAAATTGCGACCGGCGAAGCGAAGGGCAAGATCGCCTACAATTATTACGCCGATCAGCTTTACGATCCACGCTGCCATGTGATCCAGGCGCTCGATAAGGACGGGAAAGTCCTGGCCACGCTCGTGAATTACGCCGTGCATCCTGAGGTGCTGGGCAGCGATGCCGGTCTTTGCAGCCCCGACCTCGTCGGCCCGCTTTACGATGAACTCGCCGCGAAAGGTGGCGGCGTGGGCATCTTCATGAACAGCGCCCAGGGCGGCATGGTGACGGCGGACAATCGCCGGCCCGAGGGCCGCGAAGCGCGGAGTTGGGAGGAGTGCCAGCGCATCGGCAAATTACTGGCCGACGAAGCGCTGCGCATCGTCGCCGACGCGCCGAAGCAGGAGTCGCCGAAGATTTTTTGTGCCGCGCGCGCCTTGACCTTTCCGGTGGACTCGCCGTTGATGAAGGCATTGTTGAAGGCCTTGCCCAACTCGCCCGGCGCGAGTGCAGACAGCGTCACCACGCAGTTCAACTTAATCAATATCGGCAATGCGCAGATCCTCACGATTCCCGGCGAGGCCTTGCCGAACATCGGCTTCTATCTCAAGCGCAAGATGCGCGGCGAGCACAACCTGCTCTTCGGTCTGACGAACGACGCCTACGGCTACATGCTCACGAAAGAGGATTTCGGCAGCTTCAAGCGTTACAACTACGTCTCCCAAACGAGTCTCGGCGAACGCACCGGTGAGATTCTGGTGAACGAAGCGCTGAAGTTCGTCAGCGAAAGTCCCAAGCCGTTACCGCTGGCCGCGAAGTAACTGGCCAGCGGCGCCAAGACGAGCAAGTCAGACTTTGTTCCACCGCTCCAGCGTTTCGCGGTCAATGATTTTCTTCACGCTGGGCTTGGGTTCAGACCAATCCACCTCGCCGAATTTCAGGAAGCCGGCGACCATGGCCGCGAACAGCGTTTTGCTGCCCTGTTCACGCACGACTTCGAGGCAGACGCCCTCCTTCCAGAATGGCCACATGCCGTCCATGCTGAACTTGTCCATGCGGTCGCTCGTCATCGCCCAGGTGCGCGCGCTCTTGTCGCGGCTCGGCGTCTTCGTGATCAAATACCAGCGATCATTTTTGCGGAGGAGCTTGGACGATTCAAAACTTCCCTGCGCGTGGCCGCCGCCGAGATTCGGTTCGTAGCCCGTCGTCGGTCCGACGATTACCGGGCCGTGATCCTTCCACTGCTTCAAATCGGCCGAACTGGAAAGCGCCAGACACGCCGCGCCTTCTTTCGTGTTTGCCGTGTAAATCATCCACCACCGACCGTCGTGCTTCACCAGGTCAGGATCGCGGCAACTGGATATGTCCTTTTCCGTCCAATCGGCCCACGACCGGCCTTTCGCCGGCGAAATGGGGTTGGTCTTCCAGCGTGTCCAATTGAACAGGTCCTTGCTCGAAGCCAGCCCGATGTTTTGTGAGAGGTGGCGGTTCAGGCCGGTGTAAACCATGATGAACTCGCCGCGCTCCTTGATGATCACCGGCGCCCAAACGTGCGCCTCCTCCCAACTGTTCTCACGCACCACCATGACCGGGTCGTGAACTTCCCAGTTGAAGAAATCCGCCGTCGAGGCGTGACCGAAATAAATTTCGTGGCCCGGATAAAACGGCGTGCCTTCCTGCAAGCGCCGCTCGATGTAAAAGAAATGATCGCGCCCATTGTGACGCGCCGTGGCGAAATCGGCGATCTTACCGCCAACCGGCCGAAAGCCTTCGCCAAGGATGTCCACCTTCGGATGGCCGTAGAAATCGGCCCGCATCTTTTTCAAGCTGCGCTCGAAATCAATGATGCTCGATCCGCTGGCCGACTTCTCGGCCGCGAGCAGGGCGGGCGCAAACGCGGCGGCGGCAAGGGAAAAACCGGCGCGACGCAAAAACTGGCGCCGGGTGGATGCGAGGTTCTCGGGCAAAGACTCGGGGGTATTCATCGGTGAATTGAATCAGCGGAATTGAAACGCGTAAAGGTCGGTATCGCGAAACACGAAATGCAGTTTGATGGGCTGGCCGGCGAATTTGGTCAGGTCGGTTTGCCCACGCCACTTCACGATGCGGTCAGTTTCATTTGCCGTGTGGATCACGCCGCAGTCGGCGAGCGTGAATCCCGGGATGGGCTTGCCGGCTTCATCGCGGAGTTCGCAGCGCAGCAAGCCGGCGGCGGACGTGTCCACGTTCAAAGCCAGTTCTTTGCCGGAGAACTTCAGGAGCGGCGTGGTGAATTCGCCACCGGAATAGGCGGCGCGGGCGGAGATGAATCCATCGCGACGCAACACGAGACGGCTGATCAGCGAATTGGTTTGCGTGGGCGCCAGGTCCGCGTCCATCAGCAGGCGGTTGTTCTTCTCATCGCGATTCCAGCCGTGCAACTGGTCGCCGCCCACGTAATACAGATAAATTTCCCTGCCGTTCAGCGACGGCACGAGACCATAAAAAAGCCGCGTCGCTTTGCTGTCAAAGTCACCCTTCATCCCCAGCGGCACGAACGGACGACGATCAAAGCGCTGCCATTTCACGCCGTCGCGGCTCGCGCCAAAACGCGTGTCGAGTGGACCGGCGTTGACCGGCACGGCTTTTGGAAACTCGGCGAGTTGCCCGGGCATGTAATGAAAATACGCCTGCGGAAACATGAAGTAGGCATCCTGCGCCCACGGATACTTGATGACGCCGCTCGTGTAGTAATCCACCGCCGGCTTGCCGCCCATCGCAACATCGAGCGCGTCGGTTTCGAGCACGATTGGCGAGTCCTGCACTTCCGCGAATCCGTCCAGCGTGGCCGATTCACTCCGCGCCACGCTGCGACCGCGGATGCCGGGCTGGAATTGATTGCGCCGCATGTAGGCGACGTACTTGTTCAGCCGGTCGTCCCAGAAAATTACATTCTGCGAATCGAGATGCTGGCGTTTGTCGTCGCGCGTGAAGCTCAGGACTTTCTTGTGCGTAAGCTTCCAGTGAATGCCGTCGGGCGAAGAAAAGATCGCCGTGTGCTTGTAGTCGTCCGAAATCCGGGTCGCGTAACGAAATCGTTCCGCTGGGCTCGCCTTGGGATCGAGAAAGATCATTCCCTCCGAACTGATGACGTTGGTGAAACCGCCCGCACCATTGCCGAGGACGATGTTGTTATTGCGGCTGCCCTCGAAAGTGGCGAGGCCGAGATTCGGTTTCTCCCAAGTGATGCCGTCCTTCGATTTCGCGTAGCAAAGGCCACCGTCGCTCGGATACCACAGGTGATAATTGCCGCTCTCTTCGATGACGCAGGAATAGTTATCAATGCCGCCGCGTTCCCATGCTTTGTCGGGAACAATCGTGCGCTCGCCGGTCTTGCGCGGCTCATGCACCACGAGTTCGACGTTGGATGCCGAGGCGAAGAAGCGGTCGTCGAGGAAAAGTTGGCGGCGGTTGGCGATGTCGAGAGCTTCGTGAGTAGCGGCAATTGATGACGTGAGAGCTGACAAGAAAACCAAGAGGAAGAAGCTCAGAAGGTTCGGGCGCTGGTGCTTTTCGCTCGGCTCTCCCTCACCCTTGATCCCTCTCCCGCTGGGAGAGGGAGACAGCTTTCGTGCGCTCTGGTTAATCGCAAACTGTGCCAATGAACTCCGCTGCCTCATTTCACCAGCGACCGCGAACAATTCGCCCTCTCCCAGCGGGAGAGGGTCGGGGTGAGGGAGAGTCGTTCGAAAATCTCGCAGGCTCGAATTTGTTGCTAATTGTTTCAAAAGATTATCCGAGACAGGCGCGACGCCTGTCCTACGGGAACACGCCAGCCTGATTGCTTTCATTGAAATTGAAACGCGTAGAGTTCGGTGTTCTTCAGAGAAACACGCAGCCGCACGGGCTTGCCGGCCAGCGAACTGACGTCCGTCTGGCGTTTCCACTTCACGACGTGATTGACTTCATTCGCAGTGTGGATGATGTCGCAATCATCCAGCGTGAACCCCGAAATCGGTTCGCCCTCCGCACCCAGGATCGCCACGCGCGCCCAACCCGTGGCGGTCGTGTTGATGTTCAACTTCAGACTGTTGCCGCTGAACTTGAGCGGCGGCGTAGTGAATTCTCCGCCGCGATAGTCCGCGTTGACGGAAACAAATCCATCCCGCCGCAACGCCACGCGGCTCAGGAATGTCACGTCCTGCGTCGCGCCGAGCCCGGCGTCGGTGAGAATCTTTTTGTTGCTCTCGTTGCGATCCCAGCCGTGCAACCAGTCGGACGCGCGATAGTAGAAAAACATTTCGCGACCGCTCACGTCCGGGACGACGCCATAGATCATTCGCGCCGAGTAACAATCCGGTTCGCCGCGCATGCCGATCGGAATGAACGGCTGGCGGTCGTAGCGTTCCCACTTGACGCCATCACGGCTCGCGAGAAATTGCGTGTCGAGGCTGCCGGCGTTCACGGGTCGCGCCTTGCCGAAGTCGCGCAGCGCGGGCGTGTAGTGATAATAGGCCTGCGGAAACATGAAGTAGGCGTCGTCCGCCCACGGATACCGCATCGCCGCGCTGTTGTAGTAATCCACCACCGCGCCGCCGTGGGCGGCGTCAGGCGCGTCCGGCTTCACCACGAATTGCATGTCCTGCACCATCGGAAAATCACCGAGGTGATCCGATTCCGCGCGCGCGATAGCGCGACCTTGCGGCGGCGGGTCTTTGATATTACGCCGGACGTAAGCCACGTATTTCTTTTTCGCGTCATCCCAGAACATCACGTTCTGCGAATCGAGATGATGCCCTTTCGTTTCGGGCCGATAAGTCACGATGGCCGGATGCGTGCTCTTCCAATGAATGCCGTCGCCGGACGAAAAAAGGTTGATGCTGTGAATGCCTTCGAGGTTGTCGTTGCCGAACCGGCAGACCATGCGGAAGCGCTCGCTGGCGGGTGCGTTTGGATCAATGAAAACCATCATGCCATCCTGCCCGAGCAAAGTTCCACCCGCGCCGTGGCCGAGGACGATGTTGTTTTCTTTGCTACCTTTGTAGGAGATGAGACCGAGATTTGGCTTGGTCCACTTAATGCCGTCCTTGGAAGTCGCGTAGCAAATGCTGCCATTCGTATGGCCGGAGTCCCACTGCTTGGAATCCATGGCGTGATACCACATCACGTAATTGTCACCGTCCTTCAGCACGCAGCTATACGGCCCGAGTCCGCCCTGTTCCCATGGGCGATCGTGATCAATCGACTTTTCGCCCGTCTTGCGCGGCTGATGCACGACCAGACGCACGTTGTTCGAGGTGGCGATGAATTTATTATCAATGAAAATCTGCCGGCGATTTCCGATGTCGAGAGCGTCGGCAGCGAAAACCGTCGCCGCCATCGCAGCAATCACGAAAAAGCCGGCGAAGCAAGATACCCGACCGAGAAACGAGGGCGTCCACCAGCGTCTTCCCTCTCCCAGCGGGAGAGGGATTGAGGGTGAGGGAGAGCCACACAAATTGCGCGATGATTTCGAATACGGTGAAGCGTCTGAGAATTTCGCTTCGCCCTCCCTCACCCCAGCCCTCTCCCGCTGGGAGAGGGGGAAGCGTTCGCCGTCGCCAGAAATTTCGAGCGGATCCAACGACTGAAGCACGAATCCCGAAGTTCGATTAAGAAAGTATTTCGTTTTCATTCAGGCAACTCCATCAGACGAATTGGGCCGAAGTAGGAAATTGTGTAGTTGTTCATCGAGGTTCGGCGGTCTTCCACACGCACACGCAGCTTCAATTCCTTCACGTCCTCCGGAATGCGCGGCAGCCGCACCATGAACCATTCACCCTTGCCGGGCAAGCGACCCATGTCGGCTTCCCATAGCACCTTGTCGCCCCAGACGACTTGCATGAAACGATAATCTGCCCAGCGGAAAGGAATCATCGTGTTGGAAAACAAATCCTTGTTCGTCGCGCTGGCAAACAACAGCAGACCGAGTCGGTTGCGGTCGCCCGAAACTGGAATGTTCGCGGTCAGTTCGGCATACTCGCCGAGCGTGCCGGGCATTTTCCGATCCGCCGTGAACACCGCCATGTCGAGCCCTTTGCGCGAATGCCGGCCCGCGATCCAACTGCCCCAGAAATAGTCGTTCGGCGCGGGCAACACCGAGGCCAGCAGCCGATTGCTCGATTGCCAGCGGCCGATGCCCCATTCGAGGGGCGGCGACTTCGACGCGTCGGTCATCGCGCCGTCCGACATGATCTGCCGACTGTAACTTTGCACGCGCTCAGCCAGTTCCTTCTTGCGGCTCTCCACCAACGCCTTCCATCCAGTAGCGTCGAGCGACGCCCGCTGCTTCCACCAACTCACGTACGCTTTCATGTGCGGATAATCCGGCAAGGTCTGTTGAATTTTCGCGACTTCGCTTTCAACCTGCGCCCGCTTCTCCGCGGCCAACTTGTTTACCGTGGCATCGTCGCCAGCGTAGAGCGCGTCGAGAATTTTCCGTTGATGCGCCGGCCACCAATCCTCGGGATAAGCCAGCGTCAGCGCGGCACGATGCGCCTCCAGTTCGCGCCGCATCGGCTTGAGATAGTTGTTCTGCAAATCATTTTCCGCGATCAAGGTCTGGCTTTGTGCGTCCGCGGCGATGTTCTTCAGCAATCCGTCCATCTCACTGGAGAGCGCCTCGGCTTTGGCCTTGTTGCTGGCCGGGTTTTCCAAACGCGGCGGGCAATACGGCAAGTCATCCGCGACCTTGTAAGAGTAGTTGAAAAGTTTGAAGAGCTTCTGCAAGTCGTCATCGAATTGCATCGCCGCCTTCGCCTGTTCCGGCCCGAACACGATGCTCTGAATGCGACCGCGCAACGCGTCCCAATCGTGGCCCGCGGGATTCCAGCCCCACCAATTGATCACGGGCACGACGTAATGTTGCCCCATGCCGTTGCCGCCCCACGGCATGACGGCTTCGAGAAACTCGCCGCCGGCCGCGAGCAAGCCGTAGTCGGGCGAACTCCAGCCCACCGCCATGGACGGCACGCCGGTGTAGGATTGCGCCGTGTAAAGTCGCGGCCAGTTGTGCCACCAACTCGGGCGCACTTTGATGCCGATGGATTTCGCCTCGGCCATCGCTTCCGCCGAGGGCGGTGCCGTCCAGAACCACAGCGCGGTTTCCATTCCGGGAATCGCCATGATCTTCTTGTTGAAGTCGGTGGGAATTTTCGGATACGAACCTTTCGGCGGCGTGGTGGCGATGAGCGATCCGCTGATGTTGTGTTGCTTGCCGAGTCCGAGCACTTGCTTGGTGAGCGCGACGGGATCTTCGCCCGGACCTTTGTCGTCGAAGGACAGCCACAAACCGTCCGCGCCCAGCTCCAACATCTCGCGATACGTCTGCATCGCCTTCGGATAATCCGCTGCCGGAATGCCGGTGTTCACCGAGCCGTAAACAATGATGCCGCGCTTGTGCGCCTGCTTGATGGCTTCGGAGATTTCCTCCTTGTTCAACTTTTCGCCCGGTTCGTAGGCGTAAATGCCGCTGCGCAAATCAATGAAGTTCACGCGCGACAGCACATACAAATCCAGTTCGCCCGGCCGTAAATAATGCGGCACCGCCGTTTGCGGCCGGCCGCGCCAGGGAATCACCGGCCAATCGCGCACCGCGCCGCGCACCCAATCCAGGTTCTTGCCGTTCGCTCGAAGCATTTGCGCGAACGTGTCCTGGCCATACTGCACCGCGCGCGCATTGCAACCGCCGATCAGCACGCAGAGTTTTCCGCCTTCGTTCGCGGACGCGATGACGTAACCATCGTGGCCGGGCGAACTGGCACTCAACTCAACGCCTGCCTTGCGGCAAAGCTCATCCAGCTTCTGGCAAGTCGAGCGCTGACCGAGAATCACGAGCGTCTTGTGCGCGGCTTGTTCTTCGCCTTCGCGAATCGTTGGCCACTTCTGGCCAAAGCGCTTTTGCACGAACTCGGCCAAGAGATACGCAGCGTGTTGCTCTGGATCAGTGGCCTGCTTACCGAGAACGATCGCCACGGAATCACTTGCGATGCTCGCCGGCACTTCCGCGGACCATTTCACCTCGCGTGGCGTGGGCACGATGGTGGGCGGCTGTGCCGCAAAGACAGCGGTCGAGACAAAGCAGGCGAACAAGGTTTTGAGTCGGCTCATGTTTGCAAATTATGTCTGGGGCTCACGGCCCCGGCAACCCGTCGCGCCCAAGAAGGTCTTGTCTATGACCTAGGCAGGGCACTCGTAGGACAGGCGTCGCGCCTGTCTCCAATTTCCTCTGTTCCCGCTCTGGATTGATTCTCGCCAGCAAGCGGCAATATAAGAAGAGAGACAGGCGCGACGCCTGTCCTACGATGCAAGCTTGCCTCGCGCGTAGGCCACCAGTGTAATTCGCCACGTGAAACCAAAGATTCTCGTGGTCGGTTGCGGCAGCATCGGCGAACGCCATCTACGTTGCTTCCAACGCACCGGCCGCGCCGAACCGGTCGCGTGCGAGCCACGCGCCGAAATTTTGCAGCGCATAGAATCCACCTACAACGTGCCGGGCTTCGCCACGCTGGAGGAAGCTTGGGCAGGCGGGCGTTACGATGCGGTGGTGATATGCGCGCCGGCGCAGATGCATGTCGCAATGGCGATGGATTGTCTCAAACGCGGCTTGCACGTGCTGATCGAAAAACCGCTTAGCATCAGTCTGGAAGGTGTGAATGACTTGGTGCAGGCCGTGACGGCCAGCGGCAAATTCGTGCGCGTGGGTTACACCTGGCATTTTCACGCGGGCGTCAAAGCATTGCGCGATTGTCTGAAACGCCGTGAACTCGGCCGGCCTTTGCAAGCCGTGGTCACCAGTGGCCAGCATTTCCCGACTTTCCGCCCGGCGTATCGCGAAATTTATTACACGCGCCACGAAAGCGGCGGTGGTGCGATCCAAGATTCAATGACGCATAACGTGAACACCGTCGAATGGCTCGTCGGCCCAACCACGCGCGTGTTTTGTGAAGCCGCGCACCAAGCTCTCGAAGGCGTGACCGTCGAAGACACGGTGAATGCCGTCGCACGCAACGGCGATGTGTTGGTCAGTTACTCGCACAACCAGTTTCAACCGCCGAACGAAACCACGTTTCTCGTGCATTGCGAAAACGGCAGCCTGAAGTTTGAGTCGCACGAACAACGTTGGGCCAAGTGGCCGCGCGGCGCGGAGGCCTGGCAGTATCAGGCGGCGACGTTGAAGGAGCGCGACGATATGTTCGTGTCACAGGCGAACGACTTCCTCGACGGCATGCTAGACGGCAAGCCCGGTGACATGTGCACGGTCCCTGAAGCAGCCCAGACTTTGAAGTTCAACCTCGCCGCGCTGGAATCGTGGCGGACGGGCAAGGCGGTGGAGATTCGGTGATGTGCAGATTTCCGCGCTAAGTTAAATGATCGTGAACCTCCCCCCCCCCTCACCCCTGCCCTCTCCCGCTGGGAGAGGGAGAATTCTCCGCCGTCTCTGGCGAAATCCTGCGATTGGATTAGCCGAGCGAACTTCCGCAAATCCAGAGGATGCGGCAACGCCGTTCCCTCTCCCAGCGGGAGAGGGTTAGGGTGAGGGAGAGCCTTACGAATAGAACAAGCATTTGAACCCGACGAAGCGCGAGCAAACACAAAACCAGAAATGAAAATCGAGAAACCTGAAATCCGTCTCGCCATGCTCGGCATGATCGAGGGCAACGGCCATCCTTACTCTTGGTCGGCCATCGTCAACGGCTACAACCCGGCGGAGATGGCGAAGTGTCCTTTCCCCGTCATCCCGCAATATCTCGCCGAAGTGCCGCTCAACACCATGCGCATTCTCGGCGCACGCGTGACGCATGTCTGGACCGACGATCCTGCCGACGCGCCGAAGATCGCCGCCGCCAGCAAGATTGAGAATGTCGTCGCGAAACCGGAAGACGTGATCGGCAAGGTGGACGCGGTGATCATCGGCACCGACGACGGCCATGAACATGTGCGGCGTTCCAAGGCGTTCTTTGAGGCCGGCCTGCCCGTGTTCGTGGACAAGCCGCTCGCGATCAACGTGCCGGACTTGAACCAATTCATTCGCTGGCACAATGCCGGAAAAGTTTTTCTCTCGAGCAGCAACATGCGTTACGCGCCGGAGACGAAGCAAATTCTCCGGCAGAAGGCGCAGCTCGGTGAGTTGCGCTGGATCACCACCTGCACGAGCAAGACGTGGGAACGATATGCGATCCACGCGCTCGAAGCCATCTGGCCGATTCTCGGGCCGGGCTTCCTCGGCGTGCGCACGGAAAGCCGCCCCGGTTCAGACATCGCTTACATCACGCACGCGAGCGGTGTGCAGGTGAATCTCGCCGCCATTTACGACGCCGTCGGCAGCTACGGCTCGCTGCACGTGTTCGGCACGAAAGGAAATCTGGCCGTAACGTGCTGGGATACTTACACCGCATTTCGCAATCAACTCGTGGCGTTCGTGGAATTTCTCCGCACCGGCCAACGCCCCTATCCGCTGAGCGAGACCATCGAGTTGATGGCGGTAATCATCACCGGGCTCCGCAGTCGGGAACGCAAAGGCGAGTTTGTCGAAGTGAAGGAAATCCTCTCGGAACTGGAGTGCCTGCAAGCGTATGCCGCCCCACCGAGAATTGAATCGCGGATGCTCCACTGAGTTTCATTCCCATCGGCCAGCCCGACCGAGCGACTGGTCTCCTTTTTAGACAACCGTCACCAGGCGAATGGGCGTTGACTTAAGCTGCTCAACGATTAATAACGAGTTCAACATCAGCCCCCGGTTTGCACAGGCACTTTTGTGACACTGCTGTCCTGTCCTGCCGCAACAAATCGGTGGCTATAGCTGTTGCAGGATCGCACTCGTAAAGTGCAGCGCCGGGCTGGGTCGCCCGCCACCTCCTCGACGGCTTCCAAACCAGTCAAAAAATGAAACCTAAAATCCAACTCGCCACAGCCGCTTTATTATTGTTGATCGGACTTGCGGCCGTGCCGGCAGCAACAAATTACTGGGACTTGGACGGCGCCACCGCCGGAGCGGGCGGTGCGACTCCGGCAGGAATCTGGGATACGGGCGTCTCCGCCAACTGGTCCACCGATGCAGCGGGCGCGGCGGCCGGGGTCTTCTGGTCGAGCGGTAACGACGCGGTCTTCTCCGCCGGCACGGATGCCACGGGCACATTTACGGTCACGGTGGACACCAGCCAGACTGCCGGCACGCTGACGGTCGAAGAAGGCACGGTCACCTTCAGCGGTGGCACTTCGTTGAACATCGGCGGGGGCGTCGCGGGAAAAGGAATCATCACCATTGGGAGTGGATTGACGAGCACCATTGCCATGGCCTTGGAAGGCGGCGATGACACAGGCCAGATCACGAAAGCGGGCGCGGGCACTTTGGTGCTCAGCAGCGCAAATGCATCTATTGGCGGCCCGGTGGTTGTCACCGAAGGCACGCTGCAGTTTTCCTCCGCGACCGCGCTGGGAAGCACACTTTCGCCCACCATCGTGAGCAATGGCGCGGCCTTACGGACGACTTCAACGACCGCCGTGGGCGAGCCGGTAATTCTGAGCGGCACTGGCGTGGGCAACACGGGAGCGCTGCGCTGCACCGGCTCGGCGCCGCCGCAGGCCAACGGTTGGAGCGGCGGAGCCACATTGACTGCCGATGCGCGCATCAACCTCGAAGCCAGCGGCACCTGGACCTGGACGGCCAAGCCGATTGTCGGCACGAATCTGAACCTGACGATCGGTGGAAACGGCGGTTCTTTCCGCTGCAACGTCGCGGTTGGCAATCGCACG
>CAYWCK010000095.1:0-14515 GCA_964456685.1 uncultured Bifidobacteriaceae bacterium | reverse complement strand
AAGTGGAGCGGCCAGTTCATGCTGCAAACCGCCACGAACCTCTCCGGCCCGTATTACGATCTGCCCGGCGTCTTGAGTCCCGTTACAAACACGCTGCTGGCTTCGGATACGCAGAGATTTTTCCGACTGCGCGTCAGCGATCCCGTGTTGGCGGGCTACCTCGGAAACGGTGGTACATTTTGTGTCGGCGTCACCGGCTCGCCCGGCCGGATTTATCGCATCGAAGGCTCAACGAATCTCACCGACTGGCTCCCCCTCATTGATGAAGCTTCGCCGTTCGGGTTTGCCGACACGAATGCGCTGCTGCTGCCTTGGCGGTTTTACCGGGCGAAGTTGGTTCCGTAAACGAGGTGTCTGGAACATGATTTCTCGGACTCTGGGAGGTATATTCGCCCACTACTCCCGCGCGTTTGATTTGAAGGCGCACAGCTCTTTCGGCGCTATTTATTTTCAAGGCAATCGATCAATTCGTTGGTTTCAGTGGCCCTAGATTCAAAATCTTTCCGTGCGGTTGGCGGTCCACGCTAATCCAAGTTTGTAGGAGTTCCTGAGTTTTCCAAAAAATAGACACCCAGTTACTAAGTGAGACGCATGGACCAACGGAGATTCCAAAATCCAAGCAGGATTAATGCGGTGCGACGCCTTACGGTGCTATAAGGCTATATGGCACTACTGGTGCTAGTGCCATATCGGGTCGGCCTTTTGGATGCATCAAGATGCTCCTAAACCCGACTTGGAGTGCGGGTGTGCTATCGCCAGCAGGCAATACGCAGTTGGCTTACGAGTGAGCCGATAGGTTGCGTGTGAAAGAACCGGCGTTTGCGTTCCCGTCGATAAGGAAAAGATGCGCCAACTTGGATCAAACAAGGCCCTCAGCCAGCAGAGGAGGGCGTCGGCTTTTACGCTTGCCGAGGTGGTGATCGCCATCGCGATTGCCGGGGTAGTGTTTGCGGGGATCCTCAGTTCGAGTGTCCAAATGACCAAGCGCGCCGAATGGTCAGGCCAATCACTGGCCGCTCAAGCACTGGCAATCCAGCAATTGGAGCAGGCGCGCTCGGCGGTTTGGGACAATACCATTGCGAAAAACGAGATGACGAATCTCAACCTGATTGGATGGAGCTACAATACCAATACCGGCATCGGCAGGGGTTATTCCGCCGCAGTCCTTGATCTCCCCATTGCGGGCACGAATTCAATCATGGCCACTAACTTTGTTACCATTACCCAACTAAACAACATCACCGGTTCGCCGGGCGTGCGGCTACAAATGGTTCAGGTGGATACAGTATGGATTTTCCGCGCCTATGGAGGTGTCCGACTGCAGACGAACACCGTCGTCACCTACTTTGCTCCGGACAACGTGGACGCGAGTAATTTATGAGGAAACACGGCTTCAAGAATTCGTGGTGCGCGACGCTCGGCAAACGCAGACAGCGCGGTTTGACGCTCGTGGAAATCATGGTCTCGATGTCCCTCTTCAGTCTCGTGACGATCGGGTTGGTGTACACCCACCTTTTTGCCTTACGACAGGATCAACTTGCTAATAGCAAGCTTGGCGCGAGCGATTCTTCACGGCGCAGCTTTAACCTGCTCGCCGATGATGTGCGTTCGGCGAAAATCTGGCAGGTGGGCAATGGTAACCAATCTGGTTTCACGCCGATCGCCAATGGTACGGCGCAACAAGGAAACGCGCTTCGCATCAACCTGACGACGGACACGAACAGGTATGTACTCTACTTCTTCGACACGGCGAGGTGTGAACTGCGCCGGTTGAAAAGTGGGGCGGCCAGTACGCAACTGATTGCCCAGAGCCTGACCAATACCATGTATTTTCGGGCGGAGAATTACCGGGGTGACACGCTCACCAACCTCACCCACAAGGGAGTGGTCAATGTGGTCATGCAGTTTTGTCAGTTCCAGTATCCCCTGACGAGAGTTGGCCCGGGCTACCTTTATGACTCGTACAAAATGGAATTTCGACTGACCTCCCACGTCCCCGACGGACCATAAATATGATTCCCAAGCGAGCCAAATTTCGAGAGGCAGGCCATGCGCTGATCATGGTCTTGGTGGTCAGTGCCGCCAGCCTGCTGGTTCTGACCGCCACGATGAAACGCACCGGGACGGTCGCGCTGCAAAACGATCGGAACAACCAGTACGTTGCCAACGTCAACGCCGCGGAGGCGGCCGTCGAGAAGATCGTTGCCCGACTGACATATGATTTCCAAGGTTATGGCCTCGGGGCGGTTAGTGCCAACCTCGGTCTCTACAGAACCAATGTCCCCAGCGCAAATGAGCACCCTTACTGGAGCAAATTTCGATTTTCCGATGGCCAGGGCAATTTGAATAGAATTTACGTCGGCAAACTCGCTGATTTCACCGGTCCACTGCCGTCGCAGTACCCAGGCATGTTCGCCAAAAATGCCCAAGTCTATCGCGTGCTGGCAAACGTTACCCCAACCTCGGGGCCGTACACAGCCATGACCAACGCCGTCCAAGAGGACGTGCTGCTAGCCATGCTTCCCCTGACCCAATACGCGATCTTCTACAATGGCCTGCTGGAGTTCAGCACTTGTGCGCCCATGACTGTGAACGGTCGCACGCACGCAAATGGCGGGATTTACGTGGGCAGCAGCTCCCCGCTCACTTTCAACGGAACGGTCACCAGTACGAGCACAGTTGGCGCACCTAAGAATAACGGCCAAGGCCCGTGGTCGTTTCCCGGAAATGTTACC
This sequence comes from uncultured Bifidobacteriaceae bacterium, assembly GCA_964456685.1. GTDB lineage: Bacteria > Verrucomicrobiota > Verrucomicrobiia > Limisphaerales > JADLHS01 > CAYWCK01. The sequence continues at coordinate 11,780 of CAYWCK010000095.1, read as the reverse complement.
TTTGCGGGAAACCCCGATTACAAGACCAACGTTCCCTCCGTGACGATTTCCATCAACATGACCAATACGCACAGCCTGATCGATTTTCCCGCCGCCGGCGTGACGCCGGGATCAGTCGCCGGGCAGCAACTTCTCTACAATCAGGCACAGGTCGTCCTGCTTGTCAGCAACACCTCGGTCACGGTTAAAATTCAGGCTTCGCCCAGCGCCTACCAAGTGCCGGGTGAAGATACTCCCATCACCTTGCAGCAAACATGGTCGCCAACTTCCACCTGGGCCAAGGTCCAAACTCAACTCAGCACCAATTTCCCCTTTCTGACGCTGACCAATACCTTTCTTGACCAACGCGAGGACAAAACTGTGCTGGTAACAGATATTGACGTTAGCAAATACCGGCAGTGGACTTCGACGAACTCGAGTATCCTGACAAAGTTCCCGGCCGCCTCTGCCACTTATCCGACCATTTTGTATGTTGCCAACTGTCGAACGAACAGCTCGAGCCAGTTGCCTGGAGTTAGGCTCTTAAATGGCTCAACGGTACCCGACAATGGCGGGCGCGGCTGGAGTGTCGCTACTCCCAATCCTCTCTATGTTAAGGGCGATTACAACTGCCCGAACGCATCGCACTTGGCGACCACCAATACAACCGAGGCCAAGCCATGCGCATTGATGTCTGATGCCTTGACACTGCTCTCTTCCAGTTGGGTTGATTCGACGAGTTTCACTGCGAGCTCAACCGGTCCCAACCCGAGTTCGACGATCACGGTCAACGCCGCCATTCTCAGTGGCATCAAACCGTCTTCCGGCAGCACCAGTGCCACGTTTAGCGGCGGGGTCCATAACCTGCCGCGCTTGCTGGAGAATTGGACTTCGAGCCGCCACGTCTGGTTAAACACTTCCATCATCAATCTTTTCAACAGCACGAAGGCGACCGGGCAATTCGTCACCCCCGGAAGCGGGAGTTATTACACTGCTCCCAGTCGTCACTTCAGTTATGATTCAAATTTTCTCGACTATAACAAAGTGCCTCCCGGCATTCCCTGCGTCCTGGCGGCCATTCGCGTAAATTGGGCGGTCGCTCCACCCAACACGCTTACCTACAATGTCACACCCTGATTTCACCCGGTCATTTACAGCCGCGATATTACTTTCCCTGCAATTTGCGCTGCCAGCGCTGGCTGGGGCAGATCTCAAGGAGTACCCGACTGCTGAACCGTGCCCGCTAAAAGTCGCGGTGTGCGGCGGCGAAACCGTCGGGTGGGAACAAATCCGGCGAGTGCTGATTAATGCTGGCACTAACGAGTTCGTCTTCGTTGCGCCACAGGGCCTGAGGATTCAAACCGAGCAGACCAAGGTGGAAGTAACGCCGACTGCATTCAGCTTCTTCCTGACCTTTCGTATTCTCACGAATGCAGCCGGCTTAGACCTTGAAGACTTGAACGCAGCGCGGGCATTGACGCTGAACCGTTTTCCCGAAGCCAGATGTGTCGAGGAGAATCCCAAGTCAGTGGCGGGGAAAACCGGTTCCGCCTTGAACCTGCGCTATAACAAAGGCGGGGTGGAGCACGTCATCTGTGTGGCATTGATACCGTCCGCAGCGGGAGTGCTGGAATTCACCCTTTTTGCCCCGCAGGAGAAGTCCCCGGAAGCGCGGAATGCCTTCAACATGATTCTCCGCACTTTCCGCAGTAATGAGGGGAGCAAACTCGAGATCTCCGCACGAGTCGTCGAGCAAACTTAAAGCACGGTCTCCTGGAACGCGCCCCTTCGCCATGGCCAATCTGCAAACTCAAAGCACCAACGGAACGCCGATCACCGTCACTTATCCGGCATTGAAGGTTTCCGGCCACCGCCATACGGTGTTCTTCCGACTGGGCAAGAAGTCCGTTTTGCCTGCGTACACCGAAGCCAACCTTCCGCATCTGGTTCAATTCGAAGTCGGGCAGCGGATAATTACCTTCATGCTCCAGGACATTCTTGAAGACTCCTACTGGCGTCGCATCCGAAATGCATATGATCTGCGTGGACAAATCGACGTCGCCGAAGATGTCAAAGTCGGCGGAGATGAGCCCGAGAAAATCATCCATTGGTTACGTCAGGAGAGCTACGCTAGGGGGATCGATCCGGTTGCCTGCTGAAACTTGAGCCTCGGACGCCTAAGCGCTCAACCACTGTTTCACGGCTGGAAGTGGCCTGGACTACCTGGCTAGGGCTATCTGGCCACGTTTATGGGGTGATATGGTTTGCTTGCAAATAGAGCCGTGCGAACTAGACTTCCAAGCATTCGAAGCGCTTTGGCAACCAACAGTTCATATTTGAGTTTCTCACGAGGGTCTTTTCCATTGCAAACGTGGGGGCTGGCGTTCCTCGTTACACTCTGGCTACACCTTGCGGAAAATCCAACCTTGCTTGCCGCGAACTTCCCGCAGCCCGAGAAGGTGTCGTCAGGGATCCGCACCATCCCAACACTCACCAACGCCATTCAAATACTCCGGCTCCGACCTGAGCAGGCCCAGACCAACCCGCTGGTGCAAATTCAGGGCGTTGTGACCTGCTATGATCACGGCCAGGTTCTTTTTGTCCAAGATGAGACGGGCGGAGTTTTCGTTTATCACACTGGGGACCGGCTTTCCTTACGTGCGGGGCACGCCGTCCGGGTTTCAGGCAAGGCAGAACAGGGCCGCCATAGCCCGATCATCATTTCACCGGTATTCGAGCTTGTAGACTCCGGCCCAACGGTACTCCCCAAACCAGTCTCTCACGCACAAATCCAATATGGTGGTCTCGACGCTCAGTGGGTTGAGTTGGAGGGCGTTGTTCGTTCCCAACAAACTTTTGACAACCGATTGCTCCTGGATGTTGCGGATCCACCTCACCGCACCCAGGTCTGGATCGCCCGGGGGGGAGGCGATGCCGAGTCGAATTTAGTTGGCAGTTTTGTGCGGATTCGAGGTGTCGTGGTTGCCCGGGTCGATCTCGGAGGTAAGATCGAAGCATTCCAAGTTTACGCTAATTCAATAGCTGACTTGAAGATTCTGCATTCCCCGACAGACGAGCCAGCCGCCAAAGTCCATGCAATCGCAGAATTGACTGGTCGTGATCTCCGGCTTTTGCGGCCGGAATGCGTCAGAGTTCGCGGTACGGTCACGCTCAGTCGCCCCGGTGTGGGCGTATTCGTGCAAGACAACACTGGCGGCGTGGAAATTCTGTGCCCCAAGCCGCCGGAGAGTTTGATTGTCGGCACGGTGGTCGAAGCCACTGGCTATCCCTCACCGATTCTGGAATCGTTGCGTCTTGAGGATGCCCAACTCCGAATTCTCGCCAATGATTCGCCTGCACAACCGGTGAGCGTACCGCCCGAGGAGGTTTTTCAACGCCGCAACAACAACCGCCTCATCGAAATCACTGCTCGCTTCCTGGGGCGGGTGGCTACTTCCAACAGTGTCGGCCTTGCGGTGCAGGCCAGCGGCCGGTTGTTGACCGCCCAGTTGATCGCTCCCGAGCCCGAAACAATCCTCAATGGTTTGAAGGCGGACTGCACGTTGAGCCTGACGGGCATCGCGCGATTTGATTCAGGACCGGAAGGCAACTTTCCGGACACTCTGCTCCTCCGCTCCTCCGCGGATGTAAAGGTCATCGGTTTACCAGCTGCCGCCCATGGTTACCTGCTTCCCACCCTTGCCACGTTCGCCGTTCTGGCTGGCATTGGATTGGTTGTCGCCTTGGTTATAATTCAACAACAGCACCAACGAACGGAATACTTGCGCGAGTTGCAAACAGCGCTCACCAAAAGGATGGAGCAAAGCGAACTCGAACTGCGCCGCTCGGTGGAAGCCCGCGAACGGATCGGGCGCGATTTGCACGACGACATTATTCAGTCCATCTATGCGGCCGGCCTTGGATTAGAGGATTGCCTGCGGCTGATCCGCCGCGCCCCGGCGCAAGCTGAAACGCGGCTGGCTACCACGATTCACATGCTTAACGAAACGATCGGCGCGGTCCGCAATTTCATCTCCGGACTCGAGCCCAAGGCGCTCAGCGGCACAGAATTCAAGGCGGCCCTCAAATCCCTGGCCTTGTTGGGCGGCGAAAGCTCGGCTCCCGTTCAATTCGAAATCGACTCCGCCAGTGTCAGTTGTCTCACCTCCACGCAAGCCACCCACTTCCTGCATATTGCCAAGGAGGCCATCAGCAACAGTCTCCGGCACGCCCGGGCCTCCCATATTCTCGTGTCGCTTCAGACCGTCGACACCGGAATTCGCCTGTCGATTCAGGATGACGGGGTGGGCTTCGATCCCAAAAATGTCGCCGGCCCGGGGCAGGGGCTGCGGAACCTTGCGACCCGTGCCAGCGCCGCTGGGACGGACTTGCAAATCATCTCGTCTCCGGGCCAAGGATGTCGTATCGTAATCACTGTTCCGGCACGGAACCACCATGACCCAGACTGAAACCAAGCCCATCCGCTTGTTGATTGTGGAAGATCATCACATCACCAGGCTCGGTCTATGCACGCTGCTCAGTTCTTACCCACAGTTTGAAGTGGTCGGCGAAGTTGGTTATGCCGCGACCGCGCTGGATGCCGTCGCCCGACTGAAGCCCGATCTTCTGCTACTTGATCTTCGCCTTCCCGACGGCAGTGGTATCGAAGTGTGCCGGCGTCTTCAACAGATGGACCTCGAGACCAAAGTCCTGGTGCTGACCTCGTATGCCGCCGACGATTTCGTCTTTGATGCCATTGCCGCCGGTGCGGACGGATATCTCCTGAAGGACATTCAAGCCGAACGATTGATCCAGGCCATCAGCGATGTCGCGGCCGGCAAATCCATTTTGGATCCGGACGTCACCCGACGAGTGATGAGCCGTGCACAGAATCCAGAATCCAACGCGACGCCAAATCGGCTGGACCTGCTTTCCCCCCAGGAACGGCGCGTGGTTGCTTTGGTGGCCGAAGGCAAGACCAACAAGGAAATCGGCCTCGAACTCAGCCTCAGCGACAAGACCGTAAAAAACTACTTGAGCAACGCCTTGGAAAAATTGCACGTCGCCCGCCGTTCCCAGGCTGCGGCGCTGTTCATCACCCAGAATCGCGGCACGTTCCCTGCAATCAACTAATGAACCACCTCGCTTCCCTGGCGCTCGTGAGTGCGCTCTTTGGCGCAACCGCACTCGTTCCGGCGCCGGCCCAAAACCTTCTCACCAACAACGCCGGCTTTGAGGTCAACACGGCGTACTACACGCCCGGCTGGGGATTCCCTCAAGGTTCACCCGATGCCTTGCCAGGTTGGTTGATCACTCTCGATGCCGCGGGCGATGGTTACGCTGGCGCTGCTGCCGACCAATCACCAGAAAATCTTCAAGGCGAGCATTTCGGCTACATTTACAGCGGTTCAGGCACGGCAGGTTTGCTCGAAACGGCTCCCGGCTCCCGCGCGCCCGTCCAAGCTGGCACAATTTACACTCTTTGGTTCCTGGCGCGTGGCGATGCTTCGTGGAGCGAAGCAGCCGCCACCATCAGCCTGCAATGGCATCCGAACAACCAGAACAGTGCCACTGTGGGGGACGCCACTAATTTGGATTTGGTCCTGCCGATCCGCTCCGCTACCACGGACCCGGTGGAAACTTTTCACCTGACCGCCACGGCTCCGCCGGGAGCAAACTTTGCGAGCGTCCGAGTAACCCGGCCGGCATACGACTATGCTCCGGCCATTTTCGATGATTTTGCGATCATGGCTGAACCGGCAGAGGTCACGCTCAAGGTCCAGAAGTCTGGCGACAACGTTCGGCTGACTTGGCAGCGCAAGCTCGGCTGTCGTCTGATCGCAAGCGATGATCCCACCGCCACCAATGGCTGGACATTTGTCACCCAACCCGTGCACGGCGTGGGCGCCACCAATCACGTGCTTCATCCGCTCACCGGTCCCGCCCGGTTCTTTCGCTTAACCAACGGCAACTGACGCGGAGTCAAAAATCGGTCAGTTGGTTCAACTGATTGAATTTTCTGATCGAGCAGTTTCGCTGGTGAGATTGCCCAACACTCTCCTGCGAACAGTCTCTCTCGGGTGAAGCGGCTTGATCCCAAGCAAGCAGCCCCGCGGTTTTTCAGGAAGAGCGTGCCGCACTCATGGCACCCCAGACGGGCTGCTATCTTGAAATGCCGGGGTGGAACAGTAACCGTGGAAGCACGCTGCAATTCCCGGCCTTTCCCGGGCAAGTCCAACCACGCTCCCCCACTTCACCTTTGCCCGACTGCGAGCGCCGCCCGGCTTCAATAAAGTGCGCTTGTGAACAAGTTTGGGAATTCCGTGTGGACTGATTTTTCACGGATGCGTTTGATTCGCATCCAAAAATCGGCTCCTCTGGGTGCGTGATTGATTCTGTTTCTGAAAGTGCCGGCGGATTGGCGGATTTGAAGAAGGCGCGGCGGCGCAAACCTGCAGCGTCCGCGGATGCGCTGAAGACCGACCGCCTGCCCCCGCATGCGCCGGAGGCCGAGCAGGGCGTGCTCGGTTGCATTCTGCTTTCTCCGAACGATTGCCTCGGTCAATGCATCGAGAAGCTCAAGGCCGGGCCGGAAGTCTTTTACGATTTGCGTCACCAGACCATCTACACGGCCTTGGTGGAGATGTACGATCAGCGCGAGCCGATCGATGTGATCACGGTGCAGCAGCGCCTCAAGGACCGGCAGTTGCTCGAACAGATCGGCGGGATTCCTTACCTCAACGCGTTGCAGGATGCGGTGCCGTCCGCCGCGAACGTGACTTATTACGCGGAGATTGTGCAGGAGAAGTATCTGCTGCGAAAACTCATCCATGCTTGCTCGGACGTTGTGGGGAAGGTTTACGAGTTCGAGGGCGAAGTGGACGTGTTGATGGACGAGGTGGAGCGCGACATTTTGCAAATCAGCGAGTCGCGGGTGCAGGGTGGGGCAGTGGCGGCGAAGCAACTCGTCAACAAGGCCATTGGCACGATCGAGAATTATTTCAGCCGGCAGGGATCGTTGGGGGGATTGAGCACGGGCTTCGCCGATCTGGACAAGATGACGGATGGATTGCACGGCGGCGAAATGATCATCGTGGCGGCGCGGCCATCGATGGGTAAGACCTCGCTGGCGATGAACATCGCGGAGCACATCGCGATGAATGAGAAGGTGCCGGTGGGGGTGTTCAGTCTGGAAATGACGGCGGAGTCGCTGGTGTTGCGCACGCTGTGTTCGAATGCGCGGGTGAACCTGCGGAACATCCGGGAGGGGTTCATGTCCGAGTCTGACTTCCCGAAGTTGACCACTTCCGCCGGGCGGCTTTCGAATGCGCCGCTGTTCATTGACGACACGCCGGGGCTCTCCATTTTGCAAATGCGGGCGCGGGCGCGGCGCATGTGGCAACAGCATGGCATCAAGCTTTTTGTGGTTGATTACCTGCAGCTTCTCCATTCTACTTCGCGCCGGGCCCAAGAGAACCGGCAGCAGGAAATTTCCGAAATCTCCAGCGGCATCAAGGCGCTGGCCAAGGAACTAAATGTTCCCGTGATCGTGCTGAGCCAGTTGAACCGCGAGTTGGAGAAAGACAAGAGCCGTAAGCCGCGGTTGTCTGACCTGCGCGAGTCAGGCGCGATTGAACAGGATGCCGACCTCGTGGGTCTGCTCTACAAGCCGAGTGCGGGCGACGATGAAGACGCGCCCATGCCCGAAGAACATGATGGTGTGCCGGTCAACCTGCTGATTGCGAAACAACGCAACGGCCCGACCGGCGATGTAAATTTGACGTTTTTGAAATCTTATACCCGCTTTGAAAGCGCCGCCAAAGTCAGTGACGAAGACGTGCCCCGCGAATAAGCTCCGATGAAAGCCTTGCTTCGTGCCTGCGGACTTTGCGCAATCTTCGCGTTGCTCCCCGTTGCTTGGGGACAGACTACGGGTGGCAAAATCGCCCGGGTGGAGATTCAGCACGTCGGCCCTGCCAATGTGGCGGATGACCTGATCCGCGCCAATATCCATGTCCGTTCCGGCGATGCCTATCTGCCCGGGACCGTGGACGAGGACATCCGCAATCTGTACGCCACGGGATTGTTCTACAACATCCGCGTCAGCTCCGAGCGCAAGGACGAGGGGCTGGTGTTAACCTATGTCGTGCAGGCGATGCCGCGGTTGACTGACATCAAGTTCACCGGGAACAAAAAGTACAGCGACGACCGGCTCAAGAAGAAGCTCACTTCCAAGATTGGCGAACCATTGAACGAGCAGAAGCTGTTCAGCGATTCGCAGGCGATCCAGACCATGTATCAAAAGTCCGGCTACCCCGGCACGATTGTGGAAGCCAAACCGCAAATCACCGAGGCGAGCGGGCGGGGGACGGTGACCTTCGAGATCAAGGAGAGTCCGAAGGTGAAGATCATGCAGGTGGATTTCGTCGGGGCACAGGCGTTCAGCCAGAGCAAGCTGCGCAAGCAAATCAAATTGCGCGGGCGCTGGATGTTTTCGTGGCTGACCGGGAGCGACGTTTTCAAAGACGAGCAACTGCTGGAGGATCGCGAACGGTTGGCGGAGTTTTATCGCGAGAAAGGCTACATTGATTTTGAGATCAAGGACGTGCAGTTCGAAACGCCCAAGCCGGGCCGGATGATTTTGCGGTTCGTCATTTACGAGGGCCAGCCATACAAGGTCGGTGCGGTGACTTTCGAAGGCACGGTCATGTTCCCGACGAATGCCGTGGCCCCCGGTTTCGCCCCGGGCAAACTACCGAAGGAAAAAGCCGACCGCCCCAGCTGGTTTGAGAAGCGCGAAGTGAACCGGACGTTTGCCATGAAGCAGGGCGACACGTTCACGGCCAAGGGCATGGGCAAGGACATCGAGGCGGTGGAGGATTTTTATGGCGCCAAGGGTCACGTGGACGTGATGCAGGGGGAAAAATTGCAGGTGGCCCGCATTGCCAACACCGAGCAGGGCACGATGGATTTGCATTTCAAGGTGGACGAGGGGCAGAAGTCGTTCGTCGAGAAGGTCGAAATTCGCGGCAACTACAAGACCAAGGACAAGGTCATCCGCCGTGAGTTGACGATTTCACCTGGCGACCCGTTCAACATGGTGGCCGTGAAGCTGAGCAAGAAGCGGCTCGAAGGATTGCAGTACTTCGAGAAGGTGGACACGCGTCCAGAGGCGACGGAAGTCCCCAACCGTAAGAACCTGCTCATTGGTGTGGAGGAAAAGAGCACGGGCAATCTTTCCTTTGGCGCCGGTTTCAGTTCCGTGGATTCCGTGGTCGGCTTTGTTGAACTGACGCAGGGAAATTTTGACCTGTTCCATCCGCCAACTTTCACCGGAGGCGGTCAGAAGTTCCGGCTGCGGTTGCAGCTTGGCACGCAACGCCAGGATTACATCGTCTCGTACGTCGAACCGTGGTTCCTCGATCGGAAATTGTCGCTCGGTGTGGAACTTTACTATCGGGACCTGAACTTCCAAAGCGTTGGGAATATCTACGACGAACTGCGCGCGGGGGCGCGGATCAGTCTGACGCGGGCATTGTGGTCGGATTATTTGATGGGCACGATCAGTTACACCGTGGAGAACATCGGCATTCAACTGGCCAACGGTTACCACGGGCCGCGGATGGTGCCGGTGCTCGGTTTGCCGGGCCCGCCCGGCAGCGGCGGCGGCACCATGCAGCCGCAACCCGCCAACGTGCCGCAAGCCATTTTGGACGAAGTGGGGTACTCGCTGATCTCGAAGGTGGGCGTCGCGCTGGCTTACGATACGCGTAACAGTGCGCTGCTGCCGGATGCCGGGCAACGAACGGAATTGAATGTGGATCTTGCCACCAGCGCCTTGGGCAGTGAACGCAGCTATTACAAAATGGAACTCAAGTCCGCGTGGTACTTCCGGGGATTGCTGAAGGGTCATGTCATTGAAGTCGCCGGGCGCATGGGGGTGGCGGAGGGGCTGAGCGATCATGACGTGCCGTTCTATGATCGTTTCTACCTTGGCGGCCTTTATTCGCTGCGCGGTTTCCGCTACCGCGGCATCAGTCCACGCGAGGAAGGCTTCGAGGAGCCGATCGGTGGCGACAGCTATTGGTTTGGCACTGCCGAGTATAGCGTGCCGCTGATTCAAAAGGAGAAGGTCGGCGGCGTGCGGGTCGCGGTTTTCTACGACATCGGCGCGGTGGGGGCGAAGCCTTACAATTTTGAATTCGGCAATTACAGCGACAACTGGGGCATTGGTTTGCGACTTAATCTGCCCATCGGGCCGTTGCGACTGGACTATGCTTTGCCGCTGAATCACGACAGCTACAACGAAGGCAACGGCCGCTTTCAATTTGGTGTCGGCTATTCCCGCGAATTCTGACCATGACCCGCTCCGTAATGAATCATCTTCCCCGTCGCGCGCGCCGGTTGCTCGGCGTGGTGGTGCTTGGTATAGGGGCGACCGCCGCATGGGCGCTGGGGCCGGAGAATCCTGGAACTGCTCAGCTTGCCCGCCCGGGGCAGCTGCCGTTCTATTTTGAAGCCTCCCCGTCGTCGCAAGCATTTCCTTTCACCGCCCGCGGGCAGGCTTGTGAATTCTTTGTCGGACCGACCGAAGCGGTTCTGCAACTGACGCGCGCCGACGCTCAGACCCCCCGTGGCCGTCACGAGCGAGGGCAGCAGCCCACCCGCGAATTGCGCGCCGGTCGGGAATTGCGTTTCGAGTTTGTCGGGGCCAATGCGAGCGCGTCCGTTCGGGGACAGAACGAGCAACCGGGCAAATTGAACTATTTCATTGGCCGCAGCGCGGCGGAGTGGCGGACGGGCGTGTCCTTGTTCGGCTCGGTGCTGGTGGATGGCATTTATCCCGGAGTCGATCTTGTCTATTACGGCAATGACCAGCGGCTCGAGTATGATTTCGTCGTCGCCCCACGCGCGGATGCGCAAGCAATCGCCATTCATTTTAGCGGTGCGGATCAAATTCGGATCAGTGCCGAAGGCGAATTGGTTTTCACGCTCGGCGACCGCGAGATTAGGCAGCCCCGGCCTGTCATATATCAAATGATTCGCGGCGAGCGTAGCTTGGTGACCGGCAGCTACCGGCTCGTTGACCCGACGACGGTGAAGTTTCAAGTCGGCGAGTACGATCGCAACCAGCCTTTGGTTATCGATCCTGTGCTGAGCTACGCGACCTATTTCGGTGGCAACGGAATTGATATCGCCTGGGCGGTCGCAGTCGATACCAATGGATTCGTTTACGTGGCTGGCGAAACGATGGGCCGGTTGCCGATCACCGCGGGAGTCACCGTCACCAACAAATATTCCGGTGCGACCAATGGTCATGGCGACGCGTTTGTGGCGAAGTTTGATCGCACCCTCACGAATCTGGTCGCCCTCGCTTACGTCGGCGGTAAAGGCGGAGATGTGGTTTTGGATCTCGCGGTGGATGGTGCAGGCAACGCCTATCTGACCGGTTACACGGACTCACCCGATTATCCCACCACCAACGCCGTTTATCCCAATATCAGCGGCAGTCCGTTTCCGGGCCTGGGCACTTATCCCATCGATGCGTTCGTGACGAAACTCGGGCCGCAGGGGACCAATCCGCTGGCGGTGATTTATTCCACGTATCTCGGCGGTACTTGGGTGGACGAAGGTGTCGGAATTGACGTGGATCAGGATGGCGCGGCTTACATTACAGGTTACACGGCCTCCACCAATACCTTCCCGCTGGCCAATACGGTGACCAACGAGTTGCTGCGGTCTCTGGCTTACGGCGGCGGCGGCGATGGGTTCGTGGCGCAAATCAGCCCTAGGGGTTCAAG
>CAYWCK010000094.1:12780-14559 GCA_964456685.1 uncultured Bifidobacteriaceae bacterium | reverse complement strand
GCAGCGCTCGGCCGATTTGTCGCGCACCTTGATGCCATACGCTTCCACGCCCTCGATGTTGCAATTGCGGAACTCAACCAAACCTTCCGGGCCATCGTCATGAACGCGGGTGACGCGGATGCCGGGGCCGCGCTTGCTGGAGATGTTGCAACGGTCGAACAGAATCGAAACCGGTTGCGGATTCGTGCGCAGGTTGGCGAGGAATACTTCAATGCCGTCGCCGTAGTTGTCCTTGAAGGTGCAATTGCGGAACACGACGTTCTGCATCAGTTCATGCGGCGAATCCGGTTCGAGATCCACGCCGGAGCTGGGCGGTGTGCCCCAGGTGTTGTTGAACTGGCTGTCTTCGACGAGCAAGCCGTCCACGCTGATGACGCTGATGCCCTGGCGATAATTGTTGTCGCACAGAACGTCCTTGATGCGAATGTTCTTCGAGAAAGTCAGCTTGCCGCCGCCCGCGACGTAGATGCCGTCGCCGCCGCTGTCGCGCAATGTGAGGCCCTCGACCGTCACGTTCACGCAGCCGCGGATTGCCAGCGGCATGCGCCACTCGGCCTTCTCGTATTGGCCGTACCAGCGATTCCAATTCAAGTCCTTCAACACCTTGCCGACGATGTAATCCTCCTTCTGCATTCGCACGGTCGCACCGTAACCGCGGATCACTACGTTGGTCAGGTTGTCCGCGTTGAGAACGCTGTCGCCGCCGCCGCGATAGTCGCCCCGCTGCGCCGTAATCACCACGCCGGGTTCGAAAACAATTTCCTGACCACTCACCAATTGAATGGGGCGCACGATCCAGTCCTTCCCGAGATTGGGCACGATGACTTTCTTTGCGCCGGAACGAATCGCGGCCTGCAAGCCGTCGGTGGCGTCTTCCTCGTTGAAGCCCCACCATGCGGCGTTGGCTTCGGTGCGTTTGCCGGATTGAACTTCCAGCACGGCTTGCGGATTTTTCGGAATGATCGCGCCGACGGCGTTCGCGCTCATCGCCAAGAGAATGAGAATGAACCAAAGCTTGGACCTGGAGAGAATCCACGCTTCAAGCACGTCGAATCGCATCCGTGAACCCGGTAGGGACGCGTTCCACCCGCGTCCCACTTTTTCAGGAGGTATTGGGGACGCGGTGGAACGCGTCCCTACCAAATGGAGTGGGAGATTCGTGGATAGTAATGTCGTCGAGTTCATGGCATTCGAACGCGGTAACGGTAGTAGTCGGCCAGCATCCATTGCTTCTCGCTGAATTCGCCGTAGCGCGTGAGGAAGATGACCACGTCACCGGTCGCGCGGTCTTGGTAGAATTTGAAGTTGGACATTTGCACGCGGGGCGAGTCGTTGAAATTGCGTTCGTCCACGGAGAAAATGGTGTCGCGCTTGAGCGCGAACGGTTCTTCCTGCACTTCGACGATCACCAGCGGCGAGCGCGGCCAGTTGCCGTTCGGTCGCTCGCCGCGGAGCGCGAGATTGCCCATCCAGTAAAGTTTGCCGTTCTTGATCGAGCGGAAGAACGCGGAGCCGTTCGCGCCGGACTCCAGCGGCTCACCGCTGGCTGCCGGAAACGGAACCGGCGCTGACCAAGTGCCGCCATCGTCGCTCGAAAAACTCAGCCACTTGTAGCCGGGCTTGTCGTGGAAGGCGCTGTTGTCGCCGCGACAAACGGCGGCGATGCGGCCATCGGCCAACTGCGTGAGCGTGTTTTCGTCGAGGCCACGCGAGCTGAGTTCGGGCGCGATGTTCAGCGTCACCGTGTACTGGGCGTCGATGAGCTTGCCGCGCAGCATG
>CAYWCK010000094.1:7585-12770 GCA_964456685.1 uncultured Bifidobacteriaceae bacterium | reverse complement strand
CGGTTGCCCGAGCCGCCATGAAAGTTCGCCGTGCACACCGTATTCGCCGATCACCGTCACGGCTTCATCCACCGGCGCCCATGTTTTGCCGAAGTGAATCGCCTTGCCGTCGGCGTCCACGGTTTTCCTCATCCCGGCGAAGAGCAATCGTCCGCTGCGAGTTTTGATCGGGAACGTGAAACTCATCGCCGGCGTGCGCTGGCCGGGGAATTGGAGTTCGCGACGCTCAACCCATTTGTGTTTGCGCGGATCGTAAATGTTCAACTCCAACTTGTATTCGGTGTCCACGTTCAGTTTGTCTTTGGGATACAGCGTGTGGTCAATCAGCACGATCAGCTTGCCGCGCTCGGCATCGAAGAAGGCCGCCGGCTCGGCGTAACGCATCTTCCCTTCCGGCACGACACTGCTTTGCCAGCGCATTTCGCGCTTTGACCACGTCTTACCGTTGTCCTCGCTGATGCTGACGGCGTAATTGTCGTAGCCGTCGGAATAATCCTCCACGCCCGTGCAATGCATGAGGATGGGCTTGGTGGCATGGATGTAGGTCACGAAACCGCCCACGGGTGGGCGGCCGTTCTGGTGCGGCAGGAAAATTTCTTTCGAAATCAATTTCGGCCGGGCTGCGCTGGGGTCCGCTGGTTGACCAGACTGGTTCGTCTCCGCGCGGGAAGATTGCAGCGCGAGGATGAAGATGATGGTGAAGATAACCCGGTGGAGCGTCATGATGTCGCGCGATTGAATGCGAGGCGAGTATCGGCACTGGCGGAGTCGAGTCAAGCGTGGCGCGGCTGGCCGGACATTTTGATTGATGACACGAGGGGCGTTAAGCATGGTGCAGGTCATGAAGCGCCGCCTGCCGGTCATCGCCCTGATTGTTTTCCTCCTTTCTTCATACGCCGGGAATCGGGCGCAGGCGGAAGTTCGTGCCGCGGACAAAGCTTTCCTGGAAGCCGAAATTATCTTTCCGCTCGAAGTCTGGCACAATCACGCGTCGTGCCTCGTGGAAACGCCCGGCGGCGATCTGTTGGTGTGTTGGTTTCATGGTTCGGGCGAACGCACAGCGGATGATGTGAAGATCGAGGGCGCGCGGAAGCGCAAAGGCGCCAAGCAGTGGAGTCCACGATTCACGATGGCCGACACGCCCGGTTATCCCGACACGAATTGCGCCATGTTCATTGATCCGGAGGGCCGGCTGTGGTTGTTGTGGCCGACGATCCTTGCGAACCGTTGGGAAACGGCGCTGATGAAGTATCGCATCTCGAACGATTATCGGCGCGACGGACCGCCGTGTTGGGGGCCGACCGAGGTGCTGCACGTGACGCCGGGTGACGCCTTTGCGACGGCCGTCACGAATTACGCGCTTTCGGTGCAGGAGAAGTTGACCGGCTTCGGCTTGCCGGAAGCAAAGCTGGAACGGGCGAAGAAATACTTGGATGAAATGCCGGCCCACGCGGCGGACAAGTTGTATCGCCGGCTCGGTTGGATGACGCGGGCACACCCGTTCGTGCTGGATGGCCGGCGATTGATCGTGCCGCTTTATCATGACGGCTTTTCGTTTTCACTGATGGCCATCACGGATGATTGGGGGCAGACCTGGCACACCAGCACGCCGCTGACCGGCGCGGGCAGCATCCAACCCAGCATCGTGCAGCGAAAGGACGGCTCGCTCTATACGCTGATGCGCGATAATGGTCCGGCGCCAAAGCGACTGCACCAGAGTGAATCACGGGACCGCGGTGAAACCTGGAGCGCGGTCACGGATTCCGATTTGCCCAATCCGGGTAGCGGCGCGGAAATCATTACCTTGCGCAATGGTAATTGGGTTCTGATCAGTAACGACACCGAGCGCGAGCGCAACAGTCTGGCCGTGCAAATTTCTGACGATGAAGGCCGGACCTGGAAATGGAAGCGGCATCTCGAATACGAATCGCCCAGGCCCGAAGCCGGCTCGTTTCATTATCCCAGCATCATTCAGGCGAAGGATGGCTCGCTGCACGCCAGCTACAGTTACCACCTGGCCAAGAAAAATCTCCCGAAGGATGTGGATGGTGATCCGGCGGCGAAATCCATCAAGCACGCTCACTTCAACGAAGCTTGGGTGAAGCAGGGGGATGTGAAGTGACTGGTGGTGGCCGGAAAGCCGCGACCTTGATCACGATTGGTTGACAAAGGGGCAGCCAGGTTCGTCAGGGCTGATAATTTTTTGGCAACTTCGGCTTCGGGAACGGGTTTTCGGAGAAACCACCGGCTTCTTTGCTCCACTCCTTCGCCGCTTTTTTCAAGTCCGCGTTAAGGCCGCTGTAGTATTTCGTGAGTTTCTTTTCCGAGCGGCGGCTTTCTTTTTTCGGGTCCGAAGTGCTCGTGCGTTCATTTTTCACCACCGCGTTGGCCAGGGCGGAAGCCGGTTTTGGAGTGACTGAATCATTTGGTGCCGCCGCCAAAGCATGGTCTTCAACCTCGTAGTCCGGTTTCCATGGCCCCGCATCGTCACGGGTCAGGCTGCTGCCGACACGCAGAGTAAGTTCGGTGTCGCCGCACTTTAGCTTCACCTGTTGGAACGCGATTTCCGTCAACGTGCAGTCGCCAAAGTTTTCCCCCACCTGCCGCACGCGACGCAGTTCGGGCGTGCTGGCGTCGAAAAAGGCAAACACGCCCTTCTGAGAGCTCAGTGTGCCGACGAGGGTGAGGTGCTCCGTCACGGCCGGCCTTGGAGTTTTCGGCGGGGCAGATTTCTTGGATGGATGAGCCGCAAAAATGTTTCGCTCGGCAATGATCTGGAAGGGCGCGAAGTTGGTCGGTGAACTGGCTTCCGCGCCCGGGCCGCAAGTTTCGCCGAAGAGCCATAGACACAGATAAATACCCACCGTGGCGGCGCAGTGAGAGCGACGGTTGGCTGGGTTACGACGAGCGTGAATCATCTGATTATCAGCGCCACTCAGGACGCCTGCCGTCCCCGCAGGGTTACAGGAAAGCAATGGGCGTCAAGCCGTGAGGCTCGGGCAATCGATCAATCCAGGTCACATATACAACGCGGAATCGTGGATTCCTGCCTTTCGTCAGGCAAGCCAGCTGGTGATCATCGCGCGGGCGTGGCTGGATTTTAGGGTGCGCTTGCGGTTAACCAGGTGCGACCGTTTGCGGGCACGTTGACCTTCAAGTGCAGGCGGTATTGCCGATCCAGTTTGTAACGCCGCGCTGCCGCGTTTTCAACGCTCACGGCTGCGGCGTCCGTCAGGCCTGTGTAGTAAAGCGGCAGCGTCAGCTCGCGTTCGACGGCGAGCGGTAGTGGATTGTGAATCATCACCAACGCCCGCGTTTTCAGGTGCGGGTTCACATGGATCAAGTAATCCAGATCCCGGCCATCGGCGCGGCGTCCGTGGATGATGTCGCTCTCCAAGATGTCGCGGTGCGCCTTGAACCAGCTCACCCACTTTTTCACCAAGGCCTTCGTATCTTCAGAATCATAAAGCCGCGGGCCGCGCCAGCAGGCTTGCACGCCGGCGCCAAGGTTGTTGGCAAGATGGCCTTCATAGGCGTCGAGATGTTCGCGCAACGGCTCAATCGTCGCCGCCGCGCCGCCACCTTGGTATTCCGTGAGCGGGACAAACATCCAGCCGGCCGTCTGCGGTTTGGTCCAGGTGCCATCGTAAATATTCTGGCGCGCGTGGATGAGTTGTTGCGCGCGCGGCAACGACCAGTTGTCCTCGCGATAGCCCATCGCCGTTTTGTTGCCGCCGGCGAAGAAATAGTAATCGGGCTGGTTCACGTAGATCCCGCGCTCACGACACCACGAATAAAGATTGGCGCTGATCTGCCAGTTCACCCACTGCGAGTCCGCTTCGCCGCGATGACCGGGATGATTGGTCGAGGCGCAGATGTCGCCGGGATACGGGCCATCGTGTTCGAGGAGATCGAGGCCGGTTTGCGCGAGGAAGTTGGTGAGCTTGCGCAGATAATTCGTGCCCCACACGCTGCCGAAACATGGCGCGTTGCCGAAGATCGCGCCGCCGGGTTTGCCGGTCTTGGGGTTGATCACATCGTTCGCGTCATCAATTCGTCGGCTGCTGAACAGTGAATATGCCCCAACCTCGATGCCCTTGCTATGCGCGTAATCCACGTCCGCCTTTACCTTCGCGATGTAGGCCGGGTCTTCCTTCTCCACATCCAACCCGCTGCCAAACGTGTAGATGATCATCTCGAAACCGACTTCGGCGCACTGATCCACCGCCGTGCGGAAGGATTTCGTGTCCGCATTGCGCACATGCATCATCACCGGACTCTCGGTTGACCACGGCGCGAGGGCGCGATGCGCGTGGCGGATGAACAGCCCCTGCCGCTCGCGCTCGGTCGAATCATGCACGACCAACCAAGTGCGAAAACTGGTGAACGTCTCGCCCGGTGCAAGCCGCACGCCTGGCCCGATGGGTGGTTCGCACACCAGCAAACACGGCGTCTTGAGCGGATAACTGACCTGGGTTTTGAAGGCTGGGTCCGCGCGCCACGACGCGATTTGATTTCCCGTCACGACGTCCATGCCTTTGAACATGTAATCGCTGAGGACCGTCATCGCTGGCGTGCGCCAGGCGATGTCTGCGCGCTCGTCCACGGCGGATTCAGCCTCCACCACCGCGAGGCGTTCGCTGGTGAAACGATCGAGCGTGATTTGGTGATCGGTCCCGTTGCTGACGGTCAGCCATTTCCCCAGAACCGGCAAGCCGTCGTAGAGTTCATGGTGAATCGTGACGATGACCCCGCGCGTGGCGTCGTTCGGGCCGCAGAAATTCAGCGCCAGCGCTGCACCGGGGGGTGGCCAGGGTAAATTCGCGCGGTGGCGCTTTTGCTTCCAAACGATGGGAGAGGTGGGGCGGCTTACGGCAAAATCCACGAACTGAAAGGCACCGGGATCGTTCGTGAGTTTTGCCGCCCACTCCGGCAGCAGATAGGCGCGATCGGGTTGGCCGCGCAATCCGCCGACCTCAAAGCTCGCGCCGTCGATGGTCAAGACGGCCTCGGGTTCGACCGCGCGCAGCAAGGTTTCGCCGGTCATCAAATTATCGAGCCCTATGGTGGCGGCGTTCGGGGAGAATTTGAATCCGCGACGAAGAAGGCCGTTCTGCAAGATGACTTCGCCCGCACCGGCACCGCGGAAGACAGCGGCTTTGAATGAACTTGCGTTGAGCAACCA
>CAYWCK010000094.1:0-7485 GCA_964456685.1 uncultured Bifidobacteriaceae bacterium | reverse complement strand
TCCGCAGGCATGCCGGCCGTGAAGAATGCTGCGCCAGCTTAGAGTTCCAGTTGCGTGACTTTGAAGGTGGCCTGGTATTTGCCGAGAATCTTCAGGTGAACCTGGGCCGATTCATCGCCGCGTTCGGCGTCGAGTTCGATCGGCGAACTCTGTTTCACGTCAATCGCTTTGAGGGCGACTTTCAGCAACGGCTCTTTGTCCTTGCCGAACACGAGCAACTCGAGGGCGCCGCCTTTGCTGCGCTGCACGCCGAGGGCGCATTGTGGCACTTTCAGTTCGTCACCGTCGGGAGTCTTGATGGTGGCCAGCCGCAGTTTGTCGGCGGAGACCTTTTCGCCGCCGGACATGGGAGTGAGCTTGAGCAGCCACAATTGTCCGATGGGCAGGACTTTGTCGTCCGCCTTGGCCAGGGCTTCGGCGGTCAGTTTGGCTTGGGGCAACACCATCCCGCCGAACTCGCCGTCCTGCATGGCGACCGGTTGGGTGAGATCCACGCTGGTGGGAATGGGCGTGCCCTGAAGTTGCTGGGTGTCCGCGCCCGCCAGTTTGGCGTAGCGGACGGCTGTTTCCTCGGACACACGATCCTGGGCCGAAGCCAGTTGCAGTGCGCCGAGGCAGGCGAGACTAAGAATGATTTGTTTCATGGGATTTGATTTGTTGGTTGTGCTTACGTGATGGATAACGGGGCCGGCGCGATTCTGGTTACAAGAAAATGAATGCCAAGGCAAAACGCCTTCAATATTGGATCGGCAATCCTGCTTGAAGCCGGCGCAAATCCTGCAAATCAGCCGCGGGCGCCGCTGGCGAATGGTAACGGTTGAATTTCTTCGGGAAGCGCCAACGGTATGTCTCCGTGTGGCCATCGGCGAAGGAGAGATTGCAGCCTTGCAGGTGCAGATCCGCCGGCAAATCGGTCCATTCATCGGCGTGACCCGCATAACCGTAGGCGTCGGCTAGGGCAAAAACGCCGTCGTCGTTGCACTGTGGATTCTTGTCCAAAAACACGAACACCTGCGATGGCTTGGGGAGCTGGGCGAGGCGGAACTTCATTTCGTTGAACGTCTGCTCGTCCCAGTCGGGAAACTCCGGCTTGCTGTTCATGGCGCTGTTCAACCAGGCGCTTAGGGCATAACTCCGCGTGCGCGGCAGCGCGGTCTGGCCCTGCACGGTCGAGCGGTCGCCCGCACAACGAAACACAGCGGCCGCGGGTACATAGGGATAAAGCACGCCGCGTTGCAGGTTGGCCGGGCTGGTGTCCACCTGTGCGTTGCCCACCACCCAGGAGTCGGGCAGGTTTTGTTGCACCCCACCGACGCGCGCCGATTTGTTGGGCGGGAAGCGGTCGGCGAAATCATCGAGATACATCAGCCAGGCCGTTTGCAGTTGCTTGAGGTTCGCCAGACAGGAAGCGGTATATCCGCGCGCCCGGGCGCGGTTCAGCGCCGGCAGAAGCAGCGACGCCAGGATCGCCATGATGGCGATGACCACGAGCAGTTCGATCAGGGTGAAACCGCGTGTGCTCCGGCGGTTCTGGCGTGCTTTGGCGCCCAAGGATTGCGTCGTCATGTTTTTATGTCGCCCCCGGTTAGCTCCACGGGACCTCGCGACACAAAAAGCAACGCGTCAAACGATGGAGTGGTTACAGGGAAACAAAAATCCGATCCGCGCGAAGCGAAGCGGCTATTGCGGGCGGTCGGGCGGCGGTTTGACTTTGAGAATGTCGAGCGTCAGTTCGCCCGGCTTCGGCTTCATGGTCTCGAAAGCCTGGCGCTGCTCCGGCGTCAACTCCTGATCCACCTCGGCAATCAAGCGGCCGATCACGTTTGTGCTGCGGGCAATGGTTTCCTGACGGATGGCTTGTAATTCGCGCACCGCTTTGTCGAGGTGCGCCTGAATCTTGTCGCCCTGCTCGGGGGTGGGTTTCACGGTGCGCTCAAAAACATGTGCGACGTGCTCGTTCCAATTTTCGGGATCATTGCGCTGCTCGAGCTGTTGCCGCGCGGCGCGGTGGCCGATCAGTCCGCCGGCCACGCCACTGGCGACGACAATCGCCAGCAGGCACAAGACAATCTTCCAATGCCGGAACAGTCTCATAAGCGCCACAGCAGTTGGGCCACCGTGTTTTCGACGCCCGGGTTTAGCGGCTGGGAATCGCGGAGATGCGGGAGTTCCAGCGCGGCGCAAACGACCAGCCCGGCTACCGCCACTGCCAGCCAGCCAAACGCCATCCGTTCCCAGATCCTTTCGGCGGCCGGTTCGGCCGGCGACCGCCGCGCCGCCAGCACCCGCGTGGCGAATCCAAACGGAGCCGCATCTTCGCGGGGCGGTGATGTTCGCGCCTGGGCGACGCAACGCTGCCATTTGTCATCGAAGTCATTCATAGTGTTCCCGGGCTTTCAGTTTTGCGGCCAGCGAGCGCAGTTTGCGTCGCGCACGGAACGCGCGCACCTTGACGAGCGCGCCGCTCCAGCCGGTCAGCCGCGCGATTTCCTTCACCGAACGCTGCTCCAAATCGAGCAACGCCAGCACCAGCCGGTCGTCGGGCGGCAACTGGCTCAATAATTTTTCCACCACTTCGCGCGCCGCGTTTGCGTCCGTTGCCGGCGGGGACGGCGCTTCGGCCAGCATGAACTCGAGCCAAGCCAGCTCGGTTTCCGGTAAATCGCCCCAACGCTGCTCCGGCCGCCGTCGCTCGGCGCGCAAAGCGTCGAGACACGTTCGCACGGCGAGTCGCGAAACCCAGTGCTCGAACGGCACCTCGGTGCGCGCGACATATTGGTGCAGTCGTGAAAACAGCTTCACGAACACCTCCTGCGCCAGATCTTCCTCCGCCATCCGACGGGGCAGGTGCGAACGCACGATGCGAATCACCAGCGGATACAGATGCTCCACCAGCGCTCGCGCCGCGTCTTCGTCTTCCTCCCGCACCCGGGCCAGGAGCGGAGTCAGGTCGCTTGCTTCCATCCCCATGAATCATGTGTGACCGGCACTTGCCATCTTAACAACGCCGGCGGCGCTGTTTGGGTTACGAAATTATCAGAGACCGTCGGCCAGGCCGCCAAGTCCGCTCCGTCCGGCAGGTTGCCGTGTGCGGCTACTTCCGGATATATCCATTCGCCCGAAACCACTCCACGGCGTCGGCGAGCGCCTGCTTGGGTGGCGTTTGTGGCAAACCGAGATCGCGGATGGCTTTCGCGGGGTTGAACCACATTTTGTATTTCGCCATGCGCACGCCGGCGACCGGAGCCTTGGGCGGTTTGCCCGTCAGCGCGCTGAAGGCTTCGTTCACATGCGCGGCGGCGAGCGCGACCGAGTAGGGGACGCGGAACAGTGGCGCCGGCAGGCCGGTAATTTCGGCGAGCACGTCCAACGCTTGTTTCATGGTCCAGTTCCCCTGCGCGTGACCGAGAATGTAGCGTTGGCCAACCTGTCCCCGTTCGGCGGCGAGGATGTGGCCCAGCGCCACGTCGCGCACGTGTACCCAGTTCAAACCGGTGTCGAGATATGCGGGCATGGCGCGATTCAAAAAATCCACGATCACCTGCCCGGTGGGAGTGGGTTTCACATCGCGCGGGCCGACGGGTGCGCTGGGATTTACGATCACGATGGGCAGGCCCGCGCGCGCGAACTGGGCGGCCACGGCTTCGGCCTGCCATTTCGAGCGCTTGTAGTGGTTCGACATCTGCGATTCGAACGCGGGCGAACTTTCGTCGGTCGGAAACACTTTGCCCTTTTCCTCCACGGGCAGGCCGATGCAGCCGACCGTGCTGGTGTAAACGATGCGCTGGCAACCGGCGTCGGCTGCTGTCTGCAAAACGTTGCGCGTGCCTTCGACATTCGCGGCATACATCGGAGCGTAATCGCGGAGCCAAAGGTGATAGCTGGCGGCCACATGGAAGCACCACTCGCATTCTCGCAGTCCGTTGCGCAAGGCCGCCTGGTCGTTGACGTCGCCTTTGACGAGTTCGCAATTGACGCCGCCCAGCCCCCGCAAGTCGCTGCCAGACCGAACCAAGGCGCGCACGTGGTGGCCCTGCGCCACCAGTTCATGAACGAGATTGGCCCCGATGAAACCGGAGGCGCCGGTGACAAAACACTTCATCGCGGCAAGTTTGGCGGAAAGTCCGTGGCGAGGCGACTGCGAAACTCGCGGCGGGTGGCGCATTTTCCATTGCTGCCTTCGCGGTCCGCGCGTAATCATTCCGCAACATCAATTCCCTCGGTTTGGTTGTTGCGATGACGAACAATTGCATGGATTCACTTCGGCGGCGGATGCAGCTCTGGTCTGGCCTGACTCTCCTGGTTGCGGGTGCGCGCCTGATTGCTCCGGCGGCGGATGCCGGGTCGGTGGATTTTGCCCGCCAGATTCAACCGCTCCTCATCAAACGTTGTTCCGAGTGTCACGGACCGGATAAACCGAAAAATAATCTCCGGCTTGATCGCCGGGCGGATGCGCTAAAGGGTGGCAAGTCCGGTCTCCCTGCCATCGTTCCCGGCAAAAGCGGCGAGAGTGAGTTGATCAAGCGCATCACCACCTCGAACGCCGAGGACATCATGCCGCCGAAGGGCGAGCCGCTGACCGCGGAGCAAATCGCGCTGCTGCGCAAGTGGATTGATCAAGGCGCGGATTGGCCGGAGGAAAAGCCGCATTGGGCGTTCGTGAAGCCAACACGTCCGGTTGTTCCCGATGTCGGTGGCGATTGGGCGCGCAATGACATTGACCGGTTCATTCTCGCGCGGCTGAAGCAGGAAAAACTCTCGCCGTCGCCGGAGGCGGACCGGATCACGCAATTGCGGCGGTTGAGTCTCGATTTGACCGGGTTGCCGCCGACTTTGGCGGAAGTGGACGCTTTCGTGAAGGACGCGCGGCCCGATGCCTACGAGCGCGCGGTGGATCGGCTGCTGGCTTCACCGCATTGTGGTGAGCATCTCGCGCGCGGCTGGCTGGATCTCGCGCGCTATGCGGACTCGAATGGTTATCAGGTGGATCTGGCGCGCTCGATGTGGCCTTACCGCGAGTGGGTGATCAAGGCTTTCAATCGCAACCTGCCGTTCGATCAATTCACGATCGAGCAACTGGCGGGCGATCTTTTGCCCAACGCCACGCTCGATCAGAAAATTGCGACCGGCTTCAACCGCAACACCAAGTCAAACGACGAGGGCGGCGGCGATGACGAGGAGTATCGCACCAAGGCGGTGAAGGATCGCGTTTCCACCACCGCCGCGACGTGGTTGGGCCTGACGATGACGTGCGCCGAATGTCACTCGCACAAATACGACCCGATTTCGCAGGAAGAATACTACCGCTTTTACGCGATCTTCAACAACACGGCTGATCGCGGCAACGGCACGGAGCCGAGTCTCGCGGTGCCCGCGCCTCCGATGCAGGACAAGCTGGATTATCTTCGCACGCGGATTGGCGAGTTGAAATCGGAACTGGCCCGGGCCGAGCAGAAGTTGCCGGCGGATCAGAAGGCGTGGGAGCGGCGGATGGCGGGGCGACTGAATCATTGGGTCACGCTCGATCTAACCAAGTCGGTCTCCACGGGCGGGGCAACTTTCACGAACCTCCCCGACGGCTCGGTGCTGGCCACCGGCGTCAACTCGATGTACGACACCTACCAGATCGAAGCCGCGGTACCGCTGCCGAAGATTACGGCGGTCATGCTGGAGGTGTTGCCGGATCCCAGCCTGCCGAAAAACGGCCCCGGTCGCTGGAAGCAGACCGGGAATTTTATTCTCGATGAGATGGGCCTGTACGCCACCGGCGGCAAGGATGCCCAACCGGTTTCGATTTTCTTCGGCAATGCCACGGCGGATTGGGAGCAGCAGTATTACCGCGCCGAACACGCCGTGGATCGCAATCCAAAAACTGGCTGGGCGATTGCGCCGAAATTCGGCGAGCGCCACTTCCTCATCGCCGAGTTGAAAGAGCCGCTGTCCAGCGCCGCCGGTACGAAGCTGGGTTTTCGCTTCGATTCGTATCACGGCAACAACCACACGATTGGCCGCCTGCGGCTTTCCGTCACGGCGGAGGCTGATGCAACGGCGTTGTGGCCCGTGCCGCCGGAGGTCGCCCACGCGCTGAAGGTCGCAGAGCGCAAACGCACGCCGGAACAAAAGAATTTGGTCGCCGCGCATTATCGGAGTGTCGCCCCGAACATCCGCCAGATGGAGCGCGAGTTGTTTCGGTTGAGCGAGCGCGAGAAGGAAGTAGCAAATCGAAAATATTCCTCGCTGGTGATGAAGGAGCGCGACGAACCGCGAACGACCTATGTCCACGTGCGCGGGAATTTCCTGGAGAAGGGCGCAGATGTAACCGCCGGAGTTCCCGCTGCGCTCGGCTCCCTGCCCGCGGGTCAGCCGGCCAATCGCCTCGCGTTGGCGCGGTGGCTGGTGAATCCCGAGAATCCGCTCACGGCGCGCGTCACGGTGAATCGCTTTTGGGAACGAATTTTCGGCACCGGCATCGTCAAGACGAGCGAAGACTTGGGCAAGCAGGGCGAAGCGCCGTCGCATCCGGAACTGCTCGACTGGCTCGCGTGCGAATTCATGGCGCCAAGCGCGACCGCTTACGATGCGCGCAATTCACAGCGCGCGAACTCCAACCTACACGCCTGGGACACGAAGCACGTTTTGAAACTGATCGTGATGTCCGCCACGTACCGGCAGAGTGCGGCGGCCGACGCCGAGCGATTGGAAAAGGACCTTTACAACCGGCTGCTGGCGCGCGGCCCGCGTTTCCGGATGGATCCGGAAATGATCCGTGACCAAGCGCTCGCGGTCAGCGGCCTGCTCAATCCGGAAGTCGGCGGTCCGAGCGTATATCCAGTGCAAGTGCCGAATCTCTGGAAGGAACTCGGTTTCCTGCGCCCGGAGATCGGCATGGATGAGTGGCCGGTGAGCGAAGGCCCGGACCTGTATCGCCGTGGCCTCTACACCTTCTGGCGGCGCGTCTGCACCTATCCAACTTTCGCGACGTTCGACGCGCCGAGTCGCGACGTTTGTGTTTCGCGCCGGCCTCGGACCAACACTCCGTTGCAGGCACTCGCCTCGCTGAACGATCCGGTGTTTCTCGAAATGGCCCGCGTGCTGGGGCAGCGCATCATGGCGCGCGGCGGCAGCCTGGATCAGCAGATGGATTTCGCCTTCCGGCTTTGCGTGGCGCGTCCGCCCACGAAATCGGAACTCGAACGGCTGGTCGGTTTTTATCGGCAGCAATTGCAAGGTTTCGAGCGCGATGCCAAAGCCGCGGAGCAATTGCTGAACAACGGTGCGGCGGAGCGCCCGGTAAAATTCGACGCGCGCAAGCTCGCCGCCTGGATGATGGTGGGCAATGTCCTGCTGAACCTCGACGAGACGCTGACGAAAGGATGATCATGACGCCCGCTCAATTGGAAAATCTCAAACTCGTCACGCGGCGAAAATTCTTTCAGCAGTGCGGCACGGGCATGGGCGCGCTGGCGCTCGCTTCGTTGTTCAACG
>CAYWCK010000093.1:2847-14631 GCA_964456685.1 uncultured Bifidobacteriaceae bacterium | reverse complement strand
CGCGGGGCGGTGCTGTACGTCACACTTGAACCCTGCTCGACCCACGGGCGCACGCCGCCGTGCACGGACGCGATCATCGCCGCCGGCATCCGGCGGGTGGTGGTGGGGACGGTGGACCCGAATCCAAAGCACGCCGGCAAGGGATTGAAGATTTTGCAGCGGGCCGGGGTGGAGGTCGCCGGCGGGGACGAGGCGGCGCGCGAACCGAAAGCCAAGTCACGCAAAGGCCCGAAGGCAAAGCCACCCGCCATGAGCATTTCCGCCGAGTGCCGGCAACTCAACGAGGCGTTCAACCATTGGATTGTTCACCGCACTCCATTCGTCACGGTGAAAGCCGCGATGACGCTGGATGGAAAAATTGCCACGGCCAGCGGCGAGTCGAAATGGATCACGGGCGCCAAAGCGCGGGCTTATGGGATGAAGTTGCGGGCCGGCAGCGACGCGATACTGGTGGGAATCAACACGATTCTGGCGGACGACCCGAGCCTGACGGTCAGGAAGAAGGAGGAAGGAGGAAGGAGGAAGGAGGCTGGACGGCGGATGCGCCGGATGGTTTTGGATGCGATGGCGCGTACGCCCCTGAACGCAAAAGTGGTGAGCGATGAACACGCAGCGTTGACGACGATTGTCGTGAGCCGCCAGGCGCCGAGCCACCGGGTGGCGGCGCTGGCCAGGCGCGTGAAGGTTTTAATGGCCCCGGCCGGGAAAGCGACGGCCGGCGCCAACCGGCCGCGGCGCGCACGGAGTGCGGCGCCCTACCCGCCCATCGACTTGCGCTGGCTGATGAAGCAGCTCGGGGCCGAAGAGGTGACGAGCCTGCTGGTGGAAGGCGGCGGGGAGGTGAACGCCTCGTTCCTCGAGGGCGGCCTAGCCCAGCGCGTGGCGTTTTTTCAGGCGCCGAAAATCCTGGGCGGACGCGACGCCCGCAGGGGCGTGGCGGGCGAGGGCGCGAAAAAGTTGAGCGAGGTGATCCCCTTGCGCGAAGTGAAATGGCGCCGGCTGGGCGAGGATTTGTTGCTGACGGCGCGGGTGGATTAGCCGAAAATTATCCCATGTTTACGGGCATCGTTGAGGAAGCGGGAAAGGTCGAGGCCATCCAGCCGACCAAAAAATCCATCCAACTGGTCGTGCGGGCGCGAACCATCGGGCGTGGCTTAAAAATCGGCGCCAGCGTGGCGGTCAATGGTTGCTGTCTCACGGTGGTGAAACTGGCGGCGCGGGGTCGGGACAAACTCATCCAGTTCGACATGCTCCAGGAATCGTGGCGGCTGACGAACATGCAATTTGCCCAGCCCGGTTCGCTGGTGAACCTGGAGCGGCCGCTGCGCGCCGCCGGCGAGTTGGGCGGACATTTTGTGACGGGCCACGTGGACGGGCTCGGGAAGATCACGAAATGGCAACGGGTCGGGCGCGACCACATGCTGGACATCGCGGCGCCGCCGGAAGTGATGCGTTACGTGATTCACAAAGGTTCCATCGCGCTCGATGGGATCAGCCTGACGGTGGCCGCGGTGAAGAAAAACGGTTTTCGCATCTGGATCATCCCACACACCTACGAAGTCACCGCGTTGCAGGACCGCAAAGTGGGCGACGCCGTGAATCTCGAAGCGGACTTGCTCGGGAAATACGTGGAGAAGTTTTTCCGTTCACGCCGCGCGCGCTGAGGCCTGGTTTTCCGCCACGCGCAAGCATTCGGCCAATTCCCGGGCCACGATTTCGACCGCCGGGGCCGCGAGCAAAGCCTCCCACCGCCCGGGGACGGGGACCACGCGTGCTGCCCGGGCGCATTGCGCCAATTGCTCCGGCGGCATGACGCGCTCCGGCGTGACGAAGACCGTGATGGCGCCCGGATAGAACTCCAACCGATAATCATGCCGCGCATGGCAGTTCATCTTCGCAATGAACTGCCGGTAATCGGTCAGCCAGTGCGGCTTGCCGGCCGCCGCGCGGGCGCGCCGGGCGGACCAGGCGCGCACGCGGAGCCGGTCGCGGAACCGGGTGAAGGCGAACACCGCCGGATCAATCAGCCGCCGCCGCCGGGACAAATAGAAGTTCAGCATGGCGACCAGACCGACAGATTTGCCCTGGCGCACGAGCTGTTGGGCCATCTCAAACGCGACCCACGCGCCCATGCGCGTGCCGCCGAGGAGATACGGCCCGTCCGGGTCGCGGGCCAGCACCTGCGGGAGATAGAGCCGGGCGAGTTCCGGAATCCCCATCACGGGATCGCATTCACCGTTGAGGCCGGGACATTGAAAGCCATAGATCCGCCGGGGCGGCAGGCGCCGGATCAGTTGCCCGTAGAGCGCCAGATCCCCCTCCGCACCGTGAACAAGAAACAGCGGCCGGCCCGCACCGGTTTCGCGCAACACGATCAGCGGACCGGTTGCGGTTTGAAAGGTTTGTCCCGACACCAACTCCGCCAGCGCCTCGATCGTGCTGTGCTGGACGAGGGTTGACGGCGAGAGGGCCAGATCAAAGCGTTCCTGAATACGGCGCAGCAATTGCGCCGAGTGGAGCGATCCACCGCCCAGATCAAAAAAATCGTCGCGGCGACCGACGCGTGGCACCGCCAGAACCTCCTGCCAGATTTCGGCGAGGGTGGATTCGATGCCTTTGCGCGGCGGGAGGAATTCCCCATCCGCCCCGGCGACGGGCGGAGACCAGGCCGGCAGCGCAAGGCGGTCAACCTTGCCACTCGTCGTCAGCGGCAACTGCGCAAGCGAAACGAAACCGGCGGGCAGCAAAATCTGCGGCAAAGGCGCGAGCGCCCGGCGCAACGCCGCGGCACTGACGACTTGATCCGCCCGCGGCACGTAGTACGCCACCAACCGCCGCTCGCCCGCGGCATCCTCGACGACCTGCGCCGCCGCCGCGGTGACCAGCTCCGTGGCGAGGAGCGCCGCTTCCACTTCGGCCAGGTCCACCCGGGCGCCGCCAAGCTTCACGAGCAAATCCGTGCGCCCGAGATGTTCGAGCGCCCCGTCGGTCCGCCAGCGGCCCAGATCGTTGCTCACAAAAATCCGCCGCGCCGGATGCGTGGGATCGACGCGAAACCGTTCCGCGTCCAATTCCGGTCGCCGCCAGTAGCCGTGCTGCAAATGTTCGCTGCCGATGAGGAGTCGCCCTTCCTGCCCCGCCGGCACCGGTGCACCCTGATCATCCACCAACGTCACCGTCACACCGCGCACCGGCCGGCCCACCGGCACCCGCACGTCCGGAAGCGGCGAGTGTTTGTCGAGCAGCTGCGCGCAGACCAGACCGGTCTCGGTTGAACTGAGCGCGTGCAACAAGCGGCCCTGGTCCGGGCACACACGCTGAAACAGTTCAACGTCCGCGCGCAGCAGCGCTTCGCCGCCGAGGCGGAGCAAACGCACGGTTTCAAAATTGGGCGCGCCTTCCGCCACGCGGGCGAGCTGGCGAAAAATCGTCGGCACGGTGTGCGCCACGGAAATGCGTTGCGCCCGCAGCCAGCGCGCGGCGCGTTCCACGCCTTCCGTCCGCAGGGCCAGCGGCGCAAGCGCCGCGCCGTTCAACAGGGCGGCGAACAGATGAGTGGCCGACGCGGCCAGGCTGGTCGAGGTCAACAGCGAGAGCCGGTCCGCGGGTTGAAGTTGAATCAGCCCGGCATAGACCTGCGCGTGGTGAATCACGCTGGCGTGGCTTTGCCAGACGCCTTTGGGGACGCCCGTCGAACCGGAAGTGAACATGAGCCAGGCGGGCAAATCCGGCGACACCGGCGAGGATTCGTCAGCCGCCAGCGCCGCGTCCGGGACCGTCACCACGCTTAGAGCCGCACGGGCGAGAACTTGAGCGCGTCCGGCATTGGCGACGTCGCACAGCAAAAGCCCCGGCGTTGCCGCGGCGAGGACGGCGGCGTGCCGGTCCGGCGGATGGTGCGGATCGAGCGAGACATAAATGCGCCCCGCCTGCAAAACGCCGAGGAGGGAAGCGATCAACGGCGCGCCGTGGTCCAGCAGCAAGGCCACGGGTTGCGCGGGGTCAGCAGCGCGTTCGCGAACCAGCTGAGCGACCGCATTCACGCGCTGCGCCAGCTCGGCGTAAGTCCAATCACCGGCCGGCGTGGCGATGGCCGTTCGCGCAGCGTGTTGACGCACCACGCGCCGAAACACCTCCGGGATGGATTCCGCCACCGCGTTCATGGATCGGATGAATCAGAAAATCCGTAAACCGCCTGCAACCGCGTGTAGAACAAGCGGTCGGCCTCGCCATGTTCCGGCGGTCCAACGCCGGAGGATTTCCAACCGCCAAACGGGAGGGCGACATCCACGCCGGCCGTGGTTGAGTTCAATTTCAAAATGCCGGCCGACGCCGCCGCGAGGAATTGCCGCTGGCGCGTGGAGCTCCGAGTGAACAGGGCCGCGGCCAAGCCCTGCCGCACGCCGTTGCACAACGCGAGGGCATGGTCAAAATCCCGCGCCGGTTGCACAACGAGCAGCGGCGACATCGTTTCCTCCTGCACCAACTCATGCTCCGGTTGCGCGCAAACCGCGATGACGGGTGCGGCGTAGGCGCCCGACTCCGCGACGCCCCCGGCCGGACGGTGGCCCTGCGGAAACAAGATCGGATCGGCGGCCCCGCGGGCCCGGGCGCGCGCGACGAGCGCGGCAAGTTCCGCGCACCGGGCGACGCTGAGGACGGGCCCAATTTCCGTGGCTTCCGCGAGCGGATCGCCCCAGGGCAATTTCGCCGTCGCGGATTGCAGCTGCGCCAGGAAATCCGACAACAAAGCGACCGGCACAATCACGCGGCGATTCGCGGTGCACCGTTGCCCGGCGAACGCGAACGCTCCCCACGCGACCTGCGCCGCGGCGGAAGCGAGATCGGCATCGTCCCAGACGATGGCGGCGTTGTTGCCGTTCAGCTCGGCCTGGAACGGGATGGCCCGGCGCGTGCAAACTTCGGCGAGCGCGAAGCCGGCGGCGGCGGCGCCGGTCAGCGTGACCGCGGCAATTTCCGGCTGGTCCGCGAGGGCGAGCGCGACGCGTTGATCACCGTGGAGCAGGCGAATCGTTTCCGGCGGGAAGCCGGCCTGCAGGAGCAGTTGCCCGAGCGCCGCAGCGACGCGCATGGCGACGGGCGCAGGTTTCCACACGACGGTGTTGCCGTAGGCCAGGGCGGGCACGAGCTTGCCCAGCGGAATGGCGGCGGGGTTGTTCCAAGCGGAGATCAGCGCGACCACTCCAAGCGGCTGGCAGCGGACCCGGCCGGCCGGCAAAACCCGCTCGGCCACATCGCCCGGCACCCGGCGCTGGACATCGCGCAGATTCGCGGCCGTGCGCCGCACTTCCTCGCGCCCGTGGCGGATGGGCTTGCCAAGTTCCAAAGCCATCTGGCGGGCGAGCGGGTCAACGTGGGCCTCCAGCAAATCGGCCAGGCGCGCGACACAGGCCAGCCGCTCGCCCAAATCCGTGTTCCGCCAGGAGGCAAAAGCATCCGCCGCAGCCCGGGCGGCCGCCGCAATTTCGTCAGCGCTGGCGTTGGGAACGTTAAATAGAATCTCCCGGGAATCGCGCGGCGATGAATGAACGAGACCGGCGGGCGCTTCGCAGCGCAAACGCGCCAGCAACTGCGCGCCCGGGGCAAACGCGACGCATCGTTGCGAGAGCCAGCGGCGCGTGGCCGCGGCATGGACGGGATCGTTGCTGGCCACGGCTTCCTCGACGATCATCACCTGAAAATTGCGCTCCAAGCATTCGACAGCGGCGGTGCGCACGCAGGCGTGGAGATGCAGACCCGCGAGCCAGACCGTGTCGCAACCGGCCTGGCGCAACGCCGCTGCCAATTCGCCACTGGCAAAGGCATTGAAACCGGACTTGTGGACGATGGTTTCTCCCGGCCGCGGCCGCAAACCCTCCGGAGGCTGGTGGCCGGGGGTGCCCAATTCGCATTGCCAGCGGCCGGCGTTTTTCCAGTGCGGGAGCCGTTGGTCGTCCGAACGGTGGACCGTCGTCCAGACGTGAATGATCGTGAGTCCCTGCTGGCGGGCGCGGGCCAGCAAATTGCCGAGGCGCCCGACGAGTTCGTCCCGCGGTGGCTGCAGCCCGACGGCCGCGAGATAATCGGCCTGCACGTCCACCAGGACCAGCGCGACCTTCATGCAACCTGACTGGCGGCGGCGAGTTGGGAGATGTGTTCCACGACGCGATCGGTCATCGCCTCCGTGCCCACGACGCGACACCCAGGTTCGGCGACGTCCGCGGTCCGCCAGCCGGCCGCCCAGGCGCTGGCCAGGCCGCGTTCGATCAAACTTGCGGCATCATCCAACCCGAAACTCTCCCGCAACATCATGGCCAGGGAAAGAATCTGGCCGCCGGGATTCGCGACATCGCGACCCGCGAGATCATGAGCGCAACCGTGGTTGGTTTGATAAACTCCGTGACCGGCCGCGTCGTAATTCCCGGAGAACGTGACGCCGCGGGAGGAAAGCAAAATGCCCGTCAGATCCGCGATGATGTCGCCAAACAGGTTGGGCGCCACGATGACATCGAACCGCGTGGGATTCTGGATCAGTTCGTAAGCGGCGAGGTCCACATTCATGGCGGCGGTTTCGACGCCGTGCTTGCGTCCATTCGCCAGACCGACCGCGGACCACAATTCGGTAATGCCCGGCACGCCGCCCGCCTTCACGATCACATGCAACCGGCCGCAGCGCATCGCGGCGGCGCGCGCCGCCACATCGGTGATGCGATGCACCTGTTCTTCGGTGTAATGAAAAGAATGTTCGGCACGCCGGCCGGCCGGGGTTGCCTGTTCGGACCACTCCCCTTGATAAACGCCGCCGGCGTTGTCGCGAACGATGAGCAAGTCCACGCCCCGCAAGTGGCGCGAGACCAGTTTGCCGGCAAAAGCGAGCGCGGGCCACGGCGTCACGGGAACGAACTTGCAAAAGAGATCGAAGCGCCGCCGCAAATCATAAACGTACCGGCCGCCGCCCGGACCGCTCAACACGGCGCCGCCTTCGTCAAAAACCTGAGCGCAGAAATCGGAGACTGAATCGGTCAAACTATGACCATACTTCGCTTCGGCTTCTTCACCGATGGGCCCGCCTTGACGAAACTTGAATTTGAGATCCAGGGCCTGCGCCGTGACGCCCAGCACTTTGAGCGCGGAGGCCACGACCTGAGGGCCGATGCCAGTGCCGGGCAACACCCCGATGACACGCGTCGCACCCGCAGCGTGGTTGGCCGACGCGGGCCGGGTGGGCAACAGCGAATCCAGCAGGCGCGGGTGTGATTTGGCCGGAGGTGACTGACCGTTGGCAGCATGGGGATTCGGTTTACCGTTGCGGAGCAACCGCGCAGGGGCGAGGGAGCGACGACTGGGTTTTCTGGGCTTGGCGGAAGGCATGCCGGTGGAGTGTTCTTGAAATGTGTCCAGCTGATTCAAAGTTCAGCCGCATAATGGCGAGAGGCGGGCGGGCATGGCAAGCCCGGCACTCAGGGAAGGCGGCAGAAAAAGCGGAGGCCGCGTCCGCTCACTTGATGGTCTCGGCGGAAAAGCCCGACTTGATCCGCGGCGTGGCCATGTTGCTGGGGGCAATTTCCCGGACGCGCCCGGCGGCGAGGTAGGCCTCCTTGCCGTTCAAATCCTTGTAAACGTAGCTGCCCTGAACGAGCCGCGGTTTGCTGCGCGCGGTGATGGTGTTGCCATTGTTCAGCGTGATGGTGTAGCGGCGGGCGGCACAACCAGTCAGCAACAGCGCCGCGAGCAAGGCAGACCAAAGAAGCGGTTTCATATCGGATGGACTGGTCATGCCTGAATCATTTCCCGGACACAAGCCCGCAAACAAAAAACCGAAGGGCCAGACTTGCGTCTGACCCTTCGGCGGAGAACAAAACACACTTAAAGCTTCCTCGTTGTTTCTGCGGCGCCGCAGCTTTACGCCTGGCTCAACACACACGGAACTCTGCGCTTTTGCATCCCAACGACGCGGTCACATTATTCCAATCTGGCAACTGAGACAGTCACCATTAAGGGGGACAGGCAGCGGAAAGCAGCCCGGTTTCAACGGCGCAAGGCCTTGGCCACGGCCTCGGTGCGGGTGCGGACGTGGAGCTTTTCGTAGATGCGGCGGATGTAGGTGCGCACGGTTTCGAAACTAATGCCCAGCTTCTCGGCGATTTCCTTGTACATCAGTCCCTGGCTCAAAAGCTCCAGCACTTCGCGTTCGCGGTCGGAGAGTTCCTCCACCGGTTCGGGCGCGGCCACCGGGCGCTGGAAGGATTGCACCACCAATCGGGCGATGTGCGTGGACATCGGCGAACCACCCCGCGTGACTTCCCGGATGGCATCCAGCAATTCCGCCCGCGGCGCGCGCTTGAGCAGATAACCGCTCGCGCCGGCCGCCAGCGAGTTGAAAATGTTCTGCGTGTCCTCGTAGGCGGTCAGCATCATCACCTGCGTCTCGGGGAGGATCTGCTTGAGCTTGCGGACGCACTCCACGCCGTTCATGCCGGGCAGGTTGATGTCCATCAACACGACGTTCGGTTTTTCCTTGGGCAACTGCTCCAAGGCCACCTCGGCGGTGGGATGCTGACCGAGGCAGACGAATTCCTCCGTGCGGCTGATGACCCGCGCGAGCGTGCCGCGCAGCTGTTCATTATCCTCGACGATGGAAACGGTGATGGGCATTTCAGTTGATCCGTTTTGAGATTGGGGCCGTCAACCGCACCAGGGTGCCTTGTTCCGGCGCGGGCGTGACGGCGAACTCGCCGCCCACATCCTCCATCCGCTTGCGCATGTTGCGCAATCCATTTCTGCCCTTCTTTTCCGCGCCGGGCGGCAGGCCGCGGCCGTTGTCCTCGATTTCGATGGTGAACTGCCCCCCGGCCAACCGCACGCGCACCTTGGCCGCAGAGGCCTGGGCGTGCTTGACGACATTGTTCACGGATTCCTTGAAGGCGAGGAAGACGTTGTGCCGCACGTCCGGCGGCAAGGGCGTGGCGGGCAATTGTTCCGGCGCTTCCAGCCGGTAGCTCAGGCCGGCGGTCTGGAAATATTCCTGCGCATATTTGCAGGCGTAGGTGACGAGGCTGTCGAGCGTGTCGTTGGCGGGATTGGCGGCCCAGACGATTTGATCCAACGCGTTCGAAGTTTCACGCGCGGTGGCGGTAATCTGCTGCGCGTGCGCCGCGACCTCTTCCGGCAATTCCTTGTCGGATTCAGCCATCTCGGCCAGGAGCGAGACCTGCGTGAGGTTGGCGCCCAACTGGTCGTGCAAGTCGCGCGCAATGCGGGCGCGCTCCTTTTCCAAGGCCTCCTGCTGGCGCATGGTGGCGAGCTGCCGCTGCAATTTCTGCGTGGAGATAAAATGAACCGTGCCCACAATGGCGCCGAGCAAGACCACGCCGCTGAGGGTGAGAAACCACCACGTCTGCCAGAACGGCGGCAGAACGATCACGGTGAGCGATGCACCAACCTCGCTCCACACATCGTCCTCGTTACCGGCAATGACGCGGAAGCGGTATTGGTTGGCCGGCAATTTATTGTAATGCGCGACCCGGGTATCGCCGGCTTCCGTCCAGCCGTTCTCGTAGCCTTCCAGCTGATATTTGAAGCGCGCGCGCTCCGGCGCGAGCAGGTTCAGGCTGGTGTAGCGAATTTCCAACCGCTCACGACCGGCCGGAATGGTCACCTCTTCCGGCCAGTTCAATCGCAGCCGGTTGGTGTTCTGGACCACATCGTCCACCAACACCTCTTCAATCATCACCGGCGGCGGATTGGTATTCGGCATGATCGCGGCCGGATTCACCCCGGCGAGCCCGCTGATGGTGGCGAACCAAAGCATCCCGTGGGTCGTCCGACAGGCCATCGGCTGTCCACCCGTGGAGCCTTCGTTGGTCGGCAAACCTTCCTCGCGCCCGTAGGTGCGACACCGCAGCCGCGTCAATTTTCCCGCCGCCCGATCCGCGGCGAAACTATTCAGATCGGACTGGGCGGCACGCATCAGCCCGGCGGTGGAGCCGATCCAAAGATTGCCGGCGTCGTCTTCCAGCAGGTACCCGATGCTGTTGCTGATGAGGCCGTCGTCGGTCGAATAGCGGGTCCAGCCGTGGCCGTCGTAGCGGGCCAAGCCATTGCCCGGCGTGCCGACCCAGAGCATGCCCTCGCGATCCACCAACAAGGCGGAGACCTGTTCACTGGGCAAACCATCGGCCACATGGACTGCCGTGGCGGAGCGGGCCGCGTGATTCCACCGGTGCAGCCCGCCGCCGTCGGTGCCGATCCACAAATTCCCCTGCGCATCGTCCGCCAGCGCACGCACGTCGCCGCCACCGAATCCCGCCGAAACCGGCTGATGCTCCCATTTGGCGCCGTCCCAGATGGCGATGCCATCCCGCATCCCTGCGATGACCCGGCCGGTGCGATCTTCATGCAAGGCGGTAACGGCCGTGGGCAATCGCCCGGCGATCGGGGTTGAGCGGAATGAGTTGGACACCCATTGAAACAAACCGTCGTGTTCCGTGCCCGCCCACACAACCTTGCGGCGATCCACCAGGACCGATCGCACTTCCAGTTTGGGCAACCCTGCCGCCAGCCCGAATTCCTCCAGCCGACCGTCGTGCCAGTGTCGCAGCGGCCGATTATCCACCGCGAACCAAATGCCACCATCGCCATCCGCACAGACGGATTCAATCTTCTCGCCGCTGGAAGCGGGCTGCACGGTGAAGGCCTGGCGCTTGAGGCGGCTCAGGCCGCGGCCGTCGGTGCCGACCCACAGACTGCCTTCACTGTCCGCGTGCAGGGACAAGACGGTATTGTGCGTCAGCACCCCCGGACTCGTGAGATTCTCCACGCCGCCTTCGGCATCAAACCAAAACAGTCCCCGATCGCGCGTACCCACGACCAGATTGCCGGCGCGATCTTCGCACGCCGAAAAGACCGGCACCCCGGACCACGGGTACGCGCCGAAGTCGCGTTCAATCGCCTGCCCATGGAGACGTTGCACCTTGCCGCCGGCCAGCAACCAAAAGCCGCCACGGGCCGAGGGCACGAGCAAGTCCACGTTCATGGGAATCGCGATTTGTTCGCGCGGCAGATCCTTTCCCGGCGAGATGGCAGCCAGTTCGAAGGCCATCAGACGACCCTGGGCGCCGATCCAGAGCCGCCCATCATCGAGCACGAGGGAACGATATTCACCCAGCCGCGCGGGATCGGTGGGCAAGCGCAGGTAACTCAGGTCGCCTTCCGTGTAGCGCGCCAGTTTGCCATCCGCCGTGCAGAGCCAGACCACGCCATTGGTGCCTTCGCAAGCCGCGGTCAAGCGCGCCGCCCGTCCACGGCCGACGAATTGGTCCAACGGCGTCACCTGGCCCCGCTTGATCAACACGGCGCCCGAGGCTTCCGTGCCCACCCACAGACCGCCGTAACTGTCCGCAAACAAAAAAACCACGCGGCCGCTGCCCAGTTGCGGCAGGTTGTTCTGGTCAAAAACCTTGAACTCGCGGCCATCGAACCGCGCCAAACCATTCAGGGTGCCCAGCCACAGATAGCCCTCGCGGGTCTGCGTCATGGCGATGATGGAATTCTGCGGCGGGGTGCGGGGCGGCAAGCCCGTGTCGGTGCTCCAATGCTGAACGGAAAAACCCGTCCGCTCCGCCGCGACCAACCGGCCCAGCCAGGCAAGCCCGATCACCACGGCAAGTATCCAGCGGCGCAGCGGCATCATGGGTTCGGGAAAAGTTTGGTGACCCGGTCACGGACCGGTCACCACTTCAGCTTGCCGGGGCAGCCAGAGCGAAGCAAGTGCGGCGAAGCCCG
>CAYWCK010000093.1:0-2747 GCA_964456685.1 uncultured Bifidobacteriaceae bacterium | reverse complement strand
GTTTTCCACGGCCCGCGCTTGGTGCGGTCCAGCCACGTGTTCGCCTCGGCGTCGCCGATGAACTGTTCCTTGGCCGGATCCCATTTCAGGCGGCGGTGATTCCAATACGCGAGATTGCCGAGATGGCAGACGGTGACGGAACGGCAGCCGACCTCGACGTCGCAGATCGGTCGTTTGCGGGAGCGAATGCAGTTCAGGAAATCCTGCTGGTGGCTGCTGCTGTTGTAGAGCCGGATGGCGTTGTCGCCCAGCGGCTCCTGGCCCAGCGCTTCCGGCGTGGCTTCGAACTTGCCCCGGTCCACAAAGATTTTTCCGTTCTCGCCGATGAACAACACCCCGCCGCGACTGCTGTCGTGGATCATCTCCACGCCGTTGGCGTAGAGATACCGCAGACCGGTGGTCGCCTTCGGATCCTCGGGCGGGATGATTTCCACCGGCCCGCTCTCGTCCATGCCCAGACCCCATTGCGCGATGTCGAAATGATGCGCGCCCCAGTCGGTCATCATGCCGCCAGAGTATTCGCGGTAACTGCGCCAGTTCGGGAAATGGTCGTGGATGCCGCGCGGGCTGAGCACGGAGTTGTACGGCCGCTGCGGCGCCGGCCCGAGCCAGAAATTCCAGTCGAGACCCGGCTCCAGGGTTTCCTCCGGCAGATCGCACCATTTGCTGGACGTGCCGACGCCGACGATGACGTTCTTGATCTTGCCCAACCGCCCGTTGCGCACGAGTTCGCAGGCCTTGCGAAATTCACCGGACGAACGCTGCATGCTGCCCGTCTGGAGCACCCGGTCGTTGCGGCGCACGGCGTTCACCATCGCGCGCGCCTCGGCGATCGTCAGCGACAACGGCTTCTCGCAATAGATGTCCTTCTTCGCGTCGGCCGCGGCGATCACGTTCAGCGCGTGCCAGTGATCCGGCGTGGCGATGACCACGGCGTCAATGTCCTTGCGCGCGAGCAGATCGCGGAAATCCTTGTACTCCGTGCATCCCTTGAACGAACCCTTGTCCGTCTGTTTGCCGTAGTAATCCTCCACCAGTTTTTTGGCGTGCTCACGGCGCGTGGTATCCACATCGCACACGGCCACCACCTGCGTTTCCTTGCTGTGCAAGAACCCATTGAGCAGGCCGCGATTCTGTTTGCCCATGCCGATGAAACCGAACGTGATCCGGTCGCTGGGACTTTGGGCGGCCGCCCGGGCGAAGCGCGTACCGATCAGCGGCGTGGCGAGCGCCAGCGCGGCGGTGGATTTGAGGAACTGGCGGCGGGAGAAGTTGTTGTTCGTGTTCATGAGATTTGGCAACCGGCCTTTCCGGTGAAGGCTTCTTAGAGCAGGCGGCGGACGGTGGCAAGCTTGTTATCGGAGTGGGCACCCGCAGCTCAAGCGAGCCGAGGGATGGAAAATGTCCGCGACAATCCAGCGACGGAGTTTCACAATGCGCGCCGTGCAACGCGTGCATGCATTCCTTTTGATTTCGCTGCTCCTCCTGAAGGTCGGCGGCCTGTCGCTAGCGCAAACGCGGGACTTCGCCAATTCCCGCCACGCCGACGCCTGGTTGCGCCATCCGGTTTACGGTGATCCTTCGTTCGATTCGTTCGAGCACACCGCCGGCAACCCGATCCATCGCGGCGCCGCGCCGTTTGAGTGGCCGGTGAACGGATTTCTTTTCCACGATCCGGTGAGCCGCAACTGGTTCGTTTACGTCGGCGATTACGGGAAGGGCTACGTGCAGCCACCGAGCCGTTGCTTGCTGTATCGCTCGGCGGACGGCGGGACAACCTGGACAAATCTCGGCGTGGTCTTGCAGGGCGACAAGGCCATGTTCGATCGCGGCGGCCACACGCCGGACGTGAGCGTGGTGTACGCCGAGCAGCGCTACCACATGGTTTACGATTGGGGCGAAACCAACTTCAACGCCGAGGGCGGCCTGGCCTACGCCTGGGCGGATAAGCCGGAAGGCCCATGGCATCGCGCCGCCGAACCGATCACGCGCAACTCGAAGCTCACGAAACTCCTCGGCCGCTATCAACGGACTTACGCCGCCACGTTACTGCGCCGCAAACACGACTGGCTGATCCTCGCCATGATGGATTTCGCGCCGACCGGCTGGGCGTTGTTCGCGATGACCGCGCCGCAACCGGAAGGCCCGTGGTCCGAACGCCAGCTCCTGCGGCACGTCGAAGCGGACTACTACCACCCGCCGTTGATGGAATTCTTTCCTGCGTTTGCTCACGGAGGATTCGCCTACGCGCCGTCCACCTCCGTCGCGCTCAATCGCAACTTCAATGTCCTGTTCCGCGCGCCACTCGAACATGCGCACGAGCCGGCGGCGTGGAGTTTATTTCAGCACGGCTCCGTCTGGCATGCCGACGATGTGGAGCACGAGTTCCACGGCATTTGGGGCCAGACTTTTTCCGGGGTCGTGGATCAAAAGGGAATGCTGCACGCGATGTTTCCGTCCCGCGACGCGCAAGGACGCGGCACGATCAACCTGGCGCAACGGCCCTGGAACCAACCGCTGCGCACGCGCGGCTTTGTGCTGACCGGTCACGCCGGGCCATCGCTCACGTTGCTCCGCGCGGCCTACGATAATTTCCACCTCGACACGCAATTCCAACTCCGCGGCCGCGCCGAGTTGTTGTTGGATTACGCCGCGCCACTCAGCCCCAATGTTCCTTCCTCGGACGCGACGCTCCATTCGCTGATGTCCAACCGGCAAACGGCGCTGCAATTTACGGCCGACGATTG
>CAYWCK010000092.1:0-14731 GCA_964456685.1 uncultured Bifidobacteriaceae bacterium | reverse complement strand
GGTTTCTTGTCGAGCCGCTCGCACTCAACCGAAAGGCGCAACCCTATCCCCATTCCGCTTCAGGCTTCCCCCAGGCTCGCGCGGATAAATCCAAAAGGGGAATCTGCCAGCTTGCTGACCGGCGCTTTGCGAATCCAGCGCACAACAACATGTTGCACTACCAGCAATGAAAACTGAGCTAGTTCCCGATGAGTTGGTACGGCCGCAACGTATCGTGACCGACGCCGTACCGTGGGAGGGCTTTGAGCGAAAAGGTGAAGGCGACGGTATAATCGCCGCGGCCGTCGCCGTTGTCGCGCACGCGGAAGGTCAGCGCGCCGACCCAGCTGCGAAAGTCGCGATACGCGGTGTAGTATTGTTCCTGCAACCGGCCGAGGTCGGCTTCGTAATAGTGCGAGGCCCGGAAGGCCCAGTTCTCATTTAGGCGGTAGAAAATCGAGCTGGTGAAGAGGTTGTTGCCTTCACCCAGTTGCAGCGGGTCGCCGCTGAAATCGTCCTGCAAATACCAGTGGCCCAAACTCCAGCTCCACGTGTCGCTGGGAGTGAGCGTGACGTTGTGAAACGCCATGCGGCAATCGCCCGTGTCCAGGTCGAAGCGGGTCTGCGATTCGAAGCTGATCCAGTTGCGCGGACGAAAAATCAGGTCGGACCACAAATCGGCAAAGGTCGTCTGATTGGTGCGCGGACGCAGCCGCCAGTCCGTGTAAACATCCCATCGCAAGAGATCTTCGAGCTGCCCGTCGCGCTTGGTCTGGAGCTTGTTCGCCACGCCGAAGCGGAGGACGTTCTGGCTGTCCACGGCATCAATGGAGTTGTAATCGGGATATTCTATCGGCAACAGGCGGAGGCTGGGTGATTCGTGGCTGAATTGGGGCAAGTCCACCGGCGCCACGCTCGGCCGCGGCACATAGACGTAGTTGAGGGAGGGCTGGACGATGTGCCGCAATCCGTGCACATCGAGCACCTTGCTTTCGGCGTCCGTCCAGAGCCGCGAGGCTTTGAAGTTCAGTTCCGCGCCGGTGTTGAGCACGCTGCGATATTGTTCGGCCGTGGTCGCGCCGGGACCGCTCGCGCGGGTGTAGTAACTCCAGCGCCCGCCGAGACGCGGCGTGAAATTCAGCCAG
This sequence comes from uncultured Bifidobacteriaceae bacterium, assembly GCA_964456685.1. Lineage (GTDB taxonomy): Bacteria > Verrucomicrobiota > Verrucomicrobiia > Limisphaerales > JADLHS01 > CAYWCK01. The sequence goes on along the minus strand of CAYWCK010000092.1, from coordinate 13,607 downwards.
CCGAAAAAGGTCTGCGGCATCACGATTTGGTGATACGTGTCCGCGCGGGCGGCTTCGAAATCCAATCCTGACGGGACGCTGTTCGTTTCCGCGAACCGCCGCCGATAATAGCCCGCGCTGCTTTCGCTCTCGTAGTAGAACGGCGACGCGCCTATTTCCTGACGGAATCCGGTGAGCTTCATTTCGGGCAGGGCTTCCACCGTCTCGAAGAAGTCGTTCACGCGCGGCTGGGCGAAGAGGTCGAGGCTGAAATTGTCCCAGAGCTTGTTTGCCTCGGCGAAAGTAGCGGCCTGCGGGTTGCGGCGGTATTCACCCTCGAAATAGTCAGTCAGCAATCGCTCATCGGACTGATAGCGGACCTGGGATTTCAAATTGAGATTCGTCCAGGGCGTGGCGTCGTAATTGAACTGCACACGCTGGCGATCGTTCGGGTTGTTGAAGCCGCCGGAGTTGGTGCCGGGCTCACGGTCGTTGAGGTAATAGTAACCAATTGTCGCCTCGCCCCAGCGACCGAGGTGCAGGTTGATGTCCGGCCCGACGCCGACGCCGCGTTCCCAGCGATAGTCGGTGTGCAGTTCGCCATCCACCTGTTCGCTGAGAAACCAGCGGTAAGTGCCGAGTAGATACGGCCCGAAGCGGCTGCGGTAACCGGGGGTGACGAAGAATTGATTCGCGCGTTCGTTCAGCGTGTAGGTGTAGTACGGGAAATAAAAGATCGGCATTTTGCCCAGGTAAAATGTCGCGTGGCGAATGGTGATGCGCTGGTTCGGAATAATGGTGATGGAACTGGCGCGAACCTTGGAGAACGGTTCGGCGACATCGTCCGTGGTCACGAAGGAACGCTGGGCAGTATATACCTGATTGCTGCGATCACCGGTTAGTTGCTCGCCTTCGGCAAACACGGGAAATCGACCGGTGCGAAACAACTCAGCCACCATGGTCCGGGTCTTGAAATTGTAGCGGATGGCTTCGCCGGCCCAAATGGTGTCATTGTTTTGGATGCGGACGCGCCCTTCGGCTTCGACCTCGCCGCTTTCCTGATTCACGCGCACCCGGTCCGCCGTCAGAAACGCTTCACCATAGCTGACCATGATGCCGTTGGTGGCCGTGGCAGTGCCGGTGGCCAGATCCCATTCCACTTCGCTCTCACGCGATACCCCGCGCACGCGAATCTTGGGTTCTTCTTGCGCCGACGCGACGGGGCTCCACCGCAGCAACACCACGGCGAGCAGGAACAGGTAACGGACTTTGATCATCGGGCGGCGGCAGCTTTGCAAAAGGACCAAAGCGTGCCAAGCGGGATTTACCCGACCGCCGCCCGCCCCCACCCGCCCGCGACACCGGAATTCTCCGCCAACTGCACTCGCGCATTTCACGTGGCACATGGCCTGCATCCCTGCGGGGCAGGAAGGTCATATGGCAAAGAAAGTCTTACTCATGAAACTGCTGTCGGAGTTCCGCGGCTACGAACAGGTCACGAATCGTCGCCCCGCGCCCCGGCCGCCAGCCCTGTATCTCATGCAACTGCGCGAAAAGCTCGCCCAAGGCCATACGCCCAAGCGACCCCAACGCGTCGCCATCACTGCCGATTGGCAAAACGGTGCGGAAGTCGCCCTGCCCGTCCGCATCAATCATCGGCCCGCTGGCCAGACCGAAATCCCCGTCGTCATTGGTTGAACTCTGGAGCGATCCCATGCGATCGCTCCAGTAACTTGTACCCGCTTCGTCCGCTTTCCTCCTACAAGCCACCTGGCTTAATTCGGGGCACTGTCCTGTCCCGCTGCTCTGCCCTGACACAGTCCTTCGCGAACATCACAGGTTCTTGGTCACGCCAATTCCGCACGGCATGCGACGGGTTGAAAGATAACGCGCCCGCGTGGTATCCGGGAAGTTGCGGAGCGTGGAGATACTCAGTCGCCTGTGCCTTCCACTCCATCATCCTCCTCACCCGTGGCGGGATTGTTTCAGAAGAGACGGAACGGCGGGTGTCTTCGTCGCTGTGAGACGGCCGTGTTCTGCGCGACAGTCTCCGTGGCCAAACCCAGTCGCAATTCAACGAAATTCCACCTTCTCGAAACCCAGTTGCAGGAACAGAACCTTGAGTTGATCGCGGGCGCGCTCATCGGCGTCCTTGAGAATCCCGCTCGTCCGCGCGGCGCGCTGGATGTCGGCCAGCGCCGTTTGCCGGGCAGTTTGCTCCAAGTCCTTGTCAAACATGCGCAACAATCCTGTGGTCCGCTCGACGACATAGGTTTGTTTCTCGTCGAGGTAGGAATCGGTGATTCGCGCCGCTGGCAGGTGGAGCGAAAGCGTCTTGCCGGAAATCGAGATATTCTCCTCGCTCAACTGTTTGAAATCCACGCCGGCCTTGACGATGCCGTGCGCCACCAGCAGCACCCGGCTGTCGCCGCCGGGATACCATTTCACATCCTCCAGCACGACGACCTTCTCCATCACGTACTTCACCGTGACAAACTCGGCCAGGGTCTGCACCTGCTTCAAAACTGTGGTCGTGCCCAGGACGCGCGGGCCGGAAAGCAGGCCCATAAATCGTGGCCCGAGGTAGCCGCCCCACAGGCCGACGACAAAAACGATCAGCACAAGCAGCCAGAGCAGAAGCGGCCGGAGTCGTTGCATGAGCCCATGCTAACTCCGCGCGCGGCTTTCGGGGAATAGAAACTTTTGCGCTTTGCACACCTCATTACCCGCTTAAACTGCCGGCATGAGTTTGCATCCGGTGGGACAATTCCCCGCCTATCGTCCGCGGCGCCTGCGGCAGAACCCGGCCTTGCGCCGGCTCGTGAGCGAAACCCATCTCCATGTTTCGCAACTTGTGCTGCCGTTGTTTGTCCGCGGTGGGCGGCGAGTCCGCAAGCCCATCGGCGCCATGCCGGGCGTGTGCCAGTTGTCGCTCGATGAGATGGTCAAAGAAGCGTCGCGCGCCCACGAACTTGGCGTGCCGGCCGTCCTGCTCTTCGGCATTCCGGACCAGAAGGACGCCAAGGCCAGCGGCGCCTTCACCCGCAAAGGCATCGTTCAACAAGCCGTGCGCCTGCTGAAGAAGGAACTGCCGGAATTGCTGGTCATCACCGACGTCTGTCTCTGCGAATACATGGCGCATGGCCATTGCGGAATCGTGCACACCGATGCGCGCGGCGCGAAGATTCTCAACGACCCCACGCTGGCGATTCTCGCCCGGACGGCCGCGAGCCATGCGGAAGCCGGCGCGGACATCGTCGCCCCGAGCGACATGATGGACGGCCGGGTGCGCGCCATCCGCGCGGAACTGGATCGCACCGGCTTCGCGGATACTCCGATCATGTCCTACGCCGCGAAGTTCGCCTCCGGATTCTATGGACCGTTTCGTGAAGCGGCCGAGTCCACTCCGAAGTTTGGAGATCGCCGTAGTTACCAGATGGACGCCGCCAACGCCAACGAGGCCCTGCGCGAAGTGGCACTCGATATCCAGGAAGGCGCGGACATCGTGATGGTGAAACCGGCGCTGGCCTATCTCGACATCATTCAGCGGGTGAAAACGGAGTTCGGTTATCCGACCGCGGCCTACGCGGTCAGCGCCGAATATTCGATGGTCAAGGCGGCGGCGGCCAAAGGCTGGATTGACGAACGCGCTGTCACAATCGAGAGCCTGCTCGCCATGCGGCGCGCCGGGGCGGACATCCTGATCACCTACGCCGCACCCGACGTGGCGAAGTGGTTGCGGGAAAAATAAAACCCGGAGGCGGGAAGCGCTCCGGGTCATTTCAAAACTCTTCGCGGATCAGGGCGATGGTTTGCTCGCGGACATTAACGCCACCAACACCAAGGCAACGATGATCACGCCGACAACGATCGCAGCAATCAGGAAAACCTTGTTGCCCTGATTCTTCTTCTTGGCAAAAGCGGTGTTCGCCGAATCAAATCCGCCGCGGGCGCCGGTTTCCAGTTCGGTCAGGCTCACGCCGCGTTGCATGACCATGGTGCTATCCACCGGTTTCTTGCTGGCGGCGGCGGGCGAATCTGTCTCGAGCCGCAGTTCAATCTGGCCCAGCCGCAAAATCTGGCCCGGCTTCAAGACTGCTTCGCCGGTGACCTTGTCTCCGTTGATGAAGGTGCCGTTCGTGGAATTCAAATCCTTCACCACGACGTCAGAGCCACGCAGGAGAATTTCGCAGTGATGGCTCGAAACGGAGGGCTCGACGATGGGCAAAGTGTTGTCCTCAACACGACCGATGGTGGTTTTATCCACCTTCAATTCGTGCGTCTTACCCGTAAGGCCTTGACTGAGGATTACAAGCTTCGCCATAGCGCGTTAGGTGAGGCGATTATCCGCGATAGATAAACCAAGTCAAACGCAAAGCAGGAATTCATCCGCTCAACCTTTGCGCTCGATCATCTGCCGGAATTCGGCGAACAACGGCGTTGAGTCGTGCGGCCCCGGTGAGGCTTCCGGATGATACTGCACACAAAAAATCGGTTTCGTTTTGTGCCGCAGACCTTCGACGGTTTGATCATTCAAGTTGATGCGATTCACCGCCACGTCGGTCGGCAACGAATTTGCATCCACCGCAAAGCCGTGATTTTGCGAAGTGATCTCCACCTTGCCGGATTCCAGATCCTTCACCGGCTGGTTTGCGCCGCGATGACCGAACTTGAGCTTGAATGTCCGCCCGCCCAGCGCCTGCCCCAGAATCTGGTGGCCCAGGCAGATGCCAAAAATCGGAATTCCGGTTTTGGTCAACTCGGTGACGGTGTTTACCGCGTAGCCAAGAGCGGAAGGATCTCCCGGTCCATTCGAAAGAAAAATTCCCGCGGGCTTGTGCTTCAACGCCTCGGTGGCGGTGGCGGTGGCCGGCAGGACTTGAATATTGAAACCGTGCTGCCGCAGTCGGCGCAGGATGTTGTATTTCATCCCGAAATCGAACGCCACAATCGGCACATCCGCCGGCGGCAGGGGCTTGCGATGCGTTCGCGCATCCGCCTTGGAATTGCCGCGCACGAGATCGAACGCCGCGCTCTGCTGGTCTGTTTCGTCCCACGCGAAAGCCTGCTTGTGCGTCACTTCCTTCACGTAATCCACGCCGACGAAAACAAATTCCTTCGCGCGCTTCACCGCTTCGGCTTCGCCCACCCCTTCCGTGGAAATAAATCCGTTCAGCGCACCGCGAACTCGAAGTTTTTTGGTGAGCTGCCGCGTATCAATGCCCTGGATGCCGGGGATGCCGTTCTTTTCCAGATACTGCGCGAGCGAGTAATCCGCGCGCCAGTTGCTCACCACCGGCGAAACTTCGCGCACCACAAAACCCGCCGCATGCGGCCGCCACGATTCCACGTCCTGCTCGTTCACGCCGTAATTGCCGATGAGCGGATATGTCATCGTAACGATCTGGCCTTTGTAGGACGGGTCAGTGAGGATTTCCTGATAACCCGTCATGGAGGTGTTGAAACAGACTTCACCGCAGGCTGACGCTTTCGCGCCGAAACCCGCGCCGTGGAAAACCGAACCGTCTTCTAGGGCCAGAATTGCTTTCATTCCTCAACGAACCGCGCGCGATGCTAGCGATGAACGAACGGGAAGCAATGCGAATTCACCTGCGTTCACCCTGAACCCGCTGTTGCAATTGCTTCACGAAGCTCGAAGCCCCCTCGCTGGTCAGCCGCAAGTATCTCCAGCTTTGCCACGCGTCAAAGGCAATCAGTTGGTAAAGCGCCACCGTGAGCCAGAACCAGAACTGAAAGCGGAACTTGCGGCATTTGTGGCGCAACTTGCGCTGCGCGAGAAAGCCACCCGGCCAGCCACCAAGCAGATCGACGAGGTGCAAGTCCCATTCCGAGTACCGCCAAAGCTGCTTCCGCGCCCGCTGTTTGTCCTGCGCATAAGTTACATAGGCGACCAGGCTTATCGCCACACTCACGCCAACAGCCCAACGCCAATCCACTCGCCAGCGCCACAACGCAAGCACCGGCAGGACCAACAAGGCCACCAGCACCAGCAGATTCAGCAGGGTGATGCGGCCCCCGTCGTTGACATGAATCGCCTGCTGGGCGCACGAACGGCCTTGCGGATCCTGGCCGACCACAAAAGTGATGTTATCTCCCACCGCGGGTCGCTTGTGACGCTCGGCAAAGTCGCGATGGTGCAGGAAGATTCGCAGCCGACCAGCCTGGACGAAGCCGTAACGCTTTTCGTCGTTCCACTCCACGATGGTGCCCGTGAGTGGGGCGTCCAATTTAATTTTCTCAGACTGACTCATGCTGCCCGAATCAAACGGCGCGCCGGCACCAACTGAATTACACTGCCACGGCCGCGTTCTTCGCCGACCACACCACGTTCCCGCGCACGATCGTCGCCAGCGCCCGACCTTTCAGCGGCCAGCCGTAAAACGGATTGTTGAAGGACTTGCTCGCCGTGTCCGCGCGCTCGAAGGTCCATTCCGCGTCGGGGTCGAGCACCGTCACATCCGCCGCGGCGCCCACGCTCAACGTGCCTTTGTTCAGCTTAAGCAGCTTGGCGGGCGCGCTGGTATATTTCGCGATCACGTCGGACAGGCTTAACCGCTTAGGGTGGTAAAGCTGCATCAGCGAGAGCGCCAGTTCGTTCTCCAAACCGGTGATGCCAAAGGGCGCGTAGTCGAACTCAACTTCCTTCTCGAATCCGCAATGCGGCGCGTGATCGCTGCACAGGATTTCAATCGTGCCATCCGCGAGGCCTTCGAGAATCGCCTCGCGGTCGCGCGCGGAGCGCAGCGGCGGATTCATTTTGAAGTTCGTGTCGTAAGGCGGCCATTCCGGCGGATTGGAAATCTGGCTTTGGAAACTTGCGATTCCTCTGCCGTCTTCCGCCCAGAACTTTTCGCTGCCCGCGATCGCTGCATCGGTGAGCGTGAAATGGTGCGGGCACGCTTCGCCAGAAATCGGCACGCCACGTTTCTTCGCCTCGCGAATCAAGGCCACGCTGCCGGCCGCGCTCAAGTGCTGGCAATGCACCTGCGCGCCCGTGAGTTCGGCCATCAAAATATTCCGCGCCACGATCATCTCCTCACCGGCGGAAGGCCAGCCTTGCAAACCGAGCGACGTGCTCCAACGACCTTCATGCATCACGCCGGTGGTGACCAGCGAGTAGTCCTGGCAATGATCCATCACCGGCAGGTCGAACATTTTCGCGTATTCGCACGCGCGCCGCATGAGTTCGTTGTTCTGCACGCAATGGCCATCGTCCGTGATGGCGACGACGCCGGCACGCTTGAGTCCGCCGATGGGAGCCAGTTCTTCGCCGGCGATGCCTTTGGTGATGGCCCCGGCAACAAACACATTCACCACGCCATCGCGGGCCGCGCGTTCGTGGATGAGCGCAACTGTGCCGGCATTATCGATGGCGGGCGCGGTGTTGGGCATGCAGACGAGCGAGGTGAACCCGCCGCGCGCCGCGGCCGCGGTGCCGGTGGCGATGGATTCCTTCTGCGTCTGGCCCGGCTCGCGGAGGTGGACGTGCAAATCAATCAGCCCGGGGCAAACGACGAGTCCGCTGGCGGCAAAGACCTCGGCATTACCCGCCGCCGCGGCGAGGTTTGGTCCCACGGCGGCAATTTTCCCATCCCGAAGCAAAACGTCAGCGAGGGCATCCAATTGGTTGGCGGGGTCAATCACTCGTCCGCCGGCGAGAAGCAGCGCGTTCATCGGGCGTCGAGCCTACCGACGGCGAATTGACATGGCAAGCGCGGCGGGTATGATGCGCCCACTTGGTTGCGGGTGTAGTTCAATGGTAGAACGGCAGCCTTCCAAGCTGCACACGAGGGTTCGATTCCCTTCACCCGCTCCATTCCTAATCAAGCACTTACAAAGATGTGCAAGTAAAGTGCAAGTAGTACGCGCCTGCACATCTTCTGCTTCCAACTGTCAAATCCACCTTCGGAGGTTCGAATGCTCAGGAAATCGCAGTTGGGTTGACGTGCAGTTTTTGGGCAAAGTGTCGTTGCACGTTTATACAAATCTTTTGTATGTATGTGCGATGCGTGATTCGACCAAGACGGCTGCTGACTCGCTCTTCGAGATTGCCGAAGGGCAGCAAGGCTATTTTACCGCCAAACAGGCAGCTGATGTGGGCTACCTGCTAGGCAGCCAGGCGCATCACGTCAAATCGGGGAATTGGGTGCGGGTCGAGCGGGGCATCTATCGGCTGGCACGCTTCCCTCAATCGAACGAGGAGCAACTGGTCATTTACACCCTCTGGTCACGCAACCGCGTGGGTGAACCGCAGGGCGTGTATTCCCATCAAACGGCTCTGAGTATTCATGGACTCTCGGATGTCAACCCGTCCAAGCTCCACATGACTGTCCCCTCGAAATTCCGGCGAAGCGCGCCAATCCCGAAGCCGCTCCTGCTGCATCGCGCCATGCTCGACAAGAAGGATGTCGAGCATAGGCAGGGGTTCGCTGTGACTCGCCCGGTTCGAGCCATCGCCGATCTGGTGGCAGCAGAATCCGTCTCACGGGACATCATTGAGCAAGCTCTGGCTGAAGGACGACAACGCGGAGTGATTACCACGAGTGAAATATCGGAGATGCGACGCCGAAAAGGGCTCCCGAAGTGGTTTGGTGGCCTGCTCGCAGGAAACAAACGATGAGACCTCCGCAAAAATACGCCACCGCCACCGCCTTTCGTGTCGCGCTGGAAAGCCGTCTGAAAAAGATGGCGCAGGACGAAGGTCTCGACCTCCAGCGCCTGCGACGACAAGCCGCATTTGACCGCCTGCTCTGCCGCCTGTTCGCCGGGGCGGATGCTCCCTGGTTGTTGAAAGGCGGCTATGCCATGGAGCTGCGGCTGCAGACAGCGAGAACTACGCGCGACATCGATCTGGCGATGCGGCGACTTCCTGTGGCCTCTGCTGACTGGGATGCCAACGTCTCGAATGTGCTGGAGTCATTGCGCGAAGCGGGAAATCTGGACCTGCATGATTTCTTCACTTTTGTATTTAGCGAGGCAACGCAAGACTTGGACGCCGCACCCTATGGCGGTGCGCGCTTTTCCGTAGATGCGCGACTCGCCGGGAAGACCTTTGCGAAGTTCCACGTGGACGTCAGCACGGGCGATGTGTTGCGCGAACCTTATGAAACGCTTTCGGGTCGGGACTGGCTTGGATTTGCGGGAATCGCCGGCGCAAAATTTGCGGCAGTTTCACCAGAAGAACAATTCGCCGAGAAACTTCATGCCTACACTTTGCCGCGAGTGGGCCGCGAAAATACCCGCGTCAAAGATTTGGTTGATTTGGTCCTCTTGATCGAACGCACGCGCCTGGATACGGACCGGTTGCCAAAAGCAATTCGCGAAACTTTTCAGCGTCGCAAGACGCACAAGATTCCGGCCGCCCTTATTCCGCCACCAACCTCCTGGTCCGGGCCGTTCTCAGCGATGGCAGCGGAATGCAGTCTTGAACCGGACATGGGAAAACACTTCGGCGTGGTTGCGCAATTCTTCCGCGGTCTGAGTTCATGACACAGACGGGCGCACACGAGCCTGAGCGCAACCCAAGAACCTCTGAGATCGCAACTCGGTGGGGAAGGGTGGTGTTCCGTGGTGCGGCGTGCCGGCCAGACGAATTAAGTGGGCAGGAATATCAGGGTTTTGCATCCATAATTAACCCGATTTGAAACATTTCCGCACAAAACTGCCTATGGTAATAATCACGAGGGTTCGATTCCCTTCACCCGCTCCACTTCCGAGCCTTTCCCGAGAAACTTTCAGTGCGGTGCTCAGTGCGGTGCTGTTTCTTAGACCTGGCAGCAGACTCGACGCATCTTCGACTAGCGGCGCGAGAACATTACTCCCACAAAGGCGAACCCGATCAGCACCAGCAACAGAATCAAAAGAATCCACACGACGATGGAGGTGCGATACTTGATGTGCGGCGTGGCGGCGATCACCGCCTGATATTCCGGGGAGAATATCATCCGACCTTTCGCCGACAGGACCAGGTAGAGAATGTAGCCGTTGATCAAAGTCCCCAAAGGAAATCCCAGCAAACCGATTCCAGAGAGAATGGCTGTCGGGATGCGCGCCCAACTCCGGAGTTTGCGCAATCCAAGCCCAACCCAGAACTGAACACCGCCGATGCAGAGGAAAACCAAACCCACAACCAGACTGGTCGCCGCCCCGCCCGCCAGACTGAGAACTCCGCCTAAAATCAGAAAGGCCGCGCCGAGAAAATAGAGGAAACCAACGGACTTGATGGAAGCTTCATGTTTGATGTGCTCCTGCCGGATGCGCTCGCTGTCGTTATCGGCAACGCCCTCGCGCAGTTTCTGAATCGCCAGCGGCTTGCAGGTGGCACACACGAAGCCCCGGCCGACGCGGATCATTTGATCCAAGGCGAAGGACTGACCGCATTCGGAACAAACCACACCGCTCGAGGCCGGGGCGGCCGCGGCAGGCCCAGCGACGGCGGCAACTGTCCCATAAGCGCTCCAATCAGCCATGCCCTCTCGCCAGACCAGCGTGGCGTGAGTGATAACACCGGTTTGAACCAGCCGGTCAAATTCTGCCTGATCCACCGGTCCCTTTTGTTCCTCCTGAGCTGCGTAGTACCAGTTCATGTTGCCTTTCCGTTTGGCGGCGTGCGTCCTGATGCCACGGAGATATTGCGGTTTTGAGGTCGTGCGTCCAATGCATTTTGCAGTCTCCGGCGCGCAGGACTTGGAAGATTCTGGCTTGTTTGCTCCGGAGCGAGTGCGTTGGGTCCGGTTTTGCCAGCTGGGTGAAAGCAAGATTTCGCCGACGGGCAAGAGCCAAACACGACTTGTGACTTGCCGCGCGCGCTGGTTCGGAGTGAACTGGACGCCCAAAGCTGAGTCATGAACACCCGCTTGATGATTGAAACCGTCGCCGCGTCCATTAACATCGCAGGCTGGTCATGAACATCGTCACGTTGCTCCAACCTCCTCGCATCGTTTTCGGAAACGGATGCGCGACGCAGTGCGCCGATTTATTTCCGTCGCGAGGCGTGCGCCGTGTGCTGCTGGTTTCCAGCACGCCGGTTCTGCCCACCATTGGCCCGGTGTTGGAGGCGGTGAAAGCGGCCGGGGTCACGATCGTGAACGCTCCACCGGTGGACACCGAACCAACGATTTCGATGTTCGAGCGCACGCTGGCGGTGGCGCGGGCGGAAAAGGTCGATGCGGTATTGGGTATCGGCGGCGGCAGTCCGATGGACGTTGCCAAACTTGTCGCTGCCCTCACCCATGGTTCGCAGAGCGCGCGCGAGGTATTCGGCATCAACCTGCTCAAAGGCCGCGAGTTGACGCTCGTCTGTCTGCCCACGACCGCGGGCACGGGCAGTGAAGTCACCCCCAACTCCATCCTGCTGGACGAGGCGGAGAAGCTGAAGAAAGGCGCGGTAAGCCCGCACCTGGTTCCGGACGCGGCGTACGTCGATCCATTGCTCACGCTTTCCGTGCCGCCCGTCGTTACCGCCGCCACGGGTTTGGATGCGCTCACGCATTGCGTCGAAGCCTACGCCAACAAATTCGCTCACCCGGCCGTTGACCTTTACGCGCTGAACGGTGTCCGGTTGATTTCCGCACACCTCCAACGCGCCGTCCAAAATGGGCGCGACGCCGAAGCCCGGGCCAATCTCGCGCTGGGCAGTCTCTTTGGCGGATTATGCCTCGGGCCGGTCAACACCGCCGCCGTCCACGCACTGGCGTATCCACTGGGCGGCGAATTTCATGTTGCGCACGGCGTCTCCAATGCACTGCTCCTCCCGCACGTGTTGCGATTTAATCTGCCCGCCGCGGTGGATCGTTACGCAGAGATCGCCCAAGCGTTGGGCGTTCCCGCTGGCGCATCCCCGGCCGCGACGGCGGAACGTGGCGTGGAGCGGCTGGCTCAACTCTCCGCCGCCTGCGGCGTTCCGCAGCGGCTTTCCGCGCTGGGCGTTCCGCAAGATGCCATTCCGCGCTTGGCCCGGTCGGCCATGACGGTCACCCGGTTGCTGAAAAATAATCTCCGCCCGCTGACCGAGGCGGACGCCGTGCAAATCTACACGGCGGCTTATTGACCACCTCCCATCAAACTCAACCCATGAAGCCAAAATCCCCTTTTCACGGCGCGGTCATCCCGCTCGTGACTCCCGTCACGCCGACTGGCGATCTGGACGAGGCGGCCCTGGACCGTTTGCTTGAATTTCAAATCGCCGGCGGGGTGGAAGGAATATTTGTGCTGGGAACAACGGGCGAAGGTCCGTCCGTGCCGCGCGCCGCTCGCCTGCGCCTCGTGCAACGAACGGTCGCCAAAGTGCAAAAGCGCGCGCAAGTTTACGCGGGCATCGGCGACCAGTGTCTCGCCGATTCGGCACTCGCCGCCCAGGAATACTTTCGCGCCGGCGTGGACGCCGTGGTGGCACAACCGCCGGTTTATTTTCCACTGCAACCCCACGAATTGCTCGCCTACTTCCGCTCGCTGCTGGAGCAGTTGCCCGGGCCAATGATCATTTACAACATTCCCGCAACCACGCGGGTCTCGATCCCGCTTGAACTGATCGGTCAGTTGAAAGGTCATCCCCGGCTCGCCGGCATGAAGGATTCGGAGAACGATCCGAAGCGGCTGGAAGAACTGGTCAAACGCTACGGCGGCGATCCGAAGTTCGCGGTTTTCATGGGCGTTGGCGCGTTCATGGTCCAAGGACTTAAACTCGGCGCCGACGGCATCGTTCCCAGCGCCGGCAATCTCATCCCCGACGTTTGCCACCAGATTTGCGCCAGTGTCGCGCGCGGCGATCTGGCCGAGACCGACCGCCTCGCGGTGCGCATGAAGACGGTGGCGGGAATATACCAACAGGACCGCACCTTGGGACAATCGCTGGCCGCCTTGAAGGCGACGTTGCACGCAAAAGGAATCATCGGCCCGGACATGTTGCCACCGTTGCTGCCCCTGCCGGAAACCGAACGCCAGTCCATCCGGACAGGAATGAAAGCGTTGGGCCTGCTTGACTGAAGCGTGAAAAAACTGCGGCCAATCATCGGCATCACGATGGGCGACCCGGCAGGCATCGGGCCGGAAATTTGCGCGCGCGCTCTGCGCACACCAGGGGTGCTGAAGAAGTGCGTGCCCGTTTTGTTCGGCGATGTTGGAGTCCTGCAACGGGCGAGTCGCGCAATCAAAGCAAACTCCACCCGTCGGCGGGAATGGCCAAGGTTTGTTTCAATCGCCGAATGGGACAAGCTGGATGTGATTGAGGAGGCGCTGATCGTGGATTGCGCCGCCGTTGATAGTGTCAAAGTCAAACCGGGGAAGGTTTCGTCGGAATGCGGGCGAGCGGGCTACATTTACATTGAGCGCACCATTCAAGCCGCGCAGTCGGGAAAAATTGCGGCGGTGGTCACCGCGCCAATTCACAAGGAAGCTCTGCGGCGCGCGGGCATTTCGCATCCCGGTCACACCGAAATCTTCACGGACCTTACCGGGGCAAAACGCAGTTGCATGATGCTGCGTTCCGAAGTGCTCACCGTCAGCATGGCCACCACGCACATTGGTTATTCGGAAGTGCCGAAGAAATTGTCGGTGCGGCGCGTGCTGGACGTGATCGAACTCACGGCCGAAGCGTTGCGGTGGATGCT
>CAYWCK010000091.1:0-14871 GCA_964456685.1 uncultured Bifidobacteriaceae bacterium | reverse complement strand
GGAGCGAGTCGTAGCGGATCAGGCCCTCGGGGATTCCCATCGCGGCGCGTTCGGCGGGGGAACATTCCACATGACTTGTGGTCGCAGGTGGGCCGGCAATGGTCTCCACGGCGCCGAGATTCGCGGCACGGTGGGCAAGCTGGAGTCGGGACAAAACCTTTTTTACGGCGGGGAATCCGCCTTTGACCATGAAGCTCAACACACCGCCGAAGCCGCGCATCTGTTTCCGCGCGATCGCGTGGCCGGGATGCGATTTCAATCCCGGATAGAACACGGCGCTCACTTTGGGATGACGTTCGAGAAACTTCGCGATCTTCATCGCGCTCTCATTCTGATGCCGGATGCGCAGGTGCAGCGTCTTCATGCCGCGCAACAACAGATACGCCGCCATCGGATCCAGCGCGGCGCCGGTGATCTCGCGGTGATGATAGATCTGCTTCACCAATTCCTTGCGCCCGCAAACGATGCCGCCGAGGGCATCGGCGTGGCCGCCGAGAAATTTTGTCGCGCTATGCAGAACCAGATCCACGCCGAGCGCGAGCGGGTTCTGGTTCAATGGCGTGGCAAACGTGTTGTCGGCGACGACGATCGCGCCAACGGCATGCGCAGCCTTGCTCAGGCGTGCGATGTCCACGACTTTGAGCGTGGGGTTCGTGGGCGTTTCGAGATAGAGCACGCGACACCCGCGCGCGATGCTGCGTTCCAGCGCTGCGTGATCGGTGGTGTCACACAAATCCACCGCGATGTTGAAGCGTGGGAGAAATTCGATGAACAGCTTGTTCGTGCCGCCGTAGGTGTCTTTGACGGAGACGACGCGGTCGCCCGGTGAGAGCAGCGTAAACAGCGCGTTGCTGATGGCCGCCATGCCGGTGGAGAAGCTCGTTGCCGCTTCGGCGCCTTCCAGGTGGCGCACCTTTTCCTCGAAGGCGGCCACGGTGGGATTGGTGTTGCGGCTGTAGATGTGGCCGGGTGATTTTCCGAGCGCAGCGCGCTGCCATTCGTCCACGTTGGGATAACCGAACGCCACGCTGTGCACGACGGGCACTTGTGTCGCACCCCACCACGAATCACCGCCTTCGCCCGCCCACACTGCCTGGGTGCCCGGGCCGATTGATTTTCGTTTCATAATGTTTTTTGCCGTCCAGCAAAGCCTCCGGGTCTGATGCGGCGAACAGAATTCTGCCTCCCTGGAATTTCATTCCAACCAAATTCGCGACCAACGAAATTTGACGACAGCCTCCAACCCACCGCTTTCCCCCGGCAGGACGCAAGGGATAGCGCCCGAAACTCGCGTGAGCCAAAAATTTCAGGTCGCCGATTCAAAGACGAGAACGGAAGAAGTGCGTCGCGTTGGTGGGATTGCTTAACAACAGCGGGCTGGCGGGCGCGGGTGAAACGTCGGTGAATGTTCCGGTGGCGTTGGTCGCGGACTGGAGCGTGCCGGTGAAGCCGACGACGACCGCGCTGTTGCTGCGGATGATCGATAGCGCGGGCAGCACGGTGAGCGCGGCGGGAGCGGTGAAGATCTCCGTGCCCGTCTGCGGATCAGCGATGCCGAGTTTGTAGGCGGCGGCATCGTTGGTGGTGACGTTCGCCAGGGTGAGCGCGTGTCCGTTTGCGCCCGGGATGGCGATGTTGTTCTTGAACCACTGCAAATTAGTGGCGCAGCCGGTGTAGGCAGCGGTGAAGGTGTGTGTGTTGCCGGTCGTGACGGTGGCGGTGGCGGGATTGGTCGTCACGAGGGTCGGCGTATTGTCGTAAATCTCGCAGCGGACTTGATTATAGTAGCCGTCGCCGCGTCCACCGCTCGAACCGACGCCCCAGACCGCGCCGTGTGCGGAGGCGTTCGGCGCGGTGATGGGCGGGACGTTTGCGAGGAGAACATTCCCATCGGCGAGATAAGTCGCGGTGCGCGTGGCGGGATCGAAGATGATCTCGTAGTTGTGATAATCGAGCGCAGCGTCGGGATCGTCGGTGACGGTGACGGCGTTGGTGGTAATCGCCTGCGGGATGGCGGTGAGAACACCGTTCGTGTCCACGTCGAGGTAGAGCAGGAAGCGGCGGTTGAAATTTGTGACGCCTAATCCGAAATATACGCTCATCGCTCCGGCATTCGTTGCGACGGGATCGGCAACGCGCAGGTTGGCGGACACCTTGAATCCGGCCCACTGACTGTTCGTGGTCTGTTCGGGATTTGGTTCGCGGCGGAAGAAGAGCAGTTTTCCGGCGGCGTTCGTGTTGTCGAGCACACGCCACGCATTGTGCGCGGCACTTTGGGGATCGGGGCTGAGTGCGGCGGAGAGGAAACCGGATTCCGCTCCGGCGGTGATGTTGCTCACCCACCAGTTGCCGCCCGCTGCTGAAACGGGATCGGGCGCGAGGGCAGGGAGGCCGTTGAGTCCGGCTTCGTAGTTCGCGAACACCGGTGTGCCGACCTGGATCGTCGTCGTGTAGGTGTCGCCGAACCAGTTGTTGATGTCTCGCACCATGCGCCATGCGAAGATGTAATTGCCGGGCGTGGCGGGCGCGACGGTGTTGATGGTGAACGTGACGTTCTGGCCGTAACCGACGGGCGATGTCGGCAGGGAGATGCGGTTAAGTCCCCAGTTGAAATTATTGGCGGGACTTTGTGTGCCGAGGCGATAGGGCGTCGTCACGGAATTCGTCCAAAGCGTACCGCCGGAATTCTTCATCGTGATGGTGGCGACGAATTGTTGGTTGGTGGTCAACACGCCGGGCACGCTGGCGCTGACGAGTGTGGCGTTTTCCGGCAGTCCACCGATGACATACTGGCCGATGCCGGAGAGCGTGCCGTTGAAAACATTCACATCGCACGCGCCGCTGACGCCGGGCACGGTCGCCTGGCCGTATTGCCAGAACGCCCAGTTGCTCCACGGCCCGAGGCTTGACGGTCCGCCGTTCTCGATGTCCTGACCGGCGTAATTGTTCGCCATCCAGAGCGGCCAGTTTGTGACGGTCGTGTTGAGCCAGGTGTTCGCGTAAGAAATGTAGGAATAGACGAATGGTTTCACGGCGAAACCATCGGCGGCGGCGAGCGCGACGACGTTCGAGCACCAGGCGTTGACCCATTGCGAGAGCGTGGTCTTGGTGTAGGTGAACGTGTCGTTGGGGTAGCGCTCGATGTCGCACGCGGGCATGAGACAGACGTTCGTTGTCATGTGCGTACGGATGGCGTTCCAGAAATGCTGCGCCTCCAACGCCGCGCCCGCCGGGCCGAAGTTCAGGTCGGGACGGCAATAGTGATACGCGCCGATGAGCACGCCGGCGGCCTTGACATTGGCGACATTGCCGTGAAAAGTCGGATCAGTGTAACCGTGGCCTTCGGTCGCGCGCGCCCAGGCGAAGGTGCGGCCCGATCCAGCGACGCTGTTCCAGTTCACGGAATAGCCTTGATAGACGGAGACATCAATGCCCTTGGCGCGGGCGGCGTGGAGTTGGAGCGGCCAAGCGAGCGGGAGGAGAACGCAAAGGAGCATCGCGGTGTGGATCACCGGGCGAAGGTGGAATGGCTGTTCGCGTTTCAAAACAAGACTGTGGCGGCGGGCATCTTGCCTGCCGTAAAGCCGGGTCTCCAGCCCGGCGGAAAATCTCACGCAAAACCAAGCGCGAGGGAAACTTCAAATACCTCACCCATTCCACGCATTTCCGGGCGGCAAGATGCCGCCCTCCACGTCAGGCAGGGATGCCCGACGCCACGGGTCAATGGCCGTTCGTGCCGTTACCAACTGTCACAGGCTGGTCAGCACGCACGCCATCCGGCTTGAGCCAGTCGAAATAGCCGAGTTGTTCGAGGTCGGCGCGCAAGGCGGTCTTTTGTTCCGCAGTCAGATTGCCGTGCGGCGCGCGGCAGTTGCCCACGTCCACGCCGAGCATGTCCATCAGAACTTTCGTCGCGGGCAGCACGCCGTATTTGATGAAGCACTGGATGAGTTGCGCGATGCGAAACTGTTCCTTGCGCGCCGTGTCCAGATCACCCGCGCGCACGGCGCGGAGCATCCGGTGGAAAACGGGCGCGGCGTAATTGTAACTCGTGCCGATGGCGCTCTGACCGCCCATCGCCAGCGCGCCGAGGATGGCTTCGTCCGCGCCCCAGAACACATCGAACGCGCGGTCGTCGAGATTCAGGCAAAGCTGGTAGCTGAAAAGATCGTAGCTGGTGAACTTGATGCCGCCGAGCGTGGGGATGCGATCCGCCGCCTGACTGAGGAAATCCACCATCGGATAACTGACGCCGGTCAGAACGGGGATGTCGTAGTAGTAATAAGGCGTCTGCGGAGCGCAGGCGGCGATAGCGGCGTTCCACTCGATGAGCGCCGCGAGATTGCGGGGCTTGAAGTAGCAGGGCGCTAGTGCGGAGATGGCGAGCACCCCGAGTTCGCCTGCCTGCTTGGCGAGCGCCTGCGCGTCGGGCAGGCAGTTCGCGCCGACGTGAACCATGATCTTGAGCGGCGTGCCGCGCGCGACTTCCACCCAGCGTTTGGTGGCGGCTTTGCGTTCCTCCAGCGTGAGCGAACTGCATTCGCCCGTGCTGCCGGAGACGAAGGCCGTGTTGATGTTGTGCTTGAGCAACTGCGCGGCCTGCGCTTCGATGGCGCGGAGATTGAGCGTGCCATCGGGCGAGAACGCGGTGTGCGTCGCGGCCACGAATCCGCTATGCCGGTACTTGGTCATTTATATTCCTGAAATTCTCTAGCTTCGGACGGTCATGCCACGCCGCCGGTTGATGGCCGGCGGCGCGGTCACGTGAGTCGCAAGTTACGGCTTCACGCAGCGGAAGAACAGAGCTTGTTGCGCCGGATTGCTGAGGATCAGCGGACTGGTCGGGGTTGGGACCACGTTGGTGTAGGTGCCCCCGACGGTGTCGCACGCCTGCAGCGTACCGGTCCAGGACACTACGACGTCGCTACCGGATTTCACGAGGGAAATGGTCGGCCGCACCACCAGGTTGATGACCGCGCTTTCGGTTTGCGCAAAGGAGTTGTGGGCTTCGAGCGTGTATGCGCCTTCATCGGCGTCGGTGACCGAAGCGATGGTGTAGGTGGCCTGACGGGCGGCGTTGCCACCGGGCAGGTCGTTGCCGTTCTTGCGCCACTGGCAGGTGGCCAGGAAGCCAGTGTAGGCGCGGCTCAACGTCACCGCCTCGCCCGCATTGACCGCCAACGTGGTGGCGGGCTCGGTGAAGCTGACATTCGCGGCGTTAACCACACTGAAGTCGAATTGATTCAGATTGATGCTGCCCAGGCCAGCGTCGGAAACATTGCCGATGAAAGCTCCGGAAAACGCGGTCGAAACATCGCCATTCCAGTTGCCGAACAGAAAGTCCCCATTGTAGTAGCACTCACCCTTGCCGGTGGCTGGATTGAAGACGATGTCCACGTCGTGGTAATCATTCGCGCCCACGCCACCGGTCGTAACATTGGTGGAGAGGCCGCCATTCGCCGGCGCGCCATTGGGATTGAGAATCAAATACAGATCAACGTTGATGCCCGCCAGGTCCCAGAAAAGAACGTAGCGCTTGCCGGTGGGATCGCAGTACTGCAGGTGCATGGTCTGCACGGTGTTGTAGTCGTTTAGAAAGCGGGCGCGCGCGTGCAAACGCCAGCCATTGGCAAAGGCGTTGGTGTGCGACACCAGGGGGAACTGGTAAAAGTATTGGACGCGACTGTTGTTGCTGGCTTGATCGTCCAGATTCCAGCCGTTGAGGCCGGCGACATCCGGACTGGTATTGGCAAAGGTGCAGCCACTGCCCGTTTGGTTCAACCGCCAGAGGCCGCCGTTGGTCGAGGTCGGGTCGGGCGCGGAAGCCACCACGGCGTTGGAGCCGGCATCGTAAGCGCAAACCGGAAGCAAATTGGGGGCAGTGAAATTGAGGTTCGTGCCGACGATGGAATTGGCGGACAAGTCCTGCACATTGCTGACGGAAAGTGTGTAGGGCGCGTTCGGAGCCAGCAAACTGGTTTTCAACCGGACGGTGCTTAGATCCGCCAGCGTCGCGCCCAGCACGGTGGCCGCGCCGCCTTGGAACGAATAATTGGCGGTGTTCAGCGCGGTGGTCGGGTCCACGCCTTCATCAAATTTCACCAGGACATGCCGCATCGTCAAAACCGCTTCCACGCCGGTGACCACAGGCGCGTTGGTGTCGGTGTTCACGGTCAGGACAGCGCCGGTGGTGAGGACGTTCGTGCCGCCAACCGGGTCCGCCATGCCGAGTTGATAAGAGCCGGCGTCGCCCGGGACGATGACGGGGATGGTATAGCTGCGCTGGTTGTAGCCGGTGCCGAAGACGGGGTTGCCATCTTTGAACCATTGCAGGTTGGTGCAGGCGCCGGTGAAGTTTGCGTTGAACGTGATGGCTTGCGACACCTTCTTAGTGACGTTGGTGGGATTCAACGTCACGACGATGGGAGTGATCTCGTTGACCTCGAACTTGACGATCTGCCAGTAACCATCGCCGCGACCGCCGGTCGAACCGGTGCCCCATTGGACGCCGTGTGAAGCGGGACTGACGTTCACGACGTGCGCGCGATTCGTCGACGTGACGCCGTCCGCGCGATAATCCGCCGTCAAGGTGGCCGGATCATAAGCGATCTCATAAGTGTGATAGTTGGTGGCGTTGCCGGAAGCGGCGGTGGCAACGAGCGGCCGGCCGGCGGCGGCAACAGCGTGGGGGGCGAGTTGGAGATCGCCGTTCGCGGCGAGGTCCCAGAAGGTCGAGTGCCGGATGCCCTCATTGGTGAAGGTGCAGGACATGAAGACGGCGACGGAGCCGGCGTTGGCCGCGACCGGGTCCAAAACCTTCAACCGCGCGGTCAACTTGTAACCGGCCCAAAGTGCCTTCTGCCGTTCGGTGGCGGAAGGATGGTAGATGTAGCTGTTGCCCCCGGCAGTGTTCGTAAAGTCGAGCGTCCGCCAGGCGTTGTGGTTGGTGTAGATGTTGTCCGGGCTGAAACTACCGGCGAACATGGTGCCTGGAATGAAGCCCGCCGGAATGACATTGGTCCACCACCAGCCACCGCCTTCGACGGATGCCGGGTCTGGGGCGAGGGCGGGTGTCCCGTTGGTGCCGGCGTCGTAACTGATGACAACCGTGGCGGAACCGGTGGTGGCGGTCAGGAGCAGCAGCCCCAAGATACAACTGCCCAGGTAGCTGCTGATTTTTCGATGCGTTTTCATGGATTGCGTTAGGGTTGATCGTTGGCAGGTTGGAGGGGCGCCGTTGGCCGCCCATAGTTTTTAGAAGCGATAGTCGAAGGAATAATCCGGCGCGTTGGTCGGCCCCAAGCTGGGAGTGTATTTGACCAGGCTCACATGGCCGTCCGCAAACAGCGTGCTCCAGCGGTAACTTTTGCGATGCCACATAAGCTTGTTGAGGTCCGGCGCGACGCGCGTGTCCTCGGAATACCAACCGACCCGGAATGCCCCGAAGGAACTGAAAACCACGAAGCGCGAAGGCCGCACCACGTCGCTGACTCGGATGGATTTGTTGTTGTCGATCGCGAGGGAGTAAATATTGGGATCGCCAGCGCCCTGAGGCACGTACAAGTTCGCCGTATAGGAAGCCCCGATGTCCTCCCACAGTGGACGGCCCGTGTTGAACGAACTAAACCGGTCACTCGGACAACGCGCCACTTCCAGCACCGCCCGGCGATCATCTTTGACCAGGTAAGGTGTCAACCAACGGTGCGAGGCATCCAGATTCGCATACGTGACGTTGTAAACTCCCGCCTGCCCTACCCAGCTCGTTTGCGTAACGATCGTGGTGTCGCGGCCAATCTTCGGAGCGTACCGATCATTGTAATCCGTAAGGTAAAGGGACGAGGCCAAACCCACCTGCCGGATATTGTTCAAGCACTTGCTGATTTGCGCCTGCTCCTTCGCGCGCGAAAGGGCCGGCAACAACATCGCCGCGAGAATGGCGATGATGGCGATCACCACCAGCAATTCAATCAAAGTAAAAGCCCGCCAAGGCAAAGCACTCGCACGGCGCGCAATCCTGTCCGGGTCGGTCATGCCACGACTATTTCTGCCCGCTCGTGCGCTGTCCACGCAATCGAACGTGTCTGGAGTGGGATAGCTTGCCGGGCGGTTCCGCCACGGCGGCGATTCATCGGGCCGGCACAAAATCCGCCACCGGGAGGCTTAACCTCACGCCGCCCTGCATCGTCGTCACCCACAACTCGCCCGGCGTCCGCTCGAACAGATACGCGTAGGAAAGCCACGCCCGCTCGCCGGGTTTTGGCTGCTGCGTTTTGCGCGCGATCACCACAGGCGGCGACCACGTCTGGCCCTCGTCATCGGAAAACGCCATGGACAACTCCGCGCGGAACACGCTCGTCGGTACCGCCGACCAAAGCCGGTCGCCGCCGCTCCGTGGAAATGAATTCGCACCTTCTGGCAACTCGCGATTCCATACCAGCACGATCCGTCCGTTCGCCAGGCGCAACAACTGTCCCGGCGATGCGCTCGCGGAAATGTCGCTTGGCCCGAGCAGCTTCCACGTCCGCCCTTCGTCGTCCGATTCCGCGCGCCAGAACCGTCCCCAGTTCGTGCGGATGAGTTTGAGGAGCTTCCCGTTCTTCAATTCCACGATTGTCGCCTCCGTGAGGCCGTCGTGATGGCCGGCGCCGCCCATGTCCAGCACGTTGCTCGCGCGCCAGGATTTCCCCTGATCGTCCGACCCATACGTCAACACCGTGTGGCGACCGGGATTGTGGCGCATCTGCATCGAGGTGAAGACCACCCGCCCGCTGCGGGTCTGGAGAATCGTCCGCACCGCGCCCGTCCAATCATCGTGCAACTTCTGCGGCGGCTCCCACGTCGCGCCGTCGTCCGGGCTGCGCATCACGTAATTCGGCAGCACTGCGCCGGGCGCATCACCGATTTTATCGTCCCACGTCCAGTGCTTTTCCGCGTAGTTCATGAACGCGACAATCACCACGCCCTCGCGCGTCCGCAGGATTACGCGCTCCTGGCTGATCTTGAACTTGGCTGCGTCGGGAAAAATCGCTTTCGCCTGCCACGTCGCTCCTTCATCCGATGACGTGAGACAATTGGATTCATTAACTGTGAGCAGCCGCCCATCGCCCAGCCGCACGAACGGCCCTTGCACTTGCTCCGCCAACTCCGTCGCGCGCGCATCAATCTCAATCCCGCCCGCAGCCGGTTTGAAAACTTGTGACACGTTGCCGTTGGCCAAAGTCATCGCCGCAATCTTCTCTCGCAACAACTCTGCGACGAGCCGATGACCCTGCGCATTCGGATGCATTCCATCCAGCAGGAGTTCATCCACGGAACGATTCGGCTCCGCGCCGAACTTCTGAAACGCAGCAAACACATCCACCAAACCCGCCCCCGTCTCCTTCGCCACGTCCCGAACCGCCTGCGCGTAATCCTTCAGCACGACGCTGAAACCATCAGCATCGTCAGCCTGATATGGCGGCTTCCCATACAGCTCGCGCAATTTTGGCGTCCACCGGATTGGATTCGGCGTCATCAAGATTATGTTCGCGCCGTCGCGCCGCGACTCGGCCACGAAGTGAAGGAGATTCTCCGCGTATGCTTTTAACGCCACGCGCGGCTCGTTCGCCGGCGGTCTTTTCCAAACGTCCACGGCGGCGTCGTTGATGCCGAACTGCGCGATCACGAGATCAGGTTTGCGCGAAAGCACGTCGCGCTCGAAACGCGCTCGCGCATCGGCGGTCGTGTTGCCCGGCACGCCAGCATTGAAAAAATGCACTCCCCACGGCTTGCCCTCGGCCGCGAGCACGTCCGCATAGACCGGAATCGTCTTGCCGTCCACGACGCGACTTGCCGTGGTGGAATCTCCGAACGCAACGACGCTGCGGATCGGCGTTTTAATTTCACCGCCAACGACACCGTTCACTGAAGCGAGCAACAGCGCAGCGAATACAAGAATCGCATTGAAGGGCTTCGCGTTCGGAAATGTCTGCATAATTTCAAGGCCTCACTTCTGCCTTCACGGACTCAATCAACAATCCTGCCGTGTCTTTTTCCTTCGCAGCGGAGCGGAAGCGGAGATAGCTCAGGCCGTGCGGAGGATTCGCGCGCACAGGGATTGCGCCTGCGTCTGCACCATCCACATTCACCGTGGCAGTCTGCTTCTCTAAATCCCATGTAATCTCCAGTTCGTGAAACGTCCCGATCTTGAACGCGCGCTTGCCATTCGCATTTCCGTCCGGCGCAATGTTCATGGAAAACGTCGCGTTCTTGTCGCCAGCGTCGTCCGTGGGATCGAAGAAGTGGTCGAGGAGCGAAATCGTCGCGCCGCGAAAACCTGCGTTGATGCGGATGCGTGCTTTCACTTTTCCGCTGCGGCCGGCGGGGAAATTCCACATCGCACCGTCGGCATCCTTTTCGTCCGGCTTTGCGATGCGGAGGACACTCTTGCCAGGCTTCACTGGATGTTCAACCAACTCGCTGCCCCGCAAACGATCGCGCCACCAACCTTTGGCCGGGCCGAACGGTTTGAACGTGCTCCAGTTCGCCAAGCCATCGCTGAAATCATCTGCCCGCGCAGTTTCCTCCAGCCAATCGGGATCAAGTTCGATCAGCACGCGCAACGTCTCGCCCTGGCCGGATGCGAAAAGCATTTTGCCGTTCTGCATGTGTTTGAATTGCGGATAGGCCGTGCCGCGGTCGCCACGTTTCGGCGGCGAGTTGTGGCGCGTGGGATCGAGATACACCTCGCGAAAACCACGCCACGTTTTTCCTTCGTCCCGCGAAATCGCCGCGTGCAACGCATCGCGTCCGCCATAGACACCTTGATTTTCAAAGCGCGGTGGCAACTCACAGTGATTCCAAAACGTCACAATGCGACCATCCGGCAATCGCACCAGTTCCGCCGGGCCGGTCGAGGACGGAAATTTTGTTGGCCGTGCGGGTGACCAATCCACGCCGTCGCGCGAAAATGATTCGTAGAGAACTCCCGCCTGCGTGCGCATCAATATCCACACGCGACCATCGTTTAACTCCAATACCACGGGCTCGACGGCACCCACGGGATCGCCGTTGTAATTTTCCGGGCACGGCGCGAAGAGACGCGACGGCGACTCCGCCCAGGTTTTCCCGCCGTCGTCGGTGTAGATCACCGTGCTGGCGTTGCAGCCGTGCGGCGGGCCGCGCCGTTCCTCTGGCAACCAGCGCGCGAACGGCAAAATGATCCGCCCCGACTTGAGTTGCGTGATCCGTCCGCAGATCGCGCCGACGTAACCTTCCCAGATGCGATGCGCCGTTTCCCATTGGCCATCCGCGCTGCTCGTCCGCGCGTACCAGATGTCAATGAACCGATCCACTGCGGGCGTGCCTTTGCCGCGCATCACGAGCCACATCGCGTGCAACCGCCCGTCGCGATCCTGCGCCACTTTCGTAGCCCAGAGCAAATTGGTCGGGACGTCCGGCTGCCACGGCTGGTCGTAACCGCTTGCGTGTTGCGCGAACACCTTGCCGTCGTTTGTGTTCATGCCCACGGAAACAAACTTTCCTTCGCCGAGTTTCAGCCAGCTTCCCTCACTGCGAAAGCGCGCGTCGTGAACACTTCCGCCCGCACGGGCCGGGCCGAGAATTTTCGGCGGTGTGGCGGCACAACCCGTTAAGGGCAAAGCAAGCGCTGTGAACGCCACAAAGAGCGAGCGAACCAGAAATGAATTCCCGAGGGTCATCTGTTGGGTGGAAGTTTGCAAAAGCACGCGGCTGGACGCCAAACCGAATCCGCCTGTCCGCTGGCCGAATAAGTTTTGCCGGGAATCCGAGCGCCGGATTCGAGTCGTTTTCACCCGAGCGTCTGCCCGTTCACGAACTCCGGCATCACGCGGCTTTCGCGCGCATCCACCAGGCCGTTGCGCACGGTGTTCACGACCAGATTGGAAATGGTTCGCGCCAGAAAGGACGGACTCAACGAATACCGCGCCACGGAAGGCACGAGGCTCGCCAGAAACGGATCGTCGTCACGCGAAATCAAAGCCACGTCCTTCGGGAATCGCAATCCCCGCCCCAGCAGACTACTCATCACCGTGAGCGTGTGATGCGAACGCGCGACGAGAAACCCGGTCGTGGCGGCTGAACCTTTGAGCGCGAGCTCGAGCTTCGAGCAGATGTCCGCGACCGACCCGCTGTGGTTGAACACGCGAGCTTCCACGCCGGTAAGGGAAGTTTTCTGCGCGCCTTCTTTGAAGCCCTCCTCGGATTCGCGGTCGCCCGCCAGCGCCGTGCCCGGATTGATGATCGCCACTCGCCGGTGTCCCCGCGCCAGCAATGCCCCGACCGCGTGCCGGCTGATGGCTCGGTAATCGCGGTCCAGCGATGGCAACGAAACGTCCTCGTGCCGCGAGCCGGTGATGACGCACGGCATGGCGTGCTGCGAAAACCATTTCTGCATCCGCGCGGTCGAGTGCGTGAGAACCCAGCCCGCCGCGTTGGTGCGGCGTACCAGCGCGTCCAAGGCGCCCTCCGGTTTGCCCGAGTAACAATCGCGATGCTCGTGGACTTCCAGGTGATAACCCGCCTCGGCCAGATGCACGCGCAGTCCGTCAATCCAGTAGATCGTGTGCGGCTGGAGCTGGTGCATGGGGAGCGGGGTGAGCAACGCCACGCGGTTGCTCTGTTCGCGCGCGGGCTTGGCACGCTTGTGGACGATCTCGCGCCGCCGTCCCTTGCTCGTCTTCAGCCAGCCTTCGCGATCGAGCCGGGCCAGCGCGGATCGTAGTGTCACCCGACCGACGTGCAACAGCGCGCACAACTCGTGTTCGCCGGGCAGTTGCTTCGACCAGCGCCCAAGGCGGATCTCGTTCTTGAGCACGTCCACGGTCTGGCTGACCAGCGAGATGCGTTGCGGCAAATTGTTCATCGGCTTCGTGTCGGTTTCCGGGTGCGGCGGATGAAAATACTTCGCTGTTCCAACACGAGACAAGCTTGTTATGCTCGCGGTGAACTTGATTTCCCGGTAACTCTCAACAGTACCAAATCAATGGGCGCATCGTTGAAAGCATTGACACTCGCGTGCGCGCTGGCCGCCGTTGGCGGGTGCGCGACGCGGCCGCCCGGGGAGAAGCTTATGTGGAAAAAACTTTCGCCCATTCCGGATCAAACGGGTTTCGGTTGGCCGTTTGCTGGTGTGCTTGACGGAAAACTCCTCGTCGCCGGCGGCGCCAACTTTCCCGAAAGCCCGCCGTGGGCCGGGGGCGCGAAAAAATGGCACGATGACATCTTCGTCCTTTCGCAGCCGCACGGCCAGTGGCAGATCGCCGGCAAACTTCCGCGCGCGTCCGGCTACGGCGTATCCATAACCACGCCGCGCGGCATCATTTGCATCGGCGGCTGCGACGCGCAGCAGCATTTCCGCGATGTTCTCTTGCTCACGCGCGATGGCGCAAAGATCCACTCCAAATCGCTCGCGCCGCTCCCGCGTCCGATGGCTTATGGCTCGGGCACGTTGTTGGGGGACACGATTTACATCGTCGGCGGCATTGAAGAACCCGGTTCGACGAATTGCCTGAAGAATTTTTGGGCGCTGAACCTCGCGGAGAAAAATCCTGAGTGGCGTGAGCTAGACCCGTGGCCCGGCCCGGCGCGCATGTTGGCGGTGGTCGCCGCGGCGAATGACGCGCTTTATGTGGTGAGCGGGACGGAATTATCGGGCGGCCCGGACGGCAAGCCTGTGCGCCGCTATCTCACGGACACGTATGAATTTCGCGCCAACTCCGGCTGGAAACGCATGGCCGACATTCCGCGCGCCGCCGTCGCCGCGCCGTCTCCCGCACCCGTCCTCGACGACGGACGATTCCTCGTCATCTCCGGCGACGACGGCACGAAGCTCGGCTTTCAACCGCCGGACAAACACCCGGGTTTCGCGCGCGACGTGCTGGCTTTCGATCCAAAAAGCAACTCATGGAAGACGCTGGGCGAAGTCCCCGGTCCGACGCAAGTGACCGTACCCGTCGTGAAATGGGCCGGCCAATATGTTTTGCCGAACGGCGAAATCCGCCCCGC
Organism: uncultured Bifidobacteriaceae bacterium; assembly: GCA_964456685.1. Lineage (GTDB taxonomy): Bacteria > Verrucomicrobiota > Verrucomicrobiia > Limisphaerales > JADLHS01 > CAYWCK01. The sequence goes on along the minus strand of CAYWCK010000091.1, from coordinate 846 downwards.
CGTGCGCACGCCGGAAGTGTGGAGTCTGCAAATGAAATGAACCTTCACTTGCTCACCAATGCGCGTGTAGTTTGCCCCGGGGAAATGATTTTCTCCGGCAGCGTGTTGATTGAGAACGGGCGCATCGCCGCGATCAATCCGTCACAAACACCAGCCGATGCGACAACGTTCGATTGCGCGAATCGGTTGCTCACGCCCGGATTGATTGATGTTCACACGCACGGCATCGAGCGCTGCTGCTACAGCTACAATCGGCCCGCTGGAGAATTCGCCGAGGCGCTGCTCAACCTGCCGCGCTACGGCACAACGTGCGTCCTGCCCACCATCGTTCCGCCCACGAATCCCGAACTGCTCGCGCCACTTGTGCACGAAATGAATTCGTTGCCCGCCGACGGCGCGGTTGTGCCCGGCCTGCACATCGAGGGCCCGTTTGTCGCGCTGGGCGGTGCGGCGTGTCCAACTTTGCCGGGCGATGTGGCGTTGCTGGAAAAGCTTCTCAGCGCTTGTGGCGGTCGTGTGAGTGTGATGTCGGTCAGCCCCGATCAGAAGAACATTTTGCCCGTCATCGAAAACCTCGTCGCGAGGAAGATTATTCCATTCATCACCCACACACGCGCCAGCGTGGAGCAAACGGAAGCCGCCATCGAAGCCGGTGCGCGTCATGCCACACATTTTTACGATGTGTTTCCCATGCCTGAGGAGAAGGACGCAGGCGTTCGTCCCGTCGGCGCGGTTGAGGCGATTCTCGCTGATCCGCGAGCGAGTGTGGATTTCATTTGCGACGGCGTTCATGTTCATCCGACCGCCATCCGCGCTGCCGTCGCTGCGAAAGGTTGGCAACGCATT
>CAYWCK010000090.1:0-14991 GCA_964456685.1 uncultured Bifidobacteriaceae bacterium | reverse complement strand
CATCGACATGAGCGAATACATGGAGAAACACACCGTCGCGCGGCTCATCGGCGCGCCGCCCGGCTACGTCGGTTACGAGGAAGGCGGCCAGCTCAGCGAAGCCGTGCGCCGCCGGCCGTATTCCGTGGTGCTCTTCGACGAGATCGAGAAGGCGCATCACGACGTCTTTAACGTGTTGCTGCAAGTGCTGGATGATGGCCGGCTCACGGACGGGCAGGGGAGGACGGTGGATTTCAAAAACACCATCGTCATCATGACCAGCAACCTCGGCTCGCCCATCATCCAGGAATATTTCCTCGATGGTCGCACCACCGTCGGCGCGCGCTCGGCGATGGAAGATAAGGTCATGGCCGAGCTGAAGAAGCATTTCCGCCCGGAATTCCTGAACCGCGTGGACGACGTCATTATTTTTCAGAGTCTCGACGAAAGCGAACTCGCACGCATCGTGGACATCCAACTCGGGCGATTGGAAAAACGCCTCGCGCAGCAGAACCTCACGCTGGAAGTGGACGCCGCCGCGAAGAAGTTGCTGGCCAGCGAAGGCTACGACCCGCAATTCGGCGCGCGCCCGCTCAAACGCGCGATCCAGGAACACCTGCTCGACCCGCTCGCGACGAAGTTGTTGGCGGGCGAGTTCAAGCCCGGTGAGACGATAAAAGTATCGGCCAAGGACGCAGAGTTGGTATTTGCCAGTAAATGAAGTTGAAATTCACTGACATCGGATTAGTTTTGCGCCATGCCGCTAACGCTGGATCAAATCGTCGAAGAAACCCGCGAAATGCCAACCGAAATGGTAGCGGAATTGGTGGATCGAATCATGGTCGCGCGACACGGCGGCGTCGAACCCTCAGTTGCCACCGCATGGAAGGCGGAGACCGGACGGCGCATAGCTGAGATTGAAGCCGGAAAAGTGAAAGGTGTTCCCCTCGAAGATTCCTTGGCCCGGGCGCGCAAGATCGCCGGCCTGTGAATTTTTTTCTCCATCCCGAAGCGGATGCTGAATTTGCGGAGGCGGTTCGTTATTACTCGCAAGTTTCCCCAGACCTCGGGGTTCGTTTCTATCGCGAAATGGAACGACTGCTCCGCGATGTCTGTGCCGGCCCTGAACGCTTCTGGAAATTTGACCCTCCCGCGCGCCGACATTTCAGCCGCGATTTTCCTTACGCCGTTGTTTATCTGGAAAAGCCCGGCCACCTTTGGATTGTGGCCATCATGCACATGAAGCGGCGTCCCGGTTATTGGCGCGAACGACTCGTCTAAAATGACGGCGCGCGCCCGCTCAAACGCGCGATCCAGGAACACCTGATTGACCCGCTCGCGACAAAATAGCTGGCTGGGGAGTTTAAGCCGGGGGAGAGAATCAAAGTCCGCACGGATGATGGGGCGCTGACATTTGCGAAGATGTAGCTTGAGCCAAGGTTGATTCACTGGGCCAAAAGTCCCATTACACGAGTAGCTGGGTCGTGTGCTATACTGCCTGCGTCGTTTCCCTTTTCCGTTATGTTGAATCTCTACGATGCCGTGCGCGCGAATCCGGGCTATAGCAAGCTCGTGATCGGCGATTTTCTTTTCGCCGAATACACCTGCGGCGTGAGCGACAAGTTGCTGCCGAACTGGACGGAGAAGGATTATTTCGTCCACATCGTCACGGGCAAAAAGACTTGGCACACGGCGGATGGCGTCTGGACGGCGCATCCGGGCGACACGTTGTTTTTCAAAAAGGGCGCGTCGGTGGTAGAACAGCATTTCGAGGTGGACGTGTGTCTGTTGATGGTGTTCATCCCGGACGCGTTGATGCGCAGCACGGTGCGCGATGTGATCGGGGCGTTGAGCCTGCCTGCCGCGGACGGCGCGCCGATCAAATCGGCGGTGCGCGTGGAACATGACGTTTCGCTTGCGGCGTTGTTCCAATCCATGCGCACGTATCTGGCTGGGACGGAGCCGCCGCCCGAGCCGTTGGTGCGGCTGAAGTTGAAGGAGCTGGTGCTGAGCGTCCTGACGAGCGGGACGAACTCGGAACTGGCCGCATATTTCCGGCGCGTCGGTGCGAGCGAAGGGCCGTCGATCGCGGAAATCATGGAGGCGAACTTCCGCTACAATCTGTCGCTGGAGGAATTCGCGAAGTTGTGCCATCGCAGTCTGTCTTCGTTCAAACGCGAGTTTCAGGCGCAGTTCAACGAATCGCCGGGCAAGTGGCTGCTGCACCGGCGGCTGGAACATGCGGCGAAGTTGTTGCGCAACTCCCCGATGAACGTGACGGAGGTGGCGTTCGAGAGCGGGTTCGAGGATGTGTCGCATTTCAGCCGGGTGTTCAAGGAACGGTTCGGTGTGCCGCCGCTGGCGTTTCGGCAGGATGTGGTGGCGGCGTAATGATTTAGGAGCGCGGCTGTGCGTGGAGCTTCAGCCGCTGCTTGGCGAACGTGCTGCGGCTGGCCTGTGACAGAGCCGCGTTCCTTGGTGGTAGGGCGGAGCTGCTGCTCCGCCTTTTTGTTTGGGCTGCACAGCAGCGCAGCCCTACCGAGATCGTTGGGCTTCACAGTCAATAGATTGAACTTGGCAGCAAAGCAGGGTTTCCCGGGTTCAGGCATGGTGTGCTCGTCATTAACGACAACAACACCATGCAAACACAAACAACCGAACAAAAAGAAACGAGCAGTTATCTGAACGCGCCGGCGATTCCCAATCTCGCAGCGATCAAGATCAAACAAAAGGCGACCTGGGAATCCGGCGACTTTGGGCAGATCGCCCACAGCATCGAGAACTTTGCAACGGACTTCATGGCGCGGCAACCGATGTGGGTTGGGGCACGCGTATTGGATGTCGCGTGCGGCACGGGGAATCTGGCGGTGCTGGCCGCGCGGGAGGGTTGCCAGGTGTGCGGCGTGGACATTGCCGCGAATCTGCTGGCGCAAGCGCGCACGCGAGCGAGCGAGGCGGGGCTGACCATTGAATTTACCGAGGGCGATGCCGAGGCCTTGCCGTATGCGAATGACCGTTTTGATCTGGCAGTGAGCATGTTCGGAGTCATGTTCACTCCGCAGCCCATCGTGGCGACGGCTGAACTGTGGCGGGTGACGAAGCGGGGCGGCCGCATTGCGCTCGCGAATTGGACGCCTGAGGGATTCATCGGAAAGATGTTTCAGGTCTTCAAGAAACATCTGCCACCACCACCGCCGGGCGTGCCTTCGCCGATGGAGTGGGGATGCGAACCGATTGTTCAGCAGCGGTTGAAGAATGGTTTTGCGGATCTGCGGCTGACGCGGCGGGCAGCGAAGATGTGTTATCCGTTCCCCCCAGCAGAGACGGTGGAGTTTTTCCGCAAGTATTACGGCCCGACGCTGAGAGCGTTCGAGTCGCTTCCCGCGGCCAATCAGGTTGCATTGCGGCATGATCTGGTGGAGCTACAAACTTGGTATAACACCGCAACGGTCCCGGGCACAACGGAAGTGACTGCCGAATACCTGGAAGTTGTCGCGACGAAGATCTGAACCAAAAAGCCAAACTACGACGAGCCAAACTATGTACAACAAAGAAAACCTGACCAAGATCAAGAAGCTGAACGAACTCGCGCCGGAAGCGATGAAGGCATTCTGGGCGTTCGACAAACTGGCGGTCGCCGAAGGCGCGATTCCGGTGAAGTACAAGGAACTCATTGCGGTGGGCGTGGCTGTTACGACGCAGTGTCCTTATTGCATCGAAATTCACGCTGCCAATGCGCGCAAGGCCGGGGCTACCGACGCGGAACTGGCTGAGGCCACCATCGTGGCGGCCGCGCTGCGCGCGGGTGGTGCCATCACCCACGCGACGCATGCGCTGAGTTGAAGCGCACGTCAGCGGCAATATTCCGAAAACGCCAGCCCCGTCCTCCTTGTTGATGCAGGGAGGTTCGGGGCGCGGAGTCGTACGTCACTTGGCGGCCTCGCTGAGGCGCTGCCGTTGCTTGACGCGGTTGGTTCACGGCCGTCGCGAGGCAATGTTTGAACTCAGCGGATGGTTTGACACTGACGTGAACGATTTCGGCCCGAGGGATATTTTCCTTGTGGCGGGAATCTGTGGTTGGTAGGGGAAAGGGTGTTCCTATTCCGCACGCCCGAGCCCGAACTGGCTGATTGTGGGAATCAATCGAAACTGGCACAACCATTCATGAAAACACAACTACTCACCGGGGTGGAAAACCATAGTGGCTTAGCTCAATTGTTCGCGTCCGGGCTTGCCGTGATTATCCTGGCAGCGACGGGCTGTTCTCGCTCGCCCTCAGAAACTGCCTCAGTGCCAGACGCAGCGCAGAATCCAACAACAACGCCAACAAACAAACCGGAGACTAAAGTGATTTTCAACGGTCGTGAACTAACCGCCACTCAACTCGAGGAACTGGAGAAGCGTTATCGGACCAAAGCCCATTCCGGTAATTATTGGTACGACACGAAGAGCGGGCTTTTTGGTGTGGTGGGACAGGCTGCGGCTGGGTTTATGTACCCGGGGCATGACCTCGGCCCGCTGGCAGCGGATGCCTCCAAAGGAAACACGGGCGTGTTCATTAACGGTCGCGAACAAACTGCACAGGAGGTTCTGATTTTGAGTTACCTCGCGCGGACACAGGTTTTGCCGGGCCGCTACTGGCTCGATGGGATTGGTAACGCGGGTTACGAAGGCAACCCAACACCGGTGGGCAATCTCTTCGCTGCCGCACTCATAGCACAACAGCAAGGGGGCGGAGGCGGTGGTGGGGGCGATAATTTCTGGAACACTCGGTTCAGCGCGGGTAATTACAATTCCGATAACACTGCGGGTTACGTGAGTCTGCCGGGTGGAGGCTTTTCGTCCTACGGGCTTTGAACGAATGGATGCGGTGCGACCTCGGATTCCTGATGCCGCGCTCGGGCCAGAGGTTTTTTCGATGCTTGTGCTGGCGCTGGACGAAGTATGCAGCCAGGCAATGCCTTGGGAAAGGGTGTGACTATCTTGGTGAATTTTGCTATGCAGCGGGTGTTATTGCCCATGAAATCAAATCCTCAAGCGCTGTTGTTTGCCCTGATCGCACGACTTACCGGCCTAAGTCTCCTGTTCTTGGTTGCGACCGCGAGTGCCGCGCAACTGATGCCGATTACGCAAAGCTGGCGCTATACAACCAACAACTTGGATTCCGTAGCGTGGCAGGCGACCAATTACGATGAGTCTTCCTGGTCCGGCCCCAGTCCGGCGCTGCTATATGTCGAAAGCGCGGCCCTGCCAGCGCCGAAGAGCACATTGCTGCCCGATCGCGGGGATGGCAATCCGTGGGTGACTTACTACTTTCGCAGCATCTTCAACGTGACTGATCCGGGGCAGATTGTGTCGCTCACATTTTCCAACCTGATCGACGATGGCGCGATTTTTTATCTCAACGGCGTGGAAATCCAGCGCGTGGGTGTTGATGCCACGAATGTAACCTATTCGAGTTTTGCCAACCGAACGGTGGGTGACGCGACAACCTTTGATCTCTTCTCTGTTTCCGGACCGCTGCTGACCAATCTGGTTGCTGGCGACAACGTGGTGGCGGTGGAGGTGCATCAAGTAAATGCCGGAAGTTCGGACATTGTGTTTGGTGCAGCCGTGCTTTCGGCGACGAATCTGAATCTGACGCGCGGGCCGTATCTGCAAAATGGTTCGCACACAAACGTGACCGTGCGCTGGCGGACGGACGCAAGTGTGATGGGCGTGGTACGCTATGGCGTTGATCTGGCCAATTTGAATTTGGTTGCGGCGGAAAGCGCGCCGACGAACGAGCATCAGATCACGTTGAAGAACCTGGCGCCCGACACCCGTTACTATTATTCCATCGGCACCTCAGGCCAGACGCTGGCCGGCAGCAACGCCAACCATTTCTTTGTCACCTCGCCCGTGCCGGGAGTCGCCAAACCCACACGCCTTTGGGTCATTGGTGACGCAGGCACGGCGAATAGTTCACAGCTTGCCGTGCGCAATGCTTACGAAACCTTCACCGGGGCAAAGCACACGGACCTGTGGCTCATGTTGGGCGACAATGCTTATGACACGGGAACGGACGGCGAGTATCAAAACGCCGTTTTCAACATGTACACCAACTTGCTCCGCAAGTCGGTGCTGTGGTCCACGCTCGGCAATCACGAAACCGCACAAGCCACGGCCTTCGTGGACACTTATCCGTATTTCAATATCTTCACGCTGCCCAAGAGCGGCGAGGCCGGCGGTTTCGCATCCGGCACGGAGCATTACTACTCTTTCGACTACGGCAATATTCATTTCATCTGCCTGGATTCAATGACCGCCGACCGCTCCGTTCCCAATGTGTATGGGATGGCCGGCTGGCTCACCAATGATCTCGCCAATACCACCGCCGATTGGATCATTGCCTTCTTTCACCATCCGCCATACACGAAGGGCTCGCATAATTCGGATAGTTACTCCGATAGCACCGGTGCGTTGGTGCAGATGCGCACCAATCTGATTCCCTTGTTGGAGGACGGTGGGGTGGACCTCGTTCTCTCGGGGCACAGCCATTCTTATGAGCGATCCTTTCTCCTCGACCACCACTACGCGTATTCCACTGGCTTCTCTGTGACGAACAAACTCGATCCCGGCAACGGTCGCGAAAATGGCACTGGCGCCTACAAGAAGCCGGACGGTGGCCCCATCGGACATCAGGGAACCATCTATGCAGTCGTTGGCAGTTCGGGGCAGATCAGTGGCGGGACTCTAAACCATCCAGCCATGTATGTTTCGTTGAATAATCTCGGTTCGCTGGTGCTCGACATTTCCGGCAACCGGCTTGATGCGAAGTTCCTGCGCGAAAACGGGACCACCAACGACTATTTTACGATCCTGAAACTGAATTACCCGCCGGTGGCCAGTAATCTGGCCGCCAATGTGAGTGGAGATTTCTCCGCAAACCTCGCCCTCGCCGGAGGCGATATCAATCGCAACCCGATTTCCTACGCGACTGTTTCCCCGCCGTCGCACGGATTGATTTCGAACTTAAACCCGCTTACCGGTGCGTTCACCTACACCCCGGCGCACGGTTTCAGTGGCGCGGACAGTTTCACTTTTCAAACGCACGACGGCCAGACGAACAGTTCGGCCGGCACCGTTGCTCTGACCGTGATCGCCCCGACGGATGGCGATGCGAACGGTTTGCCGGATTACTGGCAAACCTTGTTCGGCCTCAGTTCACCGGATGCGGATACCGATGAGGATGGTGCGAGCGCGTGGCAGGAGTACCGGGCCAACACGAATCCCACCAACGCCGCCTCGGTGCTGCGATTCACAAGCGTGAGTCGCAATTTATCCGGGCATTGTACGCTGACCTGGCCGGCGATTGGTGGCGTGCGTTACCGGGTGCAATATCGCGATGGCGATGCGGCAGGAGCATTTCAGGACATCCAGCGACCTGCGGCGGTCGAAATGTCCGGGGCGGCATTGGGAACGGCGGAGTCAGCATCTTTCACCGACGATTTCACTCTCACTGGCGGCCCGCCGCCCGCGGCGGCGCGGTTCTATCGCATTCAGGTTGTCGAATAGATTCAATTTTCTGGCGTGTCATTTTCCCAGGTTCGTGCCTAGCCTCGGCGTGTGAAACTTCTTTTCATCGGCGACATCGTCGGGGAACCAGGGCGCAGGGCAGTCAAGTCGCTCGTTCCAAAACTTCGCGAACAACATGGATTGGATTTCGTCGTGGCCAATGGCGAGAACTCCGCTGGCGGCTCCGGCATCACCCCGCGCACGGCCACTGAGATTTTTTCGGCCGGCGTCGATGTAATCACATGCGGAGACCATTTATGGGACCAGAAGGAAGTGATGGAGCTGCTTGCCAATGAGAAGCGTTTTGTCCGGCCGTTGAATTATCCAGCGGGAACGCCGGGGCAGGGGAGCGTCGTGATTCCGCAAGCGGCGCATCCGCCCATCGCGGTTTTAAATCTGCAAGGCCGCACCTTCATGGCGGCGATCGAGAATCCGTTTCATGTCGGCCGCGAGGAGATCGAGCGTCTGCGCCAGCAGACTAAGATCATCTTTGTGGATTTTCATGCCGAGACCACTTCGGAAAAAATCGCTTTCGCACGGATGATGGATGGTCGGGTGAGCGCAGTCATCGGCACGCACACCCATGTGCAGACGGCGGACGAACAGATTTTCCCCAACGGCACAGCATTCCTGTGTGATGCCGGCTTTACCGGTCCGCAAGAAAGTGTCCTGGGCCGGGAGATCGAACCCATCATCCGCCGTTTCCTGACCAACATGCCGCAGCGCTTCGATGTGGCGAAGCAACGAATCGTTTTACATGGTGCGGTCGTGGAGATCGACGACGCCAGCGGGAAGGCCATTCGTATCATGCGCGTGGCCGAACCGCTGCCGTCCCCGGAGGCCACGGGCGGGTGAAATCTTCGTGGTTGAAACGGCGCGCTGAATTCGTACTATCTTCGCGGGCTTCAGTCCGAGTTTCGGTCGGGGCGTAGCGTAGCCCGGCTAGCGCGCTTGCTTGGGGTGCAAGAGGTCGAGAGTTCAAATCTCTCCGCCCCGACCAATTTCAAAAATCTCTCCAGCTTTGTAGCACCTTATTTTTCTGCGCCCATTCAATACTCGCGATCCGTCTTAATTCCCGGCTCGGGCACGGGATATTTTCCGGTGGCGTCCATTTGTAATGGGGCGGGGGAAGTCATCGTGAACTGATCCACGCTCGGGGCAAATTCGTGCTCGCAGTTGAGCATGTCTTCATACGTCACAACCTGTCCGGTGTGTGCCGCCATTCGGCCCATCGACGTCACCAGACTGGCAATGGCGCCGCGGCGGGCTTCGTTGTATGGCTTGTTCTCACGGATGGCGTTGATCAGATCATCGAATTCCAACTGATAGGGGTTCGGTTCGGGTTGTGGAAACGCCCAGGTGAGGTTCTCCCGGGTCATGTTGTGGCCGCGGTAGATGCGGCATTTGCCGGGCGTGTGGACGGCGGTGGAGATGACGCCGGAGCCTTTGTGTCCGTGAGCGTAGCTGGCGAACTCCCCATGACAACCTGCCTCGCTCCGACCGATGAAGAAAAATTTCGTCCCGTCCGGGTAGGTGTACTCCACGGAATAGTTGTCAAAGTTTTGGTCCAACGAATTCCCGCGAAAATGGCGCCCGCCGGTGGCGTGGGCTTTGACGGGCCAGGCATCCTTCATCCAACAGCATTCGTCGATTTGGTGGATGTTGTAGTCACTGAAGAGCCCGCCGCTTGCCCACATAAAGCCATGAAAGCGCTGGATTTGGTATAGCAACTCCCCTTGGTCCGCCGGCCGTGGACCGGCATTGCCCGCTGGTCCACCTAGCCGATACGCCCGCAGCAGCGAGAGGTCGCCGAGTTCACCGGATCGGATGCGGTCGTAGAGTTCCTGCCGCGCTTTGCAATGGCGCACCATCAAGCCGACTCCGACCTTGAGGTTTTTCTTTTCGGAGGCATCGGCCAGGGCCAGAAGTTTTCTGGTTGTGGGGCCGTCCACCGTGACTGGCTTCTCCATGAAAACATTCAGGCCCTTCTGAATCGCGTAGGTGAAATGAACCCAACGAAACGCCGGTGGGGTGGCAAAAATCACCAGGTCGCCGGGCTTGAGGCAATCCATCGCCTTCTTGTAGCCCTCAAAGTCAATGAACCGTCGATCTTGAGGTACTTCAACCTGCTTGGGAAAATCCTTCATCAGCGACTCATAGCTGCGCTCCAGTTTCTTCTCGAACACGTCCGCCATTGCCACGAGTTTGATCGGACCGCTCTTGGTGGACAGCGCGTTGGCTGCAGCCCCCGTGCCGCGCCCGCCGCAACCAATCAGCGCGACCTGAAGCGTGTCGTTCCCACCCGCGTGGACATAAGGGATGGCCACGCTCGCCAAGGCGGAGGCCGTGGCCAGGCGGCTGGTGGTTTTCAGGAATTCGCGACGGGAGTTAGGCTTATTGAAGTTCGCATTCATATCAGCAATGCTTCTTGTCTCGGGCGACAGTTGTCAATGCAGATTCTCTCAGAGGGAATTCAAACCGGGCGTGCCGAGCGGAGAAAGCAAGTGCGGTCGGCCACGGCCATTGTCCCGCCGCACCTCACGGTCACGGAACTTGTTTCACGAGCCGGGCCACGGCACTGGCGATGCGGTCTTCGATATCTGGGCACCAACGATTGGCAGGCAACCCATAAACGTCAAAGGCGCCGGCTTGGTAGCCGCCTTCCTCCCAAAGTCGGCGCGACGGGATGTAGGCCATCACATCGTTCGCGTAACCGTTCACCCAAGCGTTCGCCCCGAATTCGCGTTTGAAGCGCAACGCGTAGTCCACACAAACTTCTCCGCCCAGCGCGATCCAGAGTTGATCCGCGCCCAGTTTCCAGACTTGCACCGGGTATTCGGGATAGCCCTTCGCGAAGGACTTTCCTGCGCCAAGTTCCGCCACGAGCCGGCGGGCCCAACGTGAGCGGTAATCAGCTTTTTTTCCCGCTTGCTCGAGTTCATCGCGGGTCGGTTGCTCGCCGAAGTCCAGGTTCACAAACTCGAAAGCCGTGCGCAGCCGCGGCGACAAGGGGCGCATCGTTTGGTCCAGCACGACTTGAACTGCGGCGGCCAGGTCCTGTCCCCGCTGCCGGCATAATTCCACGGTCCCACGCGGTGCCGCGCTTTGATCGCTGCCACAGCCTTGCCAAAACATCGCCTGGCAGCCGGGGAATTTTTCCTCCATTGATCGCATCGTTACCCCGCAATAATCCGCCGACCAAAGCTGATTTTGAATGAGGCAGGAGACATGCGCCGCGTATCCAAACACCAGGGTGCGCAGTTTTCCTTCCGGGGACCGCACGGCCAGGACCGGCACGGCGAAGTCGGACGGCCCCTTCGGCGACTCACCGCGCGCGAGCATTTCTTTCAATTTGCTTTCATCGTTGGTGCGGCGATTCACGGCAAAGGTGGCGCGACCTTCACCCGCCCACAGCGTGGCGGCGGTCCGGTTGGTGAAGGCGCGGGTGATCGTTTCCAGCAACGCCGGTTCGAGCCACGCCGAGTAGTCCGCGGACAGCTTTTTCTGGGCATCGTCCCAAGGATAAATGTCCCGTAGCGCATCGCGGAGCACGGGCCCGGAATGAGTGTGGGAAGCAGCGAAACGAATCTGTGCGCGCGCGAGACCGTGACGCGCGGCCAGTTTGTGGCAGAGGTTTTCGTAAAGCCATTTGGGGATGCCGACCAAGTCGGCGGTAACCAACACACAGACTCCCCCGTCCGGCGCTTCGAGCACGAGGACTTTGGCGAACAAATCGTCGAGTTTGCCCTCCGCCGGTTTGGTACGCGATGCAAAGCCGCCCATCCACATTAGGTTTGTGGGCGTGATGCTCACTTGAGCCGTGCCGACGCGCCAGGTGGGGCTGTCGGCGGCGATGAGCGGCTGGGTGACGATTAACAACCCGCACAAGAGCCAAAGTGTTTTCATAATCGTGCGCTGAAAGTGAATGCCTATTTCGGCCAGATTGAATTCCCATCCACACTGATGGATTTGATACCGTTTGAACTGCCAGCCACAACGGTCGCTGCTTGGTTAGTCAAGTCGGCTTCGAAGTTCCCCGGATCGCGCTGCATTTCCACGCGAAGCCGGGGCGAACTGACGCGCATGCTGTTACAAAACAAGACTCGGCGTGCCTTATCGTCGCTGCCAAAGCGAACGAGGCAAAGGTCGCCGAGGAATCGCAGCTGACTTCGCGGCTCGAGCATTTCTGCGGGCGACTCTTCCTTCTCCGAGTTGCGGGCCAGAATGATATCGCGTCGGCCATCGGCCAGTGTGATTTCCAAGCCGACCTCTGAATCCGGGAAAGCATCGGCCTCATTGGTGGTGAGTTCCAACCGACGGACGCTCTTGATGGCAGACCTGGATGCGTACGGCTCGATTACGCTGACAAATGTGGAAGTGAGTGGCGCATTCGTCGCCTGCCGTCGCACCAGGAGGCTGGGAATCCATGCCTCCGCCGTGCCGCCGTACAAACCAACGGCAACCCACGATTCGGCGCGTTGCACTTCGACATCGCGAGTCAGATCGGTGAGCCGCAGGTGCACCTCGCTTCCGGCGGGAAGATATTTCAGATGATCATTCACTTTCCAAGTGGCACTCCAGCCAGGCGACGGTTTGGGGTCGCGTTGGAAATTGCGCATCACCTCGCCGTAGCGAGTCTCGGTGAGCGGGGCAGCGGAGAGGCCGGTGGTTTCCAAGCCGCCAAAGTGTCCATGGGTGAAGCGCGTGTGCTCTCTTCCTCCGGCAACGCGCAGAATGTCCACCACATAGGAATCGGTTTCCGAAATGTCCACCAACATCAGCGTGCGCTCAAATTGCCTTCCGCCAATCAGTGCCGGCGCCGTGGCGCGAACCACATGAAATTCTTTGCCATCAAACCAGAGGGTGGTTTTCCCCGTGCAAGGCTTTGTGTCCTGGCCGTCCACCGAGACTGTGTTGTGCGCGGCTGTCTTCGTGTACCAGCGCGCACGCGGCGCGAGCCAGCCGCCGTATTGCACGGGCGGATAACCAAAGTCAGGCAGCAGGTCCAGCCCCTTGGCGAACAAGCCGATCGTCATGCCGTCCGCATGACCGTGACGCTCGCCGGAATCGTAATCGAGCCATGCCGCGCGCGCGTTTGTGCCGCTGCCGGAACGCAGGATGGCCAGTCCCCACTCGGTTTTGTTCACGCTGGGCAGTTTGATTACTGCGCCTTCGTCCGCAACTGCTTTGGCCACGTTCTTTTGAAAATCAGCCGGGCTGGCCGCGAACAGATCGTAAGGCAGTCCGTTCACAGAGTTGCCGTTGGCGGAGAGAATTACGCGGGCGAAATCCTTGTCGCCGGTGGCTTGGGCGAGCTCCCACAGAAATGCAAACGAGGAAGGGTTGATGCCCGGATTTTTGGCGAAAGGGAGCGCGGCATACCCCGAATTCTTCATCGCAAAGCCGCCGGTATCCCCACTGCGCGGGTAGTACTCGCCCAGGCACAAGGTATCCAGATGAAACCGATACATCGCGTGCAGGCGCGGGTGCCGCCGCAATGCTTCACGGATGAAACCGGGATCGCTGCGTGCATAGCGGCCCAACAATTCGGCGACGTCACGGGGGCCGATGATGCTGTAGCCCGCGATGCCTTTCTCGCCTGTGACGCCATCCACCGCGGTGGCTTTATCCACGATGGCGTCCAGCATCGTCGTGACTTGGGCGCGATTTCCCGGCCAGCCGAGCACCGTATGCAGGATGGTCACGGCGACGTCGGTGGCGGGATAGTTGGATTCGATCTTGGGCCGGTTGGCGAGCGTGTCGCGAAAAATTCGCTCTTCAATGTTACGCTGAATGTCGGCGAAGGTGGCCTTCGGGTTCGTGAGCTGGTGCTGCGCCGCTTTTGCACTGAGGAACTTCACCAGCTCCGCGTCGCGCTCCAGGCCTTCGAAGACTGAATCGTAGGCCAGCGCCATTTCATGAACCTCCACACAGGCGTCGTGCCACGTTGAAACGTAACCTGAACGCGGCGCGCCTTCGTACATCACGCCTTCCTTGCCGAAGTCAAACGTGGGATATAGATCCGCCGCACGATCCAGCAAAACGCCAGCCTTGTGGGCGTAGCGCAGGTCGCCCGTGGCGACATAGGCCGCGGCGAGATTGCGGAAACCCGCCACGATCCCTTGTTTCCATTGGCCGAATATCAAGTAGGCGTTGATGAACCGCCAGCGCTGCTTGCCCTCGACGTAGCCGTCGCCGTCATCCACACCGAAGCGGTGCAACGGGTCGGCCGGATCAGGATGCTCGGCGTTGAACAGCAGCGAGCGATCCGCGCGTTGGGGCTCGAACACGTTTTGTTCGTTCAGCCCGGAGCGATAGAATTTCGCGAAGTCGTTTTTGGGGAAAAGTTCTTTGCATTGCGGACAACGCATTTTCCACGGCTGCTGGAGCGCGTCCGGTACCCACTCATACATTGGCACGGGCTTTTGGCATGCCGGGCAATGGCCATCAGACCAAACCTGCCAAGCCCGCTTGAGTGTGTTACCGAACATCAGTTGCCAGAGTTCTTCATCCGACCTTTCCATCCACGGCTTGGCCGCGGCGACGAGGGAATCGCGAATCTCCGCCGCCCAGGCGTGCTCACGCGCGTTGGCGCGGGCATGGGCGACCAGTTCGCTGGGAAAGAAAGCGCTGGCGGTCTTCGCGTTGCGAGCGCGGGCATCCTTGCTGGTGGCTGGCGTGGGCTTTGCGGCTGTATTCTCCGGCTGGGCTGACGGCGCGCCCAAGCCAAGGTTCACATCGAGCCACCGGTACGCCGCCTCGCGTTGCGCCGCTGGGAATTTGTGCGGGCCATCAGAAGATGCCCAGGCGAGCCCGTTCGACTTTGCGCAGAGCTGGTAAACGCCCCGCACATCTTGGAGCAGCGATTCCAGATTGTCGGTTTTGGGGAAGATCGAGTCACCGGTCGTGTACCAAATGTAGAGACTCCGCGGTGCGGTCAGGGCGAGCACGTGCTGCCAGTCAAAGGGAATGCCGGCGACATCCGGCAAGTAGGACCCCAATTGTGGTAGCAACGCGGTCAAGTGCGACCAGCGTTCAGGATTCGGATCGCTGCGAAAGGTGGTGAAGCCACAGCTTGCAACCGCCGCGCTGATCCGCGGCTCGAAAGCCGTCGCGAACAAAGTGCCGTAGGCGCCGTGTGAGTGCCCGATGCTGCCAATCCTTTTCGCATCTACGAAGGGCAGCGTTTCCAGATAGTCAATCATCCGGCCCACGTCCCAGATCATTTTGCCGAAGAAGGACCAGTTCGGATGTTTGCGATAGAACGCGAGGCTGTTGTCGTACGGTTGTTTTCCCGGCGCGATGCGTTCGCCGAAACCGATCACGTCCGGCGCAAGGCAGACGTAGCCGCGCTTCACCAGTTCCAATGCAAACGCGAGTTCGGGATCGCCCTTGAGGCCGCATGGCTCTTCTTTTCCCTGCGGTACGGGTTGATGCAGGCAGATCATCGCCGGC
>CAYWCK010000089.1:5480-15089 GCA_964456685.1 uncultured Bifidobacteriaceae bacterium | reverse complement strand
GCATCGTTCACGCCATCCCCGTCCGTGCCATAAACAGCGCGGCCGTCCCGCACGCCACCGATGAAGGCGGTGGTCGAAACATAGGTGACAGGATCGCCGTTGAGCGGGTCCGGGAAGTACTGGTGCATGCCGTCCGGAAACACGTTGAAGCGGTTTCCGGAAACCCGGTTGGTCCACCCATGCAGACTGACCGGCTGACCGTAGTTCATGAAAATATTCTGGTCGGCTTGCGGAGTCGCGCTGTTCTTGGCAAGGCCGACGCTCGATCCGCCGGGTGACCAACGGGAAGCGGGGTTGCTGCCGCTGATACGATGCCAGCGGGTGCTGACGGCATTATCGCCACCTTCAATTACAGTTTCGCCATCGGGCATCAAATTGAACCAGCAGCCAGAAACCTGCAAACCGAGTTGGGGAAATCCATTGCCCGCATAAGAGTTGGTCGGGGGATCGACCGCCAGGGCGATGGAATCGAGTGCGATGCGACTGCCAGCGATAGTTGGCGTAACCGCTGGGTTGGCATCGTTTAGAAAGCAAAGCCCTTTGATGACAACATTCGTGGCGCGGAAGATACCGATCTGCGCGATATCGTTGGAACCATATCCAAACTGGTTCGCGACGAACGGCAGTCCTTTACAGTCCGGAAACAAATTGTAGAGCATGGAACTGCCACCAATTTGGAAGGGATGATCTCCATCCGTGGTATAATTGCTCTGCCGTGAATCAATGACAATTTTGAGAATGGCGGAGTTGGTCCCCAAGATGGTGTTCGTGTTGGCCTGCGATCCCGGCTGAGAATAGCCATTGATAGTGAGGTTGTTATTGGTGATCAAGGGATAGCCGCCGCTCAAATCTACCAAGCCACCAGGCATCGCAAATTGTGGGGTGACGATGTAATGGGGGCCAGCACCTGGGACATCAAAATTGATGGTGTTACTCGATTCGCCATTCGTGTTGGCCAGAGAAAGGGCGAGATAGAGGTTGGTTTTGCCGGCCGAGAAATCAGTGTTGTCAATGGTATTGACAGTGATTATGGCGGCACTGGCGGAGAGGACCATTCCGGCACTGGCACAAGCAGCCAGGAATAGTTTGCTGATGGGGTGCATTTTCATTGGAGTTCTAGGATTACGTTTCGATTGGGGGGAAAATCAATAATGTGAGCGCCAAGAAATTTCTGGTGGTCATTGGCCAGTGAAAAGTTGACCGCGCTTCGTTTCGCGATTTCGTTGCATACTAAGCTTCGGGTTTGGTCTGTCATGTCGTCTGCGCGAATGACATCAAGGCGGCGAGGTGAATTGCACTCGTCAGCTTCGGGCGGGACGGCAAGCCCAATAGCCAACATCAGTTCTGGCCAACCAATCTGGTCGAGTGCCCAATCATCCAAGAAGCATCCCGAAAGCCCGCCTCGGAGCCCTTGTAATCAACCCGTTTAACGGGGAGTTTGGTGCTGGCATCTGACCAATGTTTAATTTCACTGTGACCGTCAGTGAAGGTGAACCCACAAGCCCCGGCATGCAGGCTGCCGGGAAGATCCGTCCAGTAATTCGTTGCCGCCGGGTTGGTGATCATCCAGCCGTCATTAATACTGTCCGGATGTTCGTCCACCATCAGCCACAGATCTGCCGGCGCAGGGCTGGTAACGTCAGAGGTCTTGTCGTACTTGCGATAACCAGGGTACCAATAAGATCCGCTTCCCCGATAAGCTCCACCCTCGACAAAAGCGTTCATGGCGATTGAGCGCACGCGTGCCATCTTGAGCGAACCTGCCCCGGCCAAGTAGGTGTCTCCCGGGCATTTGTAAACCCCGGTGTTCTTTAGATACGGACCTAGGGCGGCATTCAATAGCTTCAGCACGTTGGTGTTGTCAGGTGAAAGCCCCCAATCAAGTTGTCCTTCCACCCAGCTGCCGGGGTCGCTGTTGGAAAAATTCGGCGGGAAGTAGTCGCTGTAGTCGCCCGAATAAATGTGCACAGAAAGCCCCACCTGCCGCAGATTGTTCATGCAAGCGATGGCTTGTGCGCGGATTTTTGCCTTGCTCAGTGCGGGCAAGAGCATAGCTGCCAAAATTGCGATGATCGCAATTACCACCAACAGTTCAATCAAGGTAAATGCGCGATGTCGCATGCCCATTCGAGGCGGCATACCGGCGTGACGGGTGAATTGCATTAGCTTGAGAATAATCCAGCCGCGCCCAGAGGAAGTCATGTCATCCGCACAGATGACAATCATGCAAGGAAGCAGACTTGCCTGAAACGGCGATGGATGGGAAAATCACCGTGGTTATGTTCTCCTGGCCCTCTTCCGGACGTCGGCGATTCAGGCTTCTGGCTCAGATTATTATGCTGGCAACGACCACCATTGCCTTTGCTTCAACGAATGACTCCTTGGTCCGAATCCTGGTGGTCCGCGTCGGTGGCGTCCCCCTATTCGGGGAGTTGACCGCGCGCAAGAACATACCTCCGGATTTGCGCTTAAGTAAGCCTGAGCGGATCGAAATTAGTTTTGCGCCCCGGGATGAAGTCGCATCACAACCTATTCGCTTTCGAACAAAGCTCGACGGATATAACAGCCAATGGAAAGAAGCCGGCGGTGAAATGGATTTCTGGATCATTTTTCAGGGTGGCTCCAACAACATCCTCTCTTTCGCCACCTTCCCGATGCAGGGGGAATCCGATGGCTGGGGTGGCAGGCCGGAGAATTCATTGTTCCGTGAAAGAACCGCCCGAATTCAAATTCCCGAAGGCGCCGAGCGGCTGAAAATGTTTTTGATCTCAGAGGAACGGACAGTGCTCGGCACAGCTGCGATTACAGGTTTGCAAATCATGCGGACGCGGGAAGATGGTCGACCGCGGAATATCTGGCCAGACCCGACTTTTGAAAAACCACCGGGTGAAGGCCAACTCGAAGGGCCGTTGTACCATTGGACCCGACGTGGGATGAAACCTCATCTCGCCTCTTTGATCAAACTGCCGCCTCCGGCCGAAGGGAATGCTCTTGCGATTCAAGATGACGACGTGCTGTCGTCCGCATTCTGGAGCGCGGACTCGGGCTTGGGCAATTACGTCAAACCTGGGGAAACATTGGAAATTCGGTGGAAAGAAGCTTACTCGGTGGGAATCGGGGGCAGGAACCGCGCGGTGCTGGATCCCGTGGCTCCCGGGGAATACACCTTTCGTTTGCAGAGTCTCACTGCCTTCGGCGAGCCCCTTGGCAATGAATTCAAATTTGGAATAATAATCCCCGGCCCTTGGTGGAAGCGCCCCGGGTTTGTGGTTCCGGTCGCATTGGCGATTACGGTCGGTATCGCGGTCTTGGTGTGGATCTTTGCGCATCGGCGACTGAATCTGCGAATGCAAATGCTGGAATCCCGACGCCAGATGGAGCATGAACGCGTGCGCATCGCCCAGGATATTCACGATGACCTCGGCGCCAGCCTCACCCAAATCAGCCTCGTCAGCCAGACGGCGCACGAAAAGCTGAAGCCCGAGAGCCCCGCCTGGCAGGAGACTGAACGCCTGCGCACGATGGCGGTCCGCTTGACCATGCAGCTTGATGAAATTGTTTGGGCAGTAAATCCCCAGCACGACACGCTGGAGAGCTTGCTCAGTTACCTGACAGACTTTGCCGAGGACTTTCTGCAAGCGGCCGGAGTACGCGCGCGTATCCAGATTCCGGTGGAACTGCCAGCTTGGACGCTGCCCTCAAGCTTTCGCCATAATGTGTTCCTGGCGGCCAAAGAGGCGTTGAATAACGCCATCAAACACGCGGACGCCACCGAAGTCCGCCTCCAGCTCTCCGTCCAGGACCACACGTTTGAGTTGACCATCGAGGACGACGGCTGCGGCTTCACGCCGGCTCTGGACGCCAATCACTCCGCCATTGCGCCTGATCGCCATCACGGGCTTGCGGGTATGAGCAAGCGAATGGCAGAGATCGGTGGGACGTTTGAACTCACAGCTGCACCCGGCAAGGGCACGCGGGTGACTTTCCGGGTGAAGGTGGAAGATAACCGAGCATGAACCCAACCGAAACTGCCAAGCACTCGGCGCTTTTGCCCGCCGCTCAAAGCCGCACGTGCCCCGCCACGGAGCGACGCGTTGTCATGCGAGCAGATGACGTGTCACCCATGCGCCAACTAGGTATCCATCCGTTGTGAATGTTACCGTAGCCATCGTCGAGGATGACTCCGCCACGCGGGAGATCATTGCCGACTGGATCAACGAAACTTCGAAGTTTCGTTGTGTGGGCATGTACGAAAATGTGGCCAGCGCTCTGGCGGCGCTGCCCGGAAAAAGTCCGGATGTAGTGTTGGTGGATATCAATCTGCCTGACTCCACCGGCATCGAATGTGTCCGTCGCTTGAAGCCGCAGTTGCCACAAACGCAATTTGTGATGGTGACAGTTTATGGGGACAGTAATCACGTCTTCGCCGCGCTGGTGGCCGGTGCCTGCGGTTATCTGCTCAAGCGGTTGACGCGGGCCAGTCTGGTGGAAGCCTTGGAGGAAGTGTACCGCGGCGGTTCACCGATGAGCGGATCCATCGCCCGCAAAGTGGTGCGGGCCTTTCAATCCACCCTCCTCTCCGGCGGTAATCAACAGCCTTTGTCGCCGCGCGAGCTGGAAGTGCTGCACCTGATCGCGGAAGGCTACGTGAACAAGGAGATCGCCGACCGCTTGGGATTGAGTGCGCCGACCGTGGCCACCTACGTCCGTCGGATCTATGAAAAACTGCACGTGAATTCCCGTGAGGCAGCAGTGGGGAAATTCAGCCTGTTGGGTGTCGGCAAGGGATTTGGCGCGGAGCCGCAGCTCGGCAGCACAGAGAGCTGACCTTGTCGGTGGCGCGTTTACAATAGTTTGCCGCGTGAGGCCATCTCATCGGCCATTGATAGTATCCGGATAGCACCACAGTACATTTTTGTTTGGATCCGTCAGCAATTGCTGGTGCCGGGCCCACTTGATGAATTCCACATGGCCATCCAGGATCCCCATGATGGCCCCGTCTCCGTGCCGACGCGTCAAACCCTCATCCGGCGAACTGCCTCCGTCGTTGAAGTAACCTTCATCGCCATACCGTTCGGCTGAAGTTTCCCAGAGGATCATACTGTTCGGCATCATGCGCGTGCTGCGGAACGTCTTGCCTGCGGAAGCAGTCGAAAAACTGGCGCTGGCGACATAGACGCTCATCACGTAGCTCGTGAACTTCAGGTTGCTCAGCTTCCAGGCAATGGTGTTGGTCTTATGCAGCGGGCACATGTAGGTAGCCCAAGTGCTCAGGTAGGGAAAGAAGACCCCTTTGCTGGGACCGTTGGTCTGGCCCAAGCCCGGAATGCCGGGGCGAACTTCGCCGGGCTTGTAAAGCCAGCCCGCGGGCAAAGTAAAGTTGACGATGCTGCTATCGCCACCGGTATTGGGCGCCGCCAGCCGGTCGTCGGCGTCGTGGACGTACATGTTCTCCGCCAGCATGAGCTGCTTGTGGTTATTCATGCACTGCGCGCGCAGCGCACGCTCCTTGGCTCGCGCCAAGGCCGGCAGGAGCATGGCCGCCAAAATTGCAATGATGGCAATGACCACCAGTAATTCGATCAACGTGAATCCGCGTCGCGAGGCACAATGTTGCGCGACCGTAAATCCAACTGACTTATTCGACTTCATCTGCTCGTTTTCATGGTTTCGCCCCCCACGCGTGGCTGGGAATGCACATCGTCAACAGATCCCGCTTTCATCAGGGCAAGACTTGACGCATACAACCTTAAACCGCAGCCAGATTGGCTCGCTTCCAGGATTGTCCATTGGACGGCCTTAAACGCCACAAAACATGAGGGATGGCTCGCGACGCCAAGCGCGCGGGAAATAGGTCCTTTTCAGGCTTGGCGCTTGAACGCCCCTTGCTAAATTGCCGCGGCGCAGCAACTGGCATTCGCTATCCCAGATTGCCGCACCTTTGACACATGGCTGAACAATCCTTTCTGGTGCCAGGCGAGAAGATCGGCCTGCCGGCTTTGATTCATATCAGCCGTTCGCGGAGCCAGGTGGCGAGCCGTGTCACGTGGCATTCCCATGCGGGTTATGAGTTGCTGTTTCTACTCGAAGGCGCCACCGCTTACGAATTCACCAATCATAGCACCGTCGAGCTGCACGGCGGACATTTTTTAGTCGTCCCTCCTGGGGTAGTGCATCGCGGGGTTCACAATGTCCGCTCTCCCTCAACCGTCTTCGGGCTGGCATTGGACATCTCGCGGTTTCCAGATTGGAAAGCCACCACGTTTCTGGCGTCCGATCTGCGCCGCATCCGTATGGCGCTGGAAAAAGGCAGCCGCAATGTTCATCCGTTTAGCAATTCGCTTCGCTGGTTGGTGCGCCGCCTGGCCGATGAGACGTCCGTTTACGGCCAAGAAGAAAGGAGCAACGAGGAGCCGTCCCTGATTCGCGCCCTGTTATGCGCAGTGCTGGTGGAGGCGGTGCGACAGATGCTCAACCCGCCCACCCAACCGAAGGAGTTCGTGACGGCGGCGGTGGCGTTCCTGCGCGAACACATGCACGAAACGGTGCGGATGTCCGACCTGGTCCGGCACGTCGGCTTCTCCCGGGCGCGGTTGTTCGACATTTTCAAAGCCCAGACGGGTCTGACCCCTAACCATTACTTGCAACGATTGCGGGTCGAACGCGCGCAGCAACAGTTGGCCAACACCAAACTTTCCATCACCGAAATTGCCCATGCCACCGGATTTAGTTCCGGGCAATATTTCAGCACCGTGTTCGCTCGCTATACCGGGCTATCGCCGAGTGGTTACCGTACGGCTCATCAACGGGTGAAGTAACCTTCAACTTGCCGCAGGGGGAACTACTCCCACGCAGCCTTGGCCAGAAATGACCCAGGTGGCTGGAGTGGCCAGCAATTAACGTGGCAACCTCCTCCGCCGGTTCAAAAACGTCCATTGGACGCTTTTGAAAGACGGTCCGACAAAGTGCTCGTTAACTTAAAGGGACTCTCCGCCTTTAGACGTGATTGAATGGCCAATAACGTTACGCCTGCAAAGTGACATGTTGAAATCAATGGATAAAACTGGCGTGTCCGGCACGCACGCAAAAAGCTCCGGGAACACGCTGCTTCAAGTTGGTGCATCATATATTTTTCGAATGAGCGCGATAGGGCTGCTCCTGGCAGCCATCGCTCTGGCCGGATGCAGCAAACCGCAAGCGCCGAAGCTGGACCCACATTCCGTGGAGGCGGTGCTGCTGGAATTAGTGGACCAAGCCCGGCTGCTTAATGAGGCGTTGGCCCGACAGGATTACAATTACCTGCACGATTTCGGTTTTCGCTTCAAAAGCCTGACCCAAGCCTTCCTCGGCAAGCTGGATGAGCAGCAGCGCCCGAAAATGCGTACTCAATGTCTTGAACTGCTTGATCTCGCCTCACAGTTAGACCGTGCCGCTGGTGGCAATCGAGCCGACGCCACCGCCGCGACGGTGCAAAAACTTGGAGAAGCGCTCAAGGCAACAGAGCGACTTTACCGCGAAACAAAAACTGCCCCTGCATCCAAATGAACCCAGCCAAGCAATCCCCGACCGACGCCCGGCATGCGTTTACCTTGATTGAATTACTTGTGGTCATTGCCATCATTGCCATTCTCGCCGCCATGCTGCTGCCAGCACTATCAAAGGCCAAGGCGAAGGGACACCAAATTTCCTGCGTCAACAACGTCAAACAAATAAGTCTCGCCTTTCATTCCTATATTGGCGACTTCAACGACGCATTTCCCGCCGGCGGAGCCAAGTCGCCCATTGACCCCCAAGCTGAGGACTGGATCTATTGGAATGCCGAGGACGCCACGATCACCAACCCCACCCGGTCCGACCACAACAAAAGCCCGATCGTTCCCTACATTGGAAACTATAGTACCAATCTCTTCCGCTGCCCTGGCGACAAGGACATCGCGAAACGGCAGGCGGCGAACATGTCGGCGACTTATTTCTACCCTTTCAGCTACACTTTGAACAGCTACTGGGAGGCTCAGACCCTGAACAATCACGGAATCGCTTCCATTATTCAGAACGATCCGAGCTTCAAGAACGTCCTGTTCAAGTCCCAAATGATCAGGATGCCCGCGGAAAAAATCATGCTCGTCGAGGAACATGCGATGAACAGTGCGTCCGCCGCCACGGTGACGCCTGACGACGGCCGTTGGACACCGACGGGCGCGGACCCGCGTGCGATTGGCCTGAAGCACGCTCCGTCATTCAATTCCGCCAACAGTTTCATAAGTAACCGCCACAGCGAACGCGGAAACGTCTCTTGCGCCGATGGTCACGTGGAGTCACAGAAGCCTAGTTGGGGCGCGCTGCGCGAGCACTACGATTGCAAGTACTGAAGGTTACCGGACAGAACGCGCCGCGCGGTATCAAGCGAAGAATACCCGCTGGACCAGCCAAAAAGCTCCTGCACCCGCCACCAAAGCTGAGCCGGTGGCGACACCCCACCGGTGAAACCACGGCCGCTTCTTGAGTTGCCAGATCAGCGGAAGTAAACCAGCCGCCACAACCACCTGTCCCGCCTCGACCCCGAGATTGAACGCCACCAACGGCAACGCCACCCCGGTACCGGATGAGGCCACGCCGAGGTCCTTTAATACAGAAGCGAAACCAAAACCGTGAATCAATCCGAAGAGGAAAGTAATTAACCAACGTCCTTTCACGCCTTCGCCCGCCACCATATTCTCGACGCCCACATAGATCACCGACACGGCAATTATCGGCTCAACCACCCGCCCCGAAACCCAAACCAGATTCAACGTTGCGAACGCCAGTGTCAGCGAATGCGCCAGCGTGAAACATGTCACCACCTGCACGGCCGATCTGAATGTGGCGCAAACCAGCAGCAGTCCGAATAAGAAAGTCAGGTGATCATAGCCAGTCCAGATGTGTTCCACGCCGAGTTTGAGAAAATCCATGAAAGTGTGGGCGGGCGGCGACAGCTTCCGGTCAACTCCATCCAGCGCAATTTCCAACAGGGCGTCGGCCGGCTTCATCATCTTTTCCCCCAACTTTTCGCCCGCGGCATCGTGCACCGCCACAAAATGGAGGTGATCTTCGGGCAAATGAGGGAACAAGGCGGCTCGAACAACCAAGCGTGAAGGTCGCGGGCGGGAAAAGTTCAATTCCGCATGGAAATTGTCCTGGGCGTCAAGCGCGAGGGTCGGCGTGCTGGGCGGGACCGGCTGCCCATCAAATTCCACGATCAAACACTCCGTCGCGAATTTTCGGAGTCGCTGCACGCCGGCGGTCAATTCCTCGGGACTTAACTTCCCATCGCGATTCGCATCCATCGGAGCTTCACCGTCCAAGTGTCCGAGAGCGAGGATCAGGTCTGCATTGGCAAAAGTCACTTCAGCCTTTAGCCCGTTCGTGCCGAACTTGAGATCACTCGTGCTGAGTCCCGTGGTGTGAGCCCCAACCGGAAGAATCACCATCAGAAAAGCCAACGAGCCGAGTCGCCGACACCAGCGGGCAAATGCAGATTGCATGCGAATGGCCGATGGTGCGTTCTCGCGATGCGTCGAGTCAAGTCGCCATAGCCTGCAATTCGAAACGCGCTACGCAGCACCATGGCCA
>CAYWCK010000089.1:0-5380 GCA_964456685.1 uncultured Bifidobacteriaceae bacterium | reverse complement strand
CCAGCTTTTGGCTTGGTTAAGAAGACAGAAACCCGTAATCGTCATTCATGCTCCGACGGTTTCCCACGTGGCAAAACATCAAACAACAGAAGCCAGCCTTCACGTTGGTTGAACTCCTTGTGGTCATCGCGGTCATCGCCCTGCTCGCGGCCTTGTTGTTGCCGGCGTTAACGCGCTCCAAGCACACCGCCCGACAGGCGGGCTGCCTTTCCAATCTGCGGCAAATCGGTTTTGGATTCGCGCTGTACACGGGAGAGAATCAGGATCGCTTCCCGGATCATGCTTTGTTGAAAACCGCATTAGGGTTTCGTCCCTGGAGCGAGTGGCCGCCCTCCGACCCGCGCAGCGGTTGGGCGACGCTGGCTTTGAGCAATCATCTTGGCAACGACTCCGTCTGGTGCTGTCCGGCCATGATCGTCTCGAACCTAAAACTGGCCACGCAGGCGGTGCAGATTGTTGGCACGACCACCACCAGCTACTGGCTCTGGCGGTTTGATCGCACCAACGCCCCCGCGGCTCTGGACAATTTCTGGAACAAAACCATTGAAGTCGCCCTGAATGATTTACGCGCCGCCAACAATCCCACGGTCGGCCAGCCGAACGGGCCGGCTGAAGTGGAACTAGCGGTGGACGTCTATTTCCCGGCCACGATTCCCAGCGTGCCCTTAACGCTGGCCGGCCGGACCGCACATCCGCGGGGTAAAAATCGTTTGATGCTCGACATGAGCGCCAGCTTCTGGCGCGATGCGCGCCTGACGGCTCCGAATTAGCATGATCATGAAACTGCTCAGATTTTTTGTCCTCCTCGCGCTGCTGCCTGCGGCCACGAGTTTTGCCCAGGGCTACGACCTCTTCACGCGCTCCAATCTGGTCGCCTGGTGCATCGTGCCGTTTGACGCGAAGAAACGCGGGCCGGAGGAACGCGCGGCGATGCTGGAGAAGCTGGGCTTCAAGTTGTTTGCCTACGACTACCGCGCCGAACACATCCCGACCTTCGATGCCGAGATGGAAGCGTTGAAGCGTCACAACGTCCGGTTGCTCGCGTGGTGGTTTCCCGGCGCATTGAATGACGAGGCAAGGAACATCCTCGATGTCCTGCGCCGTCACGACCTGCGCGATGTGCAACTTTGGATCACCGGCGGCGGCGAACCCACGAAGAGCGTCGCGGAGCAACAGGCTCGGGTGAAGGCCGAAGCCGCGCGCATCAAGCCCATTGCCGAAGCGGCGGGGAAAATCGGCTGTGTCGTCGCGCTCTACAATCACGGCAGCTGGTTCGGCGAACCCGAGAACCAACTCGAAATCATCGCTGCCCTGCGAAGTGATGGCGTGACGAATGTGGGCAT
Organism: uncultured Bifidobacteriaceae bacterium; assembly: GCA_964456685.1. Taxonomy (GTDB): domain Bacteria; phylum Verrucomicrobiota; class Verrucomicrobiia; order Limisphaerales; family JADLHS01; genus CAYWCK01. The sequence goes on along the minus strand of CAYWCK010000089.1, from coordinate 4,037 downwards.
CGTTTACAACCTGCATCATGGCCACGAACACCTCGGCCGCTTCGCCGAAATGCTGTCGAAGATAAAGCCGCATTTGCTCGCGCTGAATCTCAATGGCATGACGCGCGACGGCGACAAGGTCGGGAAGAAGATCCTGCCGCTCGGTCAGGGAGAACTTGATCCGGGACTCCTGGACATTATTCGCTCGAGCGGCTGGCGCGGGCCGATTGGCATCTTGAATCACACGGACGAAGACGCGGAAGGCCGGCTGCTGGACAACCTCGAAGGTCTGGAATGGTTGCGCGGCCAATCGCCCGGGCATCCCGTGGGCAACAAGCCGCAGCCGCGCACGTGGCGGGATCCCGCCAAGCCCGTCTCCGCCGGGACTGCGTCGCTGACGCCGGCGTTTGGTCGCGCGCTCTACGGCGGCATGGTCGTACCGGGACAAGGCGCGTATCGCGCACGGCCCATCACGATCGAGTGCTTCGCGCGACTCAACAGCAAGTCCGGCTTCAACATCCTCGTTGCCAACGATCCGAAAAGCTCGGCCGAACATTGGGAGCTTTACTCCTATGCCGGCAGCGGCGGATTGAGCCTTTATCAACCCGGTCGTGGCGGTGAGTTCAAATCGGACGTGGATATCTGCGATGGCCGGTGGCATTACCTCGCGGCGATCTTGGCGCCGGATCGCGTGCGCCTTTACGTGGATGCCCGGCTGGTGCTCGACAAGCCGGCAACGCCGTTGAACGGTTCGCCGTCTCCCGGTGGACTCGCTTTCGGCCAATTGGTCGAGGGCGGGCTTGGCTGCGATGGCGTGATGGACGAGGTGCGCCTGTCGCAAGGCGTGCGCGAAATATCCGCCGTGCCGGTTGAACCGTTCGCCAAAGACGAGCGCACGGTCGGTTTGTGGCACTTCGATGATCTCAAGGCCGCCGCGACTGACTCGCCGTATTGGCGAATCGAGGATTCGAAAGCACGCGAGCAACTGCCGCTTTATCAAACCATTCCCGCCGCCAAGCCGGAGGAACTCACGCCGGCGAACGGTTTGCCCAAACGTGAGCTGTACCGCACGTGGCATCGCTCGCACGGTGACAACGGCGGTACGCGCTTCTCTGCGCTCGCCCAGATCAACCGCGCCAATGTCACCAACTTGCAAGTGGCCTGGACGTATCACGCGCGCGACGGCAGCAATTACATCCAGTGCAATCCCATCGTGGTGGATGGCGTGATGTTTGCGCCGACGCCCGGCAAGCATCTCGTAGCGGTGAACGCGGCGACGGGCCAGGAGTTGTGGCGTTTCAAGCCGGATGGCAAACCCGCCTGGCGCGGTCTGATCTTCTGGCCGGGCAAAGTGTCTGCCGCGGACGCGGAACCGCGAGTGATGTTCTGCGCCGGCAAGCATCTCTACGCGTTGAATCCGAAAAGCGGCCAGCCAATTACCAGCTTCGGACAGAACGGTCGCACTGAATTGCCCGGCAATGCGCAGGGCGATTTCGGCGCGGCCACCGCCGGACCAACGATTTTCCAAAATGTCATCGTCGTTCCCGGTTTCGAGAAGGATGCGTGGGGCTTCGACCTGTTGACCGGCAAACACCTCTGGACCTTTCACACGGTGCCGCAACCCGGCGAGTTCGGCTACGACACCTGGGATCGGACTGAACCATACGCCGCCAATTGCTGGGGCGGCATGGCGATGGATGAAACGCGCGGCATCGCCTATCTCACCACCGGCGGGCCGAAGAATAATTTCATCGGCATCAATCATCTGGGCAACAACCTGTTCGCCAACTGTCTCATCGCGCTCGATGCCCGCACCGGCAAGCGGCTGTGGCATTTCCAGGAAATCCGCCACGACATCTGGGATCTGGATATTCCCGCGCCACCGGTGCTCGGCACCATCACCCGCGACGGCAAGCGCGTGGATGTGGTCGCCGCCGTCACCAAGATCGGCAACACGCTGCTGCTTGATCGCGTGACGGGCAAACCGATTTTCCCATTCCGCCTGCGCCGCGCGCCGACGAGCGACTTGCGCGGCGAAATCACCTCGCCCTATCAGCCCGACCTGGAACTGCCCGAGCGCTTCTCGAAGCAGGAATTCACCGTGGATGACCTCACCGAGCGCACCGAGGAAGCGCATGAGTTTGCGCTGACGCGCTTCAAGAGCGCAACCGCTGGCTGGTTTCGGCCGGGCAGCGAAGGCCGTGCGAATTTATTCTTCAACATTGACGGCGGCGCGGAGTGGACCGGCGCGTGCATTGATCCGGACTCGGGCCGCCTCTACGTCTCCGCCAACCATCTGGGCTGGCTGATCACGATCTTCCGCGACGACGATCCGCCCGACGATCCGCGGGTGCCGAAGACACGCGGCCAGCTTCTCTTTGAGGCAACCTGCGCCCAATGCCACGGCACGAACCGCCTGGGCATCGGCACCGCACCGGCGCTGCGCGGGTTGCGACATCGGATGGATGACGCCGCCGTGACGAATCAAATCCGCACGGGCAAGTATGCCATGCCGGCAATTCCCGAGACGCAACTCAGCGAACCGGACCTGAAGGCGCTGGTGGATTATCTCATGTTGCGCGACCGCCCGCTGCCGCCCGCGAAGCAAACGGAGCGCCCCTCGTACAGCTTTACCGGTTATCCGCGCTTCTTTGATCAGGAAGGCTACCCGGCCAACAAGCCGCCGTGGGGCACGCTCAACTGCATTGATCTCAACTCCGGCAAGCTCCTCTGGAAAGTGCCGCTGGGCGAACACGAGGAATTGACCAAACAAGGCGTGCCGAAAACCGGCACAGAGAATTACGGCGGCGCCATCGTCACGGCCGGCGGGTTGGTGTTCTGCTCCGGCACACGCGACAAAAAAATCCGCGCCTTCGACAAGGACACGGGCGCTGAACTGTGGGCCGCTGAACTGCCTTGGGTCGGCAACGCACCCCCCGCGACTTACGAAGTGGATGGCCGGCAATACATCGTCATTCCAGCGACGGGCAGCAAACTTGAATCCCAGCGCGGCGATGCCTACGTGGCGTTCGCGCTGCCAAAGAATTAACTCCGTTTACTGCCTGAGCACCGAGTCCATGCGCGCCACCATGCGTTGCCACATGTCCGGCGTGTAGTGGTGACCGACGCCGGGATAAATGATGCTCTCGAATTCCTTTTCCGCGCGATAAAGCCCGTAGGCCTGTTTGGCTTTCCGTTCAATGATCTTGATGCCGTCCACCGGCGAGCCGGAATCAGTCTCGCCACTTAAAAACAAGAGCGGTCTTGGTGCCGCGAGGGCGACGACGGCTTCCGTGTCGAAGTGTTGGAGCAGACCCGGCACGAAGTAGTAAATCCCGTGGGCCTTCAACGCTTCGTGCTGGATCAGGTTCTGGTAACGAGTGAGACAGCAAACCGCGACGCCAACCTTCAGCCGCTCATCCAGTGCCATCGCCCACCAAGTGCGCGTGGCGCCCATGCTGATGCCGGTGATGCCGATGCGCTGCGCGTCCACTTCCGGTCGCGAGGAGAGGTAATCCAGCGCCAGCAAATCATCGCGCACGATCATGCCCCAGAGCGTGCGACCCAGCCACAGGTTGAATTTGCTGGCGGTCATTTCGCCGGCGCCGGCTTTTTCCGCCGGGCCGCCCGGTCCCTGGCCATTGCGTTCGCCGAAGCAATACGCGTCAATCGCCAGCACCACGTAGCCGCGGCGCGCCAGTTCCGGGCCGGCGGCGACGGGCGTGGCGTTCGTGCCGAATAATTCTTCCTTGCCGATGTCGTATTGACCGCCGTGCCAGTGGCAGTAAAGAATGCCCGGCGCTTTGCCGGAGAGCTTTTGGGGAAGCGGCAGGTAGCCGGGCACGTCGGCGCCGGCGCCGTTGTCGAACTGGAATTTCTCCAGCCAGTAATCGCCGCGGTCTTCGCGGGAAACGGTTCGCACCGAAAGTTTCCGCGGACGCGGCGGCAAATCGCCGAGCAACTTCCACAGGTCCGCTTGCACCCGTTGACGCTGGCGCTGCCACGTCGCGCGTGATTTCGGAATCGAAAATTCCGGCACCGGCGGAGCGGCGGCCAGC
>CAYWCK010000088.1:0-15146 GCA_964456685.1 uncultured Bifidobacteriaceae bacterium | reverse complement strand
GCGAGGGCGCCGCGCTGGAGGGTGAAGGGTTCAGCGGCGCGGACCTCGATTTCCGTGACGGCCGCCGGGATGGCAATCAATTGCGGATCGCGAAAGCTGGCAACAGCGCCGCGCCACTGCGCCAGGGCGTCACCCGGCACGGCGACCACCGAGTTCAATCCGTCCCGTCGGGCAAAGAACTGGCCGGCTTCATTCGTGTTGCCGAAGTGCAGCCCGGCGACTGCGTTGGTGCCTTTCGCCAAACTCAAAGACAAACTGCCCGGCATCAGTCCGTAGGTGTCGAGATCGGTATTGGTTTTATCCGAGACAAAACTGGCGATGCTCAAGTTTTGCAATCCCAGCAGCAGCGCGTTGAGGCGATCGGAATTGGCGCGCACCGGCATGGGATCGGTCATGCGCCAGACTCCGTTGGTGGCATCCAGTTGAAAGCCGATAAACTTACCCGCGTTGGTCACGTAGAGGCGATCAAACTCGAGGTTGCGAAAGTCCAGCAATTGCGTGTCGCGCCAGTCATTGGGCAAAACCGGCATCAATTTCAACAGCTCCGCGTCCATCACGTAAACATCTTCCCGGCCGACGACGCGGACGAACACCTGATTGCCGGGCGCGGTCAGGCGGCCGAACTTGAGGCGGTCGCTGCGGTCGCCCTGGCGCAGTTCCAGTTCGATCAACGGGTTGTCAAAGCCAAACTCCTCGTCGGCCTTGGGCCGGCGTTGGATTTCGGCCGGCGTGATGACATTGCTGGGCAGTTGCACTTCGAGATTCGTGAGCAGCACCTCGACCTTCGCGCGGTGCGCGGGGAAGTTGAAAGGGCGGGTGAGGAACCAGTTGGCGTTGCTGCGTTGCAGCAGGATGCCGTCCTGATTGGGCGGCAGCAGGCGCAGATAGGTGACATTGGTGGCCTGAAAATCAGCGAGCAACGGGGCGGGGCCGGGCGGCGGTTTGCCCCAGTGACGTTCGAAAAGAAATATGAACGCGAACACGGTCGCTGTGACCGCGAGCCAGGTCCAGGTGCTCTTCGTGTTCATGTCACTTGCGCCGGCGCAGCCAGACGAGTCCGCCCAAGAGCAACACGCCGCCGGGCAGGGCGGCCAGCATGAGCCATCGGACCGAGCGCTGCTGCGCTTCGGTGATGTTCAAGCGAAACTCCGTGACGGGTCGCGGGCCGATGCCCTGCATGAGTTGCGTCTGCTCCAGCAGCCAGTTGATTGAATACTCCAAGAAGTCGCGGTTGGGCTGCCAGGCAATGGCGTTGTTCGCAAGAAAGATGGAATCGCCCGCAGCCACGATCCGCGTCGTGCCGCGTTCCGTGACCACGCCGCGCACGTTCCCTTTTTCGACGGCTACCGCGAGGGAGAAACGTCGCGGACCGTTGGTGCCGGATTTGGCGGCTTCGCTGGACGTGGCCAGCCAGGTTACGCGTGGCGCATCCGCGGGCGGATTGGAAATCGCCAGTGGCTCGACCGGACGCGGCAACCATAATTGCAATTGCGAGCCGATGAGTGGATTCACAATCGGGTGCGTCGAAAAGTCCAAGGCGATCACGTCGTTGCCCTTGGATTGGGGCGTGGTGTTCTGGGGATCAATGATCCGATCACGTCCCACGGCGACACCCCAACCATTGAGGATGCGCTCGAGACCGGTTGCCGAGTTGGCGGCGTTGACCAATGCAAGCAGGCGGCCGCCCTGCCGCAGGTAGTCATCAATGCGGTCGCACTCCGATTCGTGCAACGGCTTGCGGGGGCCGGCAATGATGAGCAGGTTGCAATCGGCCGGTACCGGGTTCGTGCCCAGCAATGACAGCGGCTCAACCCGCACGCGATTTTGATTCAGGACGGTGGCGAAGGTGCTGAAGCCCAGAGGATCGCGGCTCTCCGTCAAATGTTCCTCATGTCCGATGAGGTAACAGGCCTTGAATTCCTTGGGGTTGAGCACGGTGAGCAGCGCGCCGGTGAAGAGGCGCTCGCCATAAAACATCAGGTGCTTGCGATATTCCGGCTGGGTCGGATTCGGCACGGCTTCATAACGGAACTGACCAATCTCGCTGCCCTTCACCGCCAGCACGGCCCCGCCGGCCTCGAAAAGGACCAGGTCCTTGTTCGTGTTGCCGGTAAGCAGACTGTGATAGCGGGGATCAGCCTTGAGCCTTTCGGCGGCGCCGGCGTTGCGGATGTAATCCACCGCCGCCACGTGGATGCGCGGATTGACGTCGCGGTAATCATCCAGCAACGCAGTGATGGAGCTGTAGATTTCTTCGTCGTGATCGTAATAGAGCGTGACGTTGACGTCGTTGGTGACGGATTTCAGCAGGCCGACGGTTCGCTCCGAGAGATGTTGCTTTACGCGAGCGTTGAGCGGGATGCGTTGGTACCAGCGGATGCCCAGGTAATTCAGCATCACCACGAGCGCGAGCACCACGACGGTGCGCACGATCAAGTCGAGGTTGAACCCCAATCGTTTCCAAGCGGAGAAGCTCTTCTTTAATGGCGTCTCGTCGTCCATGTCATCTCCAACGCCGGCTTTCGACCGCCCGCAAGGTCAGGAACAAAAAGAAGAACGTCAGGCTGACGTGCAGCACGACGGCCCGCGTGTCCACAATGCCACGGGCAAAATCATGCATCTGGTCGAAGAGCGCGAAATGCCGCAGGACCAGCGCCTGCCAGGTCGCGCCGCTGGCGGTCTGGTCGGCCACATAGCCAAGGATGAACAAGCTCAGACTCAGCACGAAGGCGAGCATGGCGGCCACCACCTGGCTGCGGGTCAACGCCGAAGCAAAGCAACCGACGGCGAGAAACATCGCGCCGATCAGCACAATGCCAAGATACATGCTGGCCAGCGTGCCCGGCTCCAGCGCCCCGGATTGCTTGGCGTAATGTTGAACCACCAGCAGACAACCCAGCATGGGCAGCCACATCACGATGTAGAAGATCAGGGCGGCTGTAAACTTCGCGAGAACCACGCTCAAATCCCGCACCGGCGTGGTCATCAAGGTTTCGAACGTGCCGGAGTATCGTTCCAAGGCGAACAATCGCATGGTGATGACCGGAGTGGCGACGAGCACAATGCGCCAGAACAGTTCCGTGCGGTAAAACAATTCCGTCACTGGCATCGGGGAGGATTCTGTGGCCAGCTTGTAGAGCAGCACGACCAGGCTTTGCCCGACGAGGAAGGTCGCCGCGGCGATGATCACGTAGCCGGAGAAGGAGAGAAAATAGGCGGCCAGCTCGCGCCGTGTCATGGTGAGGAAAGACTGCATCAGTTTTCTTCCTCCTCAGGTTTGGTCGCCTGGACGTAGATGTCTTCCAGCGAATGTCGGTCGCGGGTGAGTTCGCGGAGATCCCATCCACGTTCGCGGACGATGCGGTAAACGAGCGGGCGCAAGTCCACGCCATCGCGCGGCGTCAGGGCGCATCGCAAATAGTCGCCCGCCGCCGGCGCGACATCAAACTGCTCCACTTCGGGCATCTGCGTCCAGCACGCGTTAAGTTCCTCCATCGGGGCGGCGATTTCTGCGACGACCTGGCTTTGGCCGGCCATGATTTTCTGCAGATTGTCCGGCGTGTCCGCGGCGCGGATGCGGCCATTCAACATGATCAGCACCCGATGGCACATCATTTCAACTTCCGGCAGAATGTGCGTTGAGATCAGCACCGTGTGCTGGGTGGCGAGACTCTTGATCAGCTGCCGCACGGTGCGGATTTGCTGCGGGTCCAGACCGATCGTGGGTTCGTCGAGAATGATCAACTCGGGTTCATGCACCAGGGCGTCGGCCAGTCCAATGCGTTGCCGGTAGCCCTTGGAAAGCTGACCGATGATGCGGCGTTGAACATCAGTCAGACCAAATTGTTCCATCACCACGTCCACGCGGGCGCGGGATTGGCGGAAGCCCAGCCCCTTCAACCGCGCGCGAAATTTAAGATACTCGCGCACCCGCATTTCGGGATGGAGCGGGTTGTTTTCCGGCATGTAGCCGATGCGGCGGCGCACTTCCTCGGATTGCTGGAAGACATCAAAGCCGCCGACCCGCACCGTGCCGGAGGTGGCCGGCAGAAAGCAGGAAAGGATGCGCATGGTGGTGCTCTTGCCGGCGCCGTTCGGACCAAGCAGGCCCACGATCTCCCCGCGCTGGACCTGGAACGAAATGTCCCGCACCGCGGTTCGTCCGGCGAACCGCTTGGTCAAATTGGACACCTCGATCATTGCACTGTCGTTCATGCTGCCGGACAAATCCTAGTCAAGAGTTACCTCCCCGGGCGATAAAAATTCCCTAACGGACCTTTATCTGACAGGTGAAGGTACTGAAGCCCGCCCCTGCGGGCTGCGGAATGGCGAAGGCCACTTTGACGCGGTCACCGGGAAGCTTGGTGGAAACAATTTCGGCCGCGTGGAGTAGGGCGTTAATCTTCATCTCGTCAAAAGCGGTGACCAGGAATCCAGTTTCGAAGCGTTCTTCGGCCGCCGGGCTGTTGGCTTCCACGTGGTCAACGACCATGGCATCGGAGCTGCGAATATTCAGCCGGACCGCTTCCGCCGGCAACAGTGGCCGTAAACCCAGCCCGAGGCGTTTGCGCAGCAAATCCTGGAATGGCACCATCTGCACGTTCAACAGGCGTCGCCCGTTCTTGGCCTCGACTTCTAACCGCACCATTGAATCCTTGTTGCCCATCGCGAGGCGGTGAAAATCCACGATGCTGAGCGGCGCCGTCCCGTTGACACGGAGAATGCGCTGGCCCACTTCCAAACCTGCGAGATCGGCCGGGCTGCGGGCCTGCACGCGGGTAACCACCAACGGCGCGTTGAACGGGCCGACGCGGGCGCCAAACCAGCATTGACTCGCCGCTTCGGGCGTGAAGAAGTCCGACAACGCCGAATTGATTTGTTTGATCGGAATCGCAAAACCCACACCCATGCCCTGGCTTTCCCGATAGACCCGGGCGTTGATGCCAATCATCTGGCCGTGCAGATTGATCAGCGGTCCGCCCGAGTTGCCGGGATTGATATCGGCGTCGGTTTGGAGCCAATCCGGCACTTCAAGTTGCGCGTCGCCAGAACTCGGCCGGCGATTTTTGGAGCTGAGAATCCCACGCGAAACCGACCCACCCAAGCCGTAGGGATTACCCAGCGCAATGACGGATTCGCCCAGCAGCAGGTCATCGTCGTCCGCAAATTTGATCGCTTGAAACAGTTTGCCTTGCGGTTCTTTGATGCGCAGCAAGGCGATATCCTTCAGCGCTGTGCCCACGCAGGGTTCCACATCGTAAACATCGCCGTTCGCGAATTTCACCTGGATGCGGTAGGTGTTGTTGGTAAGCACATGGAGACTCGTGAGGAGGTAGCCTGAGTCGTGAATGATGACGCCGGAGCCGATTGTGCTCAGGCCTTCACGAGTTTCCAGCACGGGCGCCCGGTTGCCATATCTCCATTGGAGAAACGGATCCCGATACTCGGTCAAAGCCGTTGTGAGTATGCTCACCACGCTGGGCATGGTTTGCTCGATGGCGGTGACGGTGGCATCACGGCGGATGTCACCTCCGGCGGGGCGGGCGGTTTGCGGCGTGGAAGGCCGATCACAGCCGCCCGTCAACGCGGCCGCCACCAGCAGCAAAGCAATGCCTAATCCTGATTTTCCCGCCACAGTCATAGCTTCAGTCAAAACCGTATCCGATTTGTTCAAATAAATTTCCCGTTGGGCGCCGTTCCCATGCTTGACTTTGGGAAAGTCACGGCGCAAAAGCAATGTCAAGTGTCCCCGGTCGCCCGCATCTCCCAAGCCGCTTGCGCTAATCATTACGCGCAAGCGCGACTTCGCCACGGCGCGACACTCATGCTCCGCGAGGATGGCCAAACGCCACCCGAGCGGCTGGTGCAGGCGATCTGGCAGCACCAGCGGTTGCGGCGGGACCAACTTGTCACGTTGGACGGTGAATCCGTGCGGGTGCTTCATCCCGGTTTTGCCAGCGTCGAGGGCGGGCCGGATTTCCGTGGCGCTGTGATTCAGGTTGGCGACCGCCCTCCGCACGTCGGCGATGTCGAGGTGGATTTGCAGCCGTCTGGCTGGCGGGCGCATGGGCACGATCGCAACCCGGCGTTCAAGGAGGTTATATTGCACGTGGTTTGGGAAGCTCCTGGGGCATCCGGAAAATCAGCTTCTGGGCCGCGAGCCACGCCGCGTGCGCTTGCGCTCCAACGCGCACTCGATGCGCCGTTGAGTGAACTCAGCGTTTGGCTCGAACGTGAGCCAGTTAAACCGTTGCCCGAAAATTTCCGGGGCAAATGCTCCGCTCCGCTGCGTGAACTCTCCGCGGCTCAACTTGAGACTCTGCTGAATGAAGCGGCGCAATTACGCTTCGAAGCCAAAGCCGCACAATTGCGGGCGCGCGCCGCTCACGCCGGGTGGGAGCAGGCTTTATGGGAAGGTTTGTTTCGCGCGCTCGGCTACAAGCACAACATCTGGCCCATGCATTGGCTGGCGGAAACGCGCGGTCGCTGGCTGCGCGAGCCGGCCACACCACTCACATTGCAGGCGCGTTTGCTGGGGTTGAGCGGTCTCTTGCCGACGGATTTGCCACGGGTTGCAGCCGATGCCGATGGTTATGTCCGTCGCGTCTGGGATTGCTGGTGGCGCGAGCGTGACGAATTTGGAGATGTCACCCTGCCGCGGGCAGCGTGGCGTTTCCATGGTTTGCGCCCGGCAAATCATCCGCAACGCCGGCTGGTCCTCGCGGCGCACTGGCTGGCGGCGGATGAACTCCCGGCCCAGCTCGAGCGCTGGTGCGCGCAGAGCATCCCCACGGCCCGGCTCGAACCTACCTTGCTGAAGATTCTGCAGTGCGACCACGACGAGTTTTGGTCGTGGCACTGGACGTTTCGCTCAGCGCGATTGCAAAAGGCGCATCCTTTATTGGGGGCGACGCGGGCCACGGATCTGGCGATCAATGTGATCCTGCCCTGGCTTTGGACGCGGGCCGTTGAAGGCGGGAATCTCCAGTTGCGCGCTGAAATCGCGCGTCGGTATTTTAATTGGCCCAGTGCTGAGGACAACTCCGTGCTGCGGCTGGCGCGGCAGCGTTTGTTGGGTGGAGCTCACACCGGCGGCTGGCGCGGCGCGGCGCAGCAGCAGGGATTGCTTCAGATCGTCCGGGATTTTTGTGACCACTCGAACGCGGTCTGCGATCAGTGCGGATTTCCGAACTTGGTGAAGCAGTGGCCGCGTTGAGACGCGATGTCAGTTCGCTCCGGGCAACTGGTTCGGATCAATCTGGTCGAACGGGTTGTTCGCGAAGCCGGGCTTGGGTGCCGCCGCGGGTTTGCCTGGGGCAGCTGCCGGAGCGGAGTTTGCCGAGGGCGCAATGACACCGTCGGCGTCCTGGCGCGGGTGCTTGGCCCGCTTGTTCCGTGGCAGCGGACTGATCATCAGCGTGATGCTGCGCCCAATGAGCTTCGGCTGAAAATCCGGATGGCCGTAGGGCGCGATATCGGCGATAAGTTTGTTAATGACCTGAAAGCCAAATTCCGTGTGCGCCATTTCCCGGCCGCGGAATTTCAAGACCACTTTCACTTTCATGTCTTCGCACAGAAAGTCGATAGTGTGGTCGGTCTTGACGGAAAGGTCGTGCGGATCAATGCGCGGGCTGAGTTGGATTTCCTTCACCTGAGTGGCGTGCTGGTGTTTCTTGGATTCCTTCTCTTTCTTGGCCTGTTCGTAGCGGTACTTGCCAAAGTCAACCAGCCGGCAGACGGGCGGCGTGGCTGTGGCGGCAATCTCCACCAGGTCCACGCCAGCGGCGCGGGCCATGGCTAGGGCATCGTTCAGCGAAATAACGCCCAGTTGCTTGCCATCCACACCGATGACGCGGACTTCGCGGGCACGAATTTTCCCGTTGATCCTGGTGAACGATGCGGGCGAAGAGTTACGTGAAGGGAAAGGGCGACTCAAGACACCCTCGGGGGTTGAGGCTTCATGCTTGCGACTGAATCAAACTTATCGGCATATCGATCGTAAACGACGCGCGTTAATAACCCCGGATCGTACCACAACGCAAGCAAATATTCGCAAATTGCCGTCCGCGAGCATTACAGCCAATCTTTCCCACAATGACAAAGACCGGCCGGTGGGCTGAATATGCCCGCTCGGCCGGCCATGGTAATTCTGAAGATCAGTCCTCGTGGTTGGGCACCGTCACTTTGACCACGCCCTTGGTTGTGTTGCCGGCGGAATCGCGGCTTTCGACCGTGATGATATAGATGCGGGTTGCCTTGCAAGGCCGTCGTTCCGCGCGAAGCATTAAAGTGAGATCTCCGGTGATGATCCAATCGGGACCGCTCTGATCATTGTCTGCCCGATGGATGGAGATGATTTTGCTCTGCACCGGTCCGCAATTGTCGACGGCATTCACCCAGATGGTCACGGGCACGAACTGGTTGTTCGCGGGCGTCAGGACGGCCGGATCAGCTTTCAAGCTGAGAATTCTCGGCGGACGCGAATCGCGCGCATTAACGACCGTGCTGCACTCAACCGGCGCGGCTTTTCCATCCGAAACGCGGATCGTGACGCCGTGGCTTCCTTTATCCAGAACAACAGTCGCCGTGGCGGTGCGCGGCTGCGGCGGGTGGACTGCGTTCAAGTAGTTCGTGGCCACGGTCGTGCCGTCCACGATCCAGAGTACGGAGAGTGCGTCGCCATCCGGATCAAAGACGACTGCAGTCAACTCGTCCCCGCAAGATTGCGCCTTGCTCGAAGGGCAAGTGATTCGCGGCGGCTGATTCTCAAAGGCCCCGATGTCGCACGCTGCCCCTTGTGGCCGCGGATAATGCCGTTGATCGGCCGGCACGGACGCGTTGTCCAAATCCACGCACGTGCCCGCATCTACCGCCGGGCTGCCCATCAACAAAGCGTGGGTGTAGGTCGGGCCACCGTTATCTTGTAGCGGACTCAAAGCGGCATCGATGGGAGTGCTTTGCGTGCCGACGAGGTCACCGTTACTGCCGTTCACCCAACCGCTCGAGCCGTCGCTGTCGAGGTTGTGTCCCAAGGATTGGAGAACCAGTGCGCCGTCGAGGATGAAGTTCGCACCGTCATTCTCCGCCACCAGCGTCCCGCGCAGCCGAGTGGTGATGCCCAGATTATCCGGCAAGGCGGCCACAACTACGGCTCCGACCGGGTTGCCGAAATTTTGCGCAATCGTGCAATCGGTCAGATCGAGGCTGGACCCTTCATTTTCGAACACGATGTGCAAGAGGGCGCTGGCCGTGCCGTCGAACGGAGTAGAATTGCCGCTCAACGTGCAGTTTTTGAGGCTGCCGGCCAGTCCTTGGAAGTTCAAGCCGCCGCCTTGCAGGCCGGCGATGTTCCCGCTGATGGTGCTGTTTTCCAACCGCACGACTGCGCTATGAAACGTGCAAATGCCGCCGCCTGCGAAACTCGCTGTGTTGCCGCTGATCGCAGAATCTATCACCGTCAGGGAGCCATAAGTGAAAATACCTGCACCGAACCCGTAGCCAACCCCCTCCGTAAGTGCAACGTTTCGTGTAACCACGCAATTGCTGACGGTGAGCGAACCTTCGTTATAAATTCCACCGCCAAGGTTGTCGCCCAAGGGCAGGACATTGTAGGCGCGGCCATTGGAAATCGTCAGACCGGCGATTGTGACTTCGCCGGATTCCACGTGGACCACCCGGAAGGCCGGCGTGTTCGGGCCGGACTTACGCACCAAGCTGAGCAACCGCGGTCCCGGGCCGAGGATGGTGAGGTCCTTGTCAATAGACAGGCTATTGGAAAGCACGATGGTCGCGGGCAGCTTGAGACGGAAGATGATCGTGTTTCCGGATTCGGCGTCCGCGATAGCTTGCCGCAATGAGCCCGGGCCAGCATCCGCCGTGGTTGTGACCATCAGCACACCTTGCTTCGGCGGCACGGGGAAGCGACGGCCTTGAGCACGCTCGGGGACTGTGGGGACAACATAGGCTGGCCCGGCCAGCACCGGCTCGGCCACGAGGCAGAGCAGGGCGAGGGAGAAGCACCAGCGGGTGAGAGACAAGTTTTTCATAACGATGTTGATTGGATTGTGAATGACCGCTGCCAAATCATGCCGCCGTGGCGGGTGAACGTTTCGCCAGGATGGCGGTTATAATCTTGCCGGCGAGCGCAGCGTTTTCCAGCAACGCCTTCTTCGCCGCCTCCTTGCCTTGGCCAATGAGTTCGCCGTCGAATTGCAACCATGCGCCTTTCTTTTCCACGGCGCCGCAATCGATCCCTACATCGAGTATGCTGCCCTCTTTGTCAATGCCATGGTTGTAAATGATGTCAAACTCCGCTTCCGCAAAGGGTGGTGCGACCTTGTTTTTGACGATCTTCACCTTGACGTGGTTGCCCGTCGCATTGCCAGCGGCGTCTTTCAGCGTGTCTTTGCGGCGGATGTCAATGCGGACGCTGGCGTAAAACTTCAGCGCCTTGCCCCCGGGCGTGGTTTCCGGATTGCCGAACATTACCCCGACTTTTTCGCGGAGCTGGTTGGTGAAAATACAGGTCGTCTTCGACTTGTTAAGGATGGCCGTGAGTTTGCGCAGCGCCTGGGACATCAGCCGCGCCTGCATACCCATCGTTGCCATGCCCATTTCGCCCTCCAATTCGGCTTTGGGGACGAGCGCAGCCACGGAATCAATGACGATTACATCCAGCGCATTCGAGCGGGCGAGGGTTTCACAAATGGTCAGTGCTTCCTCGCCGCTGTCGGGTTGGGAAACGAGCAGGTCGTCCAGGTTCACGCCCAGTTTTTTGGCGTAAGCCGGGTCCAGCGCGTGTTCGGCGTCAATGAACGCCGCGAGTCCGCCGGACTTTTGCGCATTGGCAATGACATGGAGCATCAATGTCGTTTTGCCGGAGGATTCCGGCCCGAAGATTTCAACGACGCGTCCGCGCGGCACACCGCCGACACCCAAGGCCATGTCCACAGCCAGCGAGCCTGTGGGAATGACTTCGATCTTGGTCTGGGCCCGGGCGTCGCCCAAGCGCATGATGCTGCCTTCGCCATAGGCCTTGGTAATGGTGGAAATGGCGGCTTCCAGTTCGCGAGCGCGGGCCGCGTCGCGTTTGGCGGCATTGGCGGATTCGAGGGCCTTGGTATCGGGAGCGGTTTTTTCGGCGCTGGCTTTGGGCGGCATAGGTCGGGAAATTTGCTAAGAGTTGATTGGTTCGATGTAAAGCCGAGACTAGCCAGCCTCGTCCGTTTAGTCAAACCGGGCCTAACCGGACACGGAAAGAAAAACCCCGGAGCGAAGGCGCTCCGGGTTGAAAAGGAACCGGGTAAGGATCAGATCGTCGGCAGTTCGACCTTGTCCTTGAAGATGTCGTGCAAGCTCGGCAGTGGCGACTTGAGCGTGCGGAACGCGCCAAACTTCATCGCGGCGGGATTGGTATAAAGATCCGCCGGTCCGTAGGCGAATTTGTTTTCCATGATGTCGGTCCATTCCACGACGCCGCCGTTGTACGCAGCTTCGCGACCCATGATGGCGGTGACGCAACTGTCCGTGACCTGCTTGGTTTCGTTCAGTTCGGTGTTGTTCATGATCGCGTTCATCAGGTCCACATGCTCCTGCACATACGGATCCAGTGCCTTGTCGCGGAAACGCCAACCCTCGCCCGTGGTGGGTTTGAGACTGCCGGCGGGATTCGACGTGCCTTTGCTGCCCACGACCGCTTCGCTGACGGAAGACCAGTCGCGCTTGATCTGGCCGCAGTAGCTGTTCATGATCACGCCGTTGGCGTATTCAAACTCCACCGCGAAGTTGTCCCAGATTTCCCCGGTCTTCGGCGGCGTGGTCTTGTCCAGCATCTGACGGGCGCCCAGACCGTGAGCCTTGACCGGATTGGCCTTCATGACCCAGTTGCACACGTCAATGTTGTGCACGTGTTGCTCGACGATATGATCGCCGCTGAGCCAGATGTAGTGATACCAGTTACGGATCTGGCGTTCGAGGTCGGTGCTGCCGTTATCACCGCGGTGCCAAATCGGACCGCCATTCACCCAATAAGCGCGCAGCGAAACCACGTCGCCAATGGCGCCGTCGTGGATGCGCTTGATGGTTTCGATGTAACCCTTCTGGTGGCGGCGTTGCGTGCCCGCGGCGACCTTAAGACCCTTCTTGGCCGCTTCCAAGCCGGCTGCGTACATGACCTGCGCGCCCGCGCCGTCCACGCACACGGGCTTTTCAGTGAAAGTATTCTTGCCCGCGGCGATGGCGGCTTTGAAATGCACGGGGCGGAATCCAGGTGGCGAAGCGAGGATGGCATAATTGACGCCGGGCACGGCGAGCGCCTTTTCGTAGGCGTCGAAACCGCTGAAGCACTTGGCGCTTTCCACGCCGAAGTTCTTTTGCGCTTCCGGGAAACTGTCCGGGAAAATATCCGCCACGGCCACGATCTTGCCCTCGACGCCGATTTCTTTGCAGGCATTCAGGAAGTTGCCACCAGCGCCTTTGCCGCGCCCGCCCACGCCGATGATGACGGCGTTAAAGCTCATTTTGTTCTGCGCGTGTAGAATGGCGGGGAAGCTGACCGCGGTGGCGGCGGCGAGCGAAGAGCTTTTTAGGAATTGTCGGCGGGAGACCGACGCGGGTGGGTTCTGTTCTCGTTCTTGCATAGGTTTGTTGGTGTTAATGTTCGGGTTTGTGTGTGTGGCCCTCGACAAATTATTTGGTCCGATTCTCAATCACGCTCGACGCCGCCGATCCAGTACTTCGCCAGTTCCTCGGGCGGGGGCACGTTCAGCGGCCGAACGATGCGGAAACCGACGAAAGTGGCATCGGAAAGATACCAGATGCTCTTGGGCAACTGCGGGTCGGTCACCTTCCAGGAGCGATCCGAACCGCGGCGCGCGGCGCTGCGGCATTCCTTCGGGTCATCATCCCAGGAGCCGCCGCGCACTGAATGCGGGTAAGGCTGGGTGGCCCGCCGCCAAGGATCGATCGTGAGCGGTTGACCGGCGGAGGTCTTGTAAAAATCCGCATCGTATTGATCAAGCACCCACTCGGTTACGTTCCCGTACATGTCGTAGAGACCCCACGGATTCGGCTTCTTCTTGCCGACTTCCTGGTATTTCGAATTGCTGTTGTCGAAGAACCACGCGTAATCGCCCAGCTGGTCCGGATTGTCGCCAAAATAATAGGGGGTGGTGGTGCCGGCGCGGCAGGCGTATTCCCATTCGGCTTCCGTGGGCAGGCGGTAGAAGTGGCCGGTCTTCGCGCTGAGCCAGTGGCAGAATTTGCTGGCCGCGTGCTGGGTCATGGCGATGGCCGGGAAACCGACGCCGCCGCGTTTCGCACTCTTACCCATGCCGAAACTCATGTCCACATACGGCTTCGAGGGCCGGGTGACCGCGTCCGAAATGGCATTCACCTTCGAATCGGTCTTGTGAATGGAACGCAGGTTCTTTTCATCATCCGCATACATGAAAAGCAGATACTGATCCCAGGTGACTTCAAATTGTCCCATCCAAAACGGGGAGACCTTCACCTTGTGCTGCGGGCTCTCATCCTTCTGCCGATCCTTCTCACTCTCCGGGCTGCCCATCATGAACTCGCCCCCGGGAATCGGCAGCATCCAGTAGGGAACGGCAGTACCGGGAATGTTGTTCGTATAACCCTTCATGTCCGCCTGCGCTTTCTCTTTGGAATTCGCCAGGATGAGCTTATGAATGTCGGGCACGGTCGAGTCGTCGCGATCGGCCAGCAACGCCAGTGAGCCATAGGAGCCGGGCGTATAGCTCGTGCCCTTCAACTGATGCACTTGGTAATGCGAAACGGAGCGCGGGCGGTCGTTGGTTTGCGTGGAAAACAAAACAATCGCGTCAGGCAGGGTAATGGCCGTGCTGAGAAATTTGTTGGTGGCGCCATTGAGTTTCTGGGCCGAGACGGGCGGGTTTGCTCCGTCGAAATCGAGAACTTCCGCCGGCTCCTGGTCGCCGTAAATGGCGAGCAAACGGCTTTTCTTCTCGCCGGGGACGGTGAGGAGTTGGCGCGCTGGCTTGGTCATCGCGATGGTCTTGAGGGCCGAGGCTTGAAATTTGCCCCCGGCTTCGGTCAGCGTGGCCACTTTCAATTCCGCTTCTCCGCCCGTGTAAAACACGAGTTCTTTGAGCGCGGCGCCGCTGAAGTTGCCGACGATGTAATCCGCACCGCGCGGAATCTCCGCGACGCTCAACACTTCTTCCGGTTTCCCGCTGTCGAGTTTGTCGGCGCAGAGCAGGTTGCCTTTGTCACCATTGGAGAGGCGGACCACGTATTCCGGTCCGCCCGCTTTGAACGCCAGCCGGTTGGCGCGGGATTCTTCTCCCTTCAAAATCACTTCCGCGGTTTGCGTGAACTTATTGTTCGCGCTGCGATAGAGCGTGAGTTTGTACGGCGTGGGATCGTTGTTGTAAACGGTGGCCACGTACAGATCGAGCAAGGGCGTGTTGCCTGCCCCGCCGACATCGGCGGCGACGACCGATGTGGGGCCAGACGCAGACAGCGTGATTTGTATGGGGTCGGTTTCGATGTTGGGATTGACTGCGCTGACGACAGCGGTGTGTGCGTCGTTGTCGGAGGTCAGCGCCAACGAATCATTTTTTGCATCCACAAGATGGCCGACCGAGACGCCGGTGACACCGCGGACACCGCCGGCGCGCCAGTTGGCCCAGTTGAAGAACTCTGCGGAAATCCGATACCCAATGCGCACCCGGCCCTTGTCTCGATCCACGATGGCGATATCCGTCTGGCCGTCGCCGTTGAAATCGCCGGTGGTGACTAGTTCCATTTCCGTTTCATAAACGAACTGGGCCCGGAGGGCAGGGGAGGTCAGGAAGGTAACGGCGCAAATCGCCGCCAAGGTTCTCGTCGTAGAAAGAAGTTTCATCGCTTTGATTTTCGTCCGCACTGGATTTGGCGTCCGGGCTCAAAATGCACCGGCCCCGCCTTGCAAGTCCAGCCGAATGAATGGCTGAATGACTGACGCATTTGCGGGGGACGAAATTCGACCTCGCTTCCACCTGGCGCCCGGTTGGCCGGCGGTGGGAATTCGCTAGCGCTCTTTTGTTGAAAGCCGACCCTGCTTCTGGAAGCATCACGGCGTCGGGCCCGTAGCTCAACGGTTAGAGCAGAGCACTCATAAT
>CAYWCK010000087.1:0-15152 GCA_964456685.1 uncultured Bifidobacteriaceae bacterium | reverse complement strand
AATAACTGGCCACGCGGCAAATATCACGGCGCATGCAGGTGCTTTCTGGGCGGAGGCGCGACAGCTCGAGAATCGTCTTCAGCTCCGGCGTGAGATCCGCGCCGCATTTCTCCCGGAGATTTTTCACCGCCGGAATCCAGCCGTAAAAGCGCGAGGCTGGATCAACGGCCGTCGCGAAATCAGGGTCTTGCTCCTTCGGCGTCGCGTTAAACTTTGCGATGTTCGTCGCGATCAAGTGTCCGGCGGCAGCGATGCCGGGGATCAGTTCCTTGCTGGGCGCGGGCAATTGGCTTATGCACATCATGGCCGCGTGCGCCTTTTCCGCATCGGCATCCACCGCCAGCGCGGTCAGTTCGGCGACGTAATTCGACCGGCTGGTGATCACCTGCGACGCGCGTTCGGTGAGCGGCTGTTGATACGCCGTGTAGCGAAACCATGTTTCAATCGGCGCGTCCGCTGGGATGGCTTCGAATTCCTCCGCTTCTTCGGCGTTTTTTTCAGCCTGATATTCCGCCTGCGTTTTTGGTGGCGGCGGCGGCACAGTTTTCTGCACGCGGAAACGATACGACAATTTATCTGCCGGCCACGGCTGACCGGTCGCCTGTTGCAGCGGCAACCATTGACTCCACTCCAGAAATTTCCGGCCCGGGCGTGCTGGCAGCGATACCAGGAATCCGCCCGCGTCCTGATTGTCGCGCCGCAGGTCGATCACGCGTTTGCCGCGTTCGGTAAAAACTCGAACCGTCGCCGGCACAATCCAGCGGTCGCCCTCAAAGCGCGCGGCGTTCGTCTGCAATTCACCATCGCGATAGGTCCGCTGGGTGTGTCCGGAAAGCGAGGCGAGGCGGAAGACCCATTCACCCTGCGCGGTCGGTGGCGTTTCCGCGGGGAGGTTGTTCGGAAAGCGGAATTCGACTTCGAGATTCAAATCGCGCCCGTCAATCTCAGGCGCGACATCGGCCGTCAGGCGTGAGAGCAACGCGGAGACGCCGGCAATCACCAGAATCACACCCAACGCGCCGCCGAGTTCCTTGCCGAAGCCCGGCCCAAAATGCGCCGCGACGATGCGCGCCACAATCAACCCGATGACAATCCCGGCGATGCCGCCGCCGATGGCCATGAAGACGACGAAGTAACCGGACGCACCTTCGCGGCTCGACATGTGATGCCACGAAGTGCTGGCGTTCGCGATGAAGCCCGCGAGGAACAGTCCGGCGAGGCCGGAGAGCACCGCGGCGAAGATGGAGGTGAGCCAGGTCATGACTTTGAGTGTGGTAGCAGCCGACGTGAGTCGGCTCTAAAGTTTGATCGGAGCGGACTCACGTCCGCTGCTACAGAAAATTTGGAAGCACGCAGTTTCATTCTCATTCCGTCAGCCAGCGCAGCCACGTCGGGCCTTGCCAGACGGTGGGACGCCAGTTCCAACCGGCGCGGGTCACGGCTTCGATGAGCGGCGATTTCATTTCCTGCAAATTGAACGTGTAGGCGTAGCTCAACTCCGGTTTGAAGCGGCCTTGCTCGTCCAGTTGCAGGCCGAACACGCGCTGATGTTCGTATTGGAAGAACACGGTGCCGAAACCGGTCTTCCATTCGAGATTCGCGCCGCCACGACCGGCGGACCAATCGAAGCTCGCCACGTAATCCGTCGCGCGAACGGTGTGGTTCGCCTCGTCCAACACCATGCGGATGCGCAAGGTGCGTGTCATGCCGCGGGCGCGATGCAGATCGATCCACTTCGCATCGGCATAACGCCAGGTGGCGAAGAGTTCGTTTGGCTGCGCGCCGCGTTCGATCTGAAACGGCACGTCGAGTTCGTTGATGGATTCCAAGCGCTGCGCAACCTGGCCGGCGCTGAGCAGTGCTACGCCGGGTTTTGCCGGCGCTGTTCCCGCCCACGCCGCGCCCTTGAAATAATAGAGGACAACGATGAACCCGTAGACCAACAGTGCGGCGACGGTCAGAGCGATGCGCAGCGGCGAGGTAGCGGCGGGCACCGTGCCTGCCGTAGAGCCGGGCTTCCAGCCCGGCGGATGAGTCGCGGCGGCGGCGTAGGGTGTGGAGGATTCGGAGGCATCGTTCGTAGCGACAGTTTTTCCGGGTGGCAAGATGCCACCCTCTACGGCAGGCAGGATGCCCGCCGCTACGTCACCGAGCGGAGCGCGACGGGGGATTTCAAAACTTCCCGCCGTCATGCGCGCCCGAATGGCGTCGTCGTTCGCAGCGGTCCACACGCCGAGCATCGTGCCGAACGGCAGCGCGTAAAGGCGGTCGCCGACCGGGCGCGTGATGGCGTAGCCACGTTCGGAATCGCCTTTGCCGCCGCTTTGCAACCCCGCGACACGGAGGTAATTCACCCAAGCCTTTTCGGCGGCCGAGGAATTCTTGAAGCGCGCGAGCAGAACCGTTTCGCCATTCGGCAGGACGGCGAACTGGGCGAATTCCGCGGCGGCAAAAGCGTCACCGTAAGCGGGGCGCACGTCGGAGATGAGTTGCGGGTCGACGTCCGGACCGAACAAGGATTTGGCGGCGGCTTCGCTATCGGCGGGAGCGCGACTGTGCTGGAAGCCAGTCGCAGCTGTTTCCGCATTGCTGCGGCTGGTCTGCGACACAGCCGCGCTCCGGTCGTGCGCGAGTTGCTCCAACGCTGCGGTGCGTGGGGCTTCGGCTTTCGTCGTTTGAACGGCCTGGTAGAAATGGCCGATGATCTGCGGCACAACGACCAACGCGAAGAATCCGGCGAACCAATAGATCGGTCGCAATGACACGCCGGAGCGCGACATGATCGCTCCGATGATCGTGCAGATAATCATCCCGCCCAAGAGCAAGCCGAGGCTGATGGAGAGTCCGATGTTGGCGCGAAGGAGTTGCAGCATGGAGTTCAGCGTTTGGCGCCGGACTTTTCGTTGAATTCTTCCAGGACCGGGCCGAAGTCCACGCCTGTGCCGGCAAATTTTTCGGGGATGATTGCGAGCATATCCTTGCCCCAACGGCACAACTCCTTGAAGCGCTGCTTCGTCGTGTAGTGCGGCGCAGGGATTTCATTCACCCAACGCTCCATGGCGCGGCAGGTCGGGCGGGCGAACGCCTTTTGCTCAGCGGGAGTCAACGTTGCGTCACGGAGAAACATCAACGCGGGCTCGGCATGGCCGGATTGCAACTCAGCCGATAAGAGTTCAATAAACTTCGGATGCGCGC
This sequence comes from uncultured Bifidobacteriaceae bacterium, assembly GCA_964456685.1. Taxonomy (GTDB): domain Bacteria; phylum Verrucomicrobiota; class Verrucomicrobiia; order Limisphaerales; family JADLHS01; genus CAYWCK01. The sequence goes on along the minus strand of CAYWCK010000087.1, from coordinate 11,957 downwards.
GCAATCGGGCGGTGGCGGCCGCCTGCACCTCACGCCGTTCAAAATGATTGGCCCGATCCAGGAGTCGGCTGAAATCTTTCTCCGGATCGAGCGCGGCGACTTTGGCGAGCGTCTCCGCCGTCGCTGGGCCGAGATGGGCATACCGATAGGCAAAATTGAAGACGCCGCTGAGGTTGATGTGCCGAAGCTGGCTGCCGAGAAACAGAACGCTGAACAGGATGCTCAGGCCGGTGAAAATCGTCCACGGCCAGCGCAGCCATGGCGTGGGAAAGTTTGGCATTAACTTCTGATTGAGGCTCAGGGTCACGAGCAACACAGTGGCGATCGTGACGCCGTAGATCACTGGGACGTAAAGAAAGCGCGGCGTGAATCCCGGGCGGATGTAAAAGGCGATGAACACGAACGAAACGGTCGCCAGCGCGATGGCTGCCGCGACGGCGAAAACGTGAAGGGCGGTGCGCCCGAGCTTCAACCAGTCGAATCCGCCGGTGGCGGTCACGCAGAGCAGCGCGCCCATCAACAGCAGCCATTGCGGAATCAGAATGAAGAGCGCGGAAGCGGTCCAATCGTCGTTGTTGACGTGTTTGTCGGCGAACTCCGAAAGCAGCTTCTGCAACGGGAACAGGAAGATGATCGTCGCGATGCCGGCGCAGGCGTTGCCGATGATCTGGGGAAGCGCGGCGGAGTTCATGATTGGGGAGCGACGCGCCACGCGGCGATCCAGTAGTAGATGAGCCAGGCAATTAGATAGACGACGGCAAACCACATGGGAGCGTCGCCTTCTTTGAAAATGATCCAGAGGCAAAAGCCGACCAGACTCAACGCCGCCACCGCAGCGGTGTGCAGAAGAAGTTTGCTGCCGGGAAACAGAATCGCGCCGAATAGCAGCAGGAATCCGAGCAGCGTCAAAACAACCACCAAAGGACTGGTGTCGGAGGCGCCGAAGGATTTGCGAAAGGCGTTGCCGAGGATCATCAGAAGAACGAAGCCACCGCCGAACAGGACGGTGATTGAGCCGAGTGTCCAACGGAGAGTGTTCATTTGAGCAACGCGATGCCGAGGATGACGGCGAAGATGACCGTCGGGGCGAACGCCGTCACCGCGGCCCAATTCGGTTGACCGGCACGGATGAGAATGATGCCCACGACCACGCCAGCGACCCCGAGCAGGGACAGTCCGGCCATCCAGAGTTTCAGTGCGCGGATTTGGGCAGGCGTGGAGTTCGCGCCCATTGCCATGCAGAACACGAGCGCTGTCAGCGTGGCGAGCGCCGTGCCGATCATCGCGACGATGGGGAGCAGGAGTTTCATGGGAGCTGGCAATATGACTCCGGCGGGCGGCCATCATCGGTCGGGTCGTAGCCGAATTCGCGGGCCAGGGCTTCGCGGAACTGATCACACTCGTAGGAGAGCGCCGCGCCTTCGCCGCCGCTGGTGGCGGAACTGGCGTAGCTATACATCCATTGCATCGCGAGCTTGAAGGCCGCGACGGCGCGAGGTTCGTTGCCGGCACGCTGGAAGGCCCGCATCCGCTCGGCGTAGATTTCCGCGATCGAACCGGCGACGCCGATGTGATTGATCGCCGCGAGCATTTCTTTTTCGACCGCTTCAAGCCGATCCGGGCCGTCGGTGCTCTGGGCGGCGCGTGCCCATGCTGTGGTGTTCATCGGAGCTGGATTCTTCACCGGCGGCGGAATGATCATCTGACGCTTTGATTGATCGTGGAAGGCCGGGATGACGCGCGGCGGCGTGACGTCTTCCCCGACCTCGAAGTATTCGCGCATACGGCCATTGCCTGGGCCGGTCTTTGCGGCCAATTCAAAAACGAGCTTCACTTTTCCGGAATCGCGCGTGATCTCGAGAATGATCAACATGCGGACCTGATCCCATTCGAGCCGCGTCAACACCCCGGTGTCACCGACGTGCATCATCGTTCCCCGCGCATCCACAAAATCGCGGATCACCGTAATGCGATGGTCAACGCGGAGATGGTCGATCGTCGTGGCCATGAACTCGAAGTGCGGCAGTTGCGACGTGATAGTGAATCAAGCGGGCCAAGGAAACTTCACCGACTTGGGCGCGTCCGTTGTGCCATCGGCCTTGCGGAGTTGGACAAAGATTTCAATCTCGCTCGGCTGGCCGTCTTTGACGTGGACGCGGAACTGAATGCAACGCGGATCGCTCGCACTTGGATCGAAGCTATAGCCCCATTGAAACCAGGGTTTGCCTTGCGCGCCGGTGGAACGGGCGTTGCTCTTCATGGCATCGGGCTCGAACACCGCGCCGGCGGTCTGCGAGGACTTGATGCGCACCCGCCAGCCCCAGCTGTCAGTTTCCTTGTAGGCGACGAACGCGTAATCGCAGTTTAGGACGGCGTCGTAGGCATCCACGTAGGCGAGGTGCTGGTATTGCGCGCCGCCGGGGATGTTGGCGGGTGTTTCGAGAAGTTGCTTTGTAAGAATAGAATTCATGCGCGCAGCTTAAACGGGAACTTCCACCCGTGAACTGTGCAACCTGCGCACAGGACTGTGCGAGTGACGCACAGGGGGAAATCGCGGCGGGGAAAGAGCGAGTGGCGAAGGGCGAAAACGGCGCGGATTGCTCCGCGCCGTTACTGCTCCAACTTCGAACAAAAATTACTGCAACCGGAATCGATAGAAGCGCTGCGGGAGGCTGGGCGCGTTGGTGTCGGTGAAATAAACGGTGCCGTCCCAGGCGCCGAGCGAACTGCCGATCGTGATCCAGTTGGTCGTGCTCAGGTTCGTGTTGGCTTCGATGAAGTAGGTCGAGCCAGGGTTGCCGTCGCCGGTGAGGGTGATGTTGCCGTTGGTTTGCCGCGCAATGGTGCTGATGGAGAAGTTGCCGAGGTTTCCGCCCGGTTGTTCGATGAGGGTGATCTCATTTCCGCCCGCGGTGAGGTAGGTTATGACCATCATGCGACCGGCGGCAGGGAAAAGATAATCGCCTTCTGGATCGTTGAGGAACGTGCCGGCGACGGGAGAAGCAGATTTAACCACCGCGTAACGATTGCTGGTCGCGCCCACGCCGAACGCGGTGAAGTTGGCGAAACCGCCGGCGAGATTCACGCCGCCGGTGGATTCGAGTTGATCCATGTTGACGCCGATGTTCGTGCCGCTAAGTTCGGCCTGTAACGCTGCACCTGGGCCAAGGTTGAGCGAGGCGACGGTGAGTTTGCCGTAGCTTGGTGTGCTGGCCGTCGCTCCCGGAGCGATGCGCGGGCCGACGCCAGTGGTGGTGACGTGCCCCACGACGCCGGTGCCGCCGAGCGTGGGGAAATTGCCCGGGCCGACGGAGACGATGGAAACGGGATTGGTCATCACGGTGTTGACGACCAGGGTGCCGTTATAGACGTAGGTAGTGGAAACTTGTGAGATCGGGCCGGCGAGGGTGAATACGCTCGGCCCGGTCTTGAGAAGGGTTGCGCCGGTGTTGGTGCCGAGGATCGTGCCGGTGAACGTGGAGTTGATGACGGGGGAAATCCCGCCACCCACCCAGTTGTAGTTGCCAGCGATGTGGACCGTGCCCGAACCAGACAGCGCGCCGAAGTTAAAGAAGTTAGGCGGAACGGACCGCACGATGGCGCCGGCAGAAACAACCGTGTGCCACGGGCCGCCGACGAGCGTGCTGTCGAACAAACCCTTCTCCACGATGAGGTCGCCGTTTTGGAACAGGCCGCTGAACGTCGCGATGTCTGGGTCTTGCTTGACGAGCGTGCCGTTGAACTCGCCATAAAATGAGCATGGATATCCACCACTGTTACTGAGGGTGAGCGAACTGCCCGGATTTGTGCCGCAATAGACGTAGACGAAATCTTCGTTGGCCACGAAGGAATTAAGCCGCGTGGGATAATCGTGCAGGAACAGTTTGGCGCCATCCAAACGAACGAACGGTGTGCCGACCAACTGATCGGGTGCGTCCACGTGCACCTCGGGCACGGAGCCGGCGTAATCATACGCGTAGAGTTCCAGGCCGACCCCCCGCACTCCCGGCGCTTTGGCCAGGTGGAGTTGGCCGTCCGTGAGCATCAAGTACGTCAATGTATTGTTGTTCGTCCCTGTGAGCCACAACGCGCCTTTCATCGCGCCATACAATGATTCGCCGGTGCCGCTCATGGTGTCGATGGGGCCGCGGAGATCGAGCGTCACGTTCGTTGCGCCGACCACCTGCATCTCGGCGAAGAGTTTAATCGGACCGCTCCAGAAATTGGTGACGGGGAATCCGCCATAAAAATCGTTGGTATGGCCGAATCGGAAAGTGCCGCTACCCGAATCGACGGTGGTGAGGGTTTCGTCAGACACGCCGCTACGGCCAGGGTAGGGGAGATTCAGGATCAGCGAGGAAGCGCGATCGGCATTAACGCCTTGAGCGGGGCTGCCAAAAGCGTTGGTGCTCTCCGCCACCACGAGTGCGGAGTAAAGATTAAGAGGCCCTGTGAACGTGTTCGAGCCCGAGAGCGAAAGCCCGATGCGGCTCGCGCTCAGCGTGCTCATGCCGTTGGTCTCGCAGATGTCCGCGGTGAGGTTCACACTGCTGTTGCCGGGCGGTGCGAGAAAACTGTGGTAAACATAGTGTTCCCCGGCACTCAAGCAGAGCCGCCCGTGAATGCTGCTGCCAAACAGGTAGCCGTGGTCCTGGGTCGCATCAATGTCGCCCAGCAACAAAAGCGTTCCCTTCTGCGCGCCTGAATCCGTGCTGATCCAACCGAAGTCTGTCGCGAGTTGCGCAATGGTTTCATCGTGCGCAGGCAGATAGGCCGAGCCACCGATGAGGCGCACGGTTGAGCCGGGGGCGAGTTGGTAATTGGCCTGCCAGCGCGCTTCCGCAGATTCGTTGACGGTGAGGTTGCCAATCGCCGGCACGCCATTTGGTTTGTTGAGCATGAGGTATCCGTCCGTCACCGTCGTCATGCCGCTGTAAGTATTGGGAGTGTTGCCGGAGAGCCAGAGGAAGCTGTTGCCGATTTTTTCCAACCCGCCGAATCCGCTGATGCCCCCGCTCAAGGCAAGGTTGCCGAAAATTGGGCTCACCTCGACGAGCGGAGATTCAACGATCGTGGTGATCGGGCCAGCCCAATTATTCGACACGGCATTCGCCAGCAAGAGACGCGGAGGAGTGTTGGTGCTATTCAAGTTGAGCGAATCGAACGTCAGCGGTTCGTCCACCACTGTGCCGTCGGGCAAATCCAGTTGCAGCGTGCTGTCCGCGGTGATGATGGTTGCGCCATTGGTGCTACCCAACGCTTGGCGATGTTGGAGGAGAATTGTGCCAGTCGTGATCGTGGCGGGGCCGGAAAAGCTGTTTGATTGCGTCAATCGCGCGGTGAACCCCGGCGCTTCGTAGATGGGATCGCCAACCTGCAATCCGCCCGGCCCGGAGATGTGGCCATTCATGGTGATGTTGTACGGCAGAGTGGCCACCCAGGAGCTGAGTTGCAGGATGCTGTTCGTCTTGGCCAGGATCGCAGGGCCGTTCCAATTCGCTTCACCGTTGGAATACAACCCGAAAAGCTTGTCCGAAAGCAGCGTCTCGCCCGTGATCGTCATGTTCGTGGTGAAGAAAACAATCCCGCTGTCGTTCGTGCCGTAAACGCCGCCGTTGGGTGTGCCGAAGGCGAAGGGCGTCCAGGCGAACATGCCGGCGTAATCTGCAAACACCGGGCCGTTGAATGTGTTGGTCCGCATGAAATGAAAATTCGCAAATCCAAACGATCCATCACCACCATACAGACTCAGCCCACCCACGCCGGCACCATCACTGATGACGCAATCGAACTGGACCCCGTAGTTTTGTGAGTTGAACCGGCGGATGCCTCCTCCCAGCGAAAGTTGACCCCGGATAACCGGCGAACCCGTGTTGCCTGCGTAGGGCGGGCCGGTAAAGACATCACCCAACAAAGTGAGCGTGCCCGTGCCGGTATCAATGACGTTGGGGCGACCCAAGTTGAGTCCGCCGATGGACTCATTGTAGTTCGTCATGCTGAACAAGCCGGAAGAATAAACCGAGACGACTGCGGCGTTATCGATCTGATTGTTGGAAGCGAGGATTAGCTTCGCGTTGTTGGTCACCGTCACGGATGCGATCGCCCGTACGTCATTGCTTTTGTCCAGCGTGAGCGTGCCCTTGTTCACAAAGGACGCGCCGGTGAAGGTATTGTTCGCCGCGCCAGTGAGCAGCAGGTTGCCATCGCCGAATTTACGGATGCCGCCCGCGCCGCTCACCACGCCGCTCAAGGTGAGGCTGTTCGCGGCGACGTTCACGCCGATGCCCGTCTCAGCCGTGAGTGTGATCGGACCGGAGAGCGTGTGGTTGCCGGTTGTGGTCTGCAACGCGCCCAAGCCGTCGTCGCCGAGGCCGGTGAGCGTGAGCGGTTCGCTGGAATTCATTCCGGCGCCGCGCAGTTCCAACGTTGCGCCGCTGGAAACAATCGTACCATCGGCAACGCCGCCCAACCCCGAACTGTGTTCCACGATCATGCGGCCGGCAAAGACATCCACTTCACCGCTGAAGCTGTTGGCGGTGCTTCGCATGATCAAATCGCCATCGCTCGTCTTGCCGAAGCCGTTGGCGCCGGTTACCGCGCCGGCCAGGATCAAAGAGTCGCCCGTGCCCGCTACGATGGAAATGTAGCCGCTGAAATTCAGTGGCGACTCGATCGTGTTCGAACTGCCCTGGCAGTTGATGTTGATCAAATTGGGGACAACGGTGATGGTGCTCGCGCCGCGGACGATGTAGTTGCTGCCGGTGAGGGCGATGGCGTGAACCTTCAGGGCGCCAATGTCATTCGTGACGGTGAAGCGCGTCGCCGAGCCGGGAAATGAAAGCGTATTTGTTTCCGCCAAAGTGGGCACGCCACCGGCGGACCAGTTGCCGGCGTTGCTGAAGAGTCCATTGACCGCGCCGCTCCACGTATGCGTGGCTGCGGGTGTCGAAACAATTGAGAGTAACACGAGCAGCACGCCGAACGCGCCGGCGCGAAGGAGGAAGTTTCCACGACTTACCGTTGAACCGAGTCCGAATTGAGTCATACGCATGGCCCAGAATTACCATGCGATGGGGCTTTGGTGGGATGTGCGACCCACGCACAGGGGTGTGCGAGTGAGGCACAGGGGCAATCGGTGCTATCGAATGGATCTCTCGCGGCGAGGGTGATGGGCCGCTGAGGAGGGAAGGGGAAGGAAGATCGGTCAATCCTCGCCGGTAACGTCCTGATTCCACTCCGGATAAATTTCCTCCGGCAACTGGCCGCGGCGGATGAGATCTTGGAGATCGCGGATGATGGTCTTGCGGGAGACGTTGAACTCGCGCGAGAGGCTGGAAATATTCGGCCGCTCGTTCGAGCCGCGCAGACGCTTGATCATCTCATGCTGGCGGGCCAGCCGTTCGGTGAAGCGACGGTCGGGTTCGGAAGATTCGATTTTCTCCGAACGTTCGAGCGATTGCAGCGCAGCGACGGTTTCACCCAAACCACATTCCGAGAGTGCGATCTCGACCGTTTTCTCGAACTCATCCAGGTCCACCGGCTTTTCGAGGACGTAATGCGCGGCCCGCGGACCTTGCAGCGCGGTGAGTTGTTCGCGGATTTGCAGCGTACCGGAAATCAGAATCACCGGCACATGCGCGGCGACGTTTTTCAGCTTGGGCAGGAAATCCACCCCTTTTTCGCCTTCATCGAGAATGTTATCGAGGATGATGAGATCAGGCTTGGTCTCGGCCAGCGCTTTGAGGGCGGCGCTGCCCGTCGAAACACAGGTGAGGCTGTGGCCGCGCAGGGCCTTTCCGTAAAGCTTCAGTTGCTTCGGATCGTCTTCGACTATCAGGATCGAGGCCATGGTGTCTATTGTCGCGGACATTGCTCGCCCAATTTAGGGCGAAGCAGATTTTTGGGAACTGTGCGTCTGGCGCACAGGGGCGGTTTCGCTGGCAACCGGAATCAGCAACGAGAACGTGGTGCCGCGCCCCGGCTCGCTATCCACGTGGAGTCCAAGGCCATCCTGTTGCGCAATCGAATAAACCAGGGACAGGCCCAATCCCGTCCCGGCCTTGGCGCCCATGCGTTTGGTCGTGAAAAAAGGCTCGAAAATGCGCTCGCGGATTTCCGCCGGGATGCCCGGGCCTGAGTCGGCGACGCTCAGTTCGACATAATTACCGGCCGATTGCGGGCGCAACACCAGCGCACCCGCCGGCGTTGCGGCGCAGCGACGCACCACGATCTTCAATTTGCCTTGGCCTTGCATCGCTTCAGAAGCGTTGACGACCAGGTTCAGGAGAACTTGCTCCAGCCGTCCACGCACAAGTTTCACCTCCGGCGCATGGCGATCCAGTTCCAACGTGAGGGCGATGCCGGACAAAAATTCGCGCGACAGCAACGAAACGGTTTCTTCCACGACTGCGTCGAGGTCGGTGGGCTGGCTCTCGTTGCTTTCGCTGCGGGCGTAGCCGAGCATCGAACTCACCACATTCTTGCCCTGCAAAACCGCCTGCTCGATGTCCGCGACGTGTTCCGTCACCTCCACGTTGCCTTTGGTTTCGCGGCCGATGAGCTTGTTGGACATGCGGATTACGGAGAGCAGGTTGTTAAAATCATGCGCGATGCCGGCCGCCAGCGTGCCGAGGGCGCGCATTTTCTGGCCGTGCAGCAGTTCCGTTTTGGCGGCCTCGAGTTCGCGCCGGCGTTGTGCGGCCTGGGTTTCCGCCACGAGGAAGCGATCGATCACAGTCCGATGCCGGCGCAACGTGAGGAGCGCGAGCACCGCCGCGGCGGCGAATCCCGCCGTGCTGCCCAGCAACAGCTTTTGCGTGAACCCCAGCGAACGGATCGGTGGCGCGATCACGGACTCCGGCAGTGCGACGATGCCGCGCTTGCTCAGGGCGGTGCGGATGCCGTCCATGTGCCAAAGATGCAATTTGTCCGAGGAACTGGCGCTGAGGACCGTTGAACCGTCCAGCGTCATGCGGATCGTGCTCACGCTTTGCAGGCGCGGCGGAATCAAGTCCGCAAATTTCTGATCGCTGAGCGCGTCGCGCAATTGGGCCTGCTGGCGGGAGCGGGTGATAAGCACTTCCGATTGCGCCCGCGTGAATGCGATCGAACCGTGCGTGAGCGAAGGCTCTTCGAGTTGAAACGAGGTGATCTCCTTCCAGTCACCGACCGACCAAATGATGAAGCGGTTCACGCCGGAAGTGCCGAGCCATTTCCCGTCCGGGCTGAATACCACGAGTGCCGTTCCGCTCCGCAGCGTGGCAACATGTGCTCCCGTGGCGGCGTCCCAGATCTTCGGCCGCTGATCATTACCCACGTCAAAACCCGTGGCCAACCAGCGACCGTCCGGGCTGATGGCGAAGCGTCCCGCGCCAGTGGGACTGGCTGGCGAACGCTGGTTGACCGTACGAAAGCGCTCGGCCACGACTACCGGCGGTGTGTTGCTTTCCAGATCAATGACCACGAGCTGCAAGTCGGACAACTCCACCGCCGCGTGGCGGCCGTCCAAGCTCAAGGCCACGCCGCGGGCGCCCAGATTGCCGGGCAGCGGAATCTTCACCGGTGGCTGGTTGCTCGCCAGAATCGCACTGCTGTGGCCGTCCAGTTTCCAGCGCTGCAATCCATTCGTGTCGCAAACGAACAGCTCCGACTCGTCAGGAGAGATCCGCGCGCCGAGGACTCCTGACACGGGAAGGAACATGCTATTGCCGGAGGCCAGATTCCAGACGCGCACGCCTTTGGACTGAGTCGCCACACACCAACGCCCGTTCAGCGACAAATCGACAGTCAGCAATGCGCCGTCAATTTTGGGCGCGGCCAGTTCCTCGAAAATCTCGCTCCGCGCCAACCGCAAAGTTCCATAACCAACCGACGGCCGCCACAGCGCGATCCGCTGTCCATCGGGCGAAAATCCTGCCGCGATGCCGTCTCCGGACACCACCATCGATTGTCCCTGCGCCACGTCCCAGATGCGCGTGGTGCCATCACGGGAGCCGGTGGCGAGCAACCGCCCATCCGGCGTGAAGGAAAGTCGGGTGGCCGGTTCGCTGTGACCGCGCAACACCCGTTGCATGCCGCTCTCCGGTTGCCAGAGATAGACATCGCCATCCTCCGCGGCAATCGCGAGCAAATCGCCGGCGGGCGACCAGACGTGGTTGAATACGCGCGTCGGGACCGCAACGGTAAGCCGACGGTTTTCCACCGGATAATCCGACAGGTCCACGCGATTATCCGTGGTGATCGCCACCTGCATCGTGCCGGGCCGGAAGCGGAACGTGCGCGCCCCGACGCGAATGGCGCAGGACAAACGCCGGTCGTTCGCGAGGTCGTGGATCGTGATCTGGCCGTTGGCCGACGCGTCGCTGTAACAAATCTCATCGCGCCCAGGCCAAAAAGCCATGCCCGCCACGGTGATGTTCGTGGCTTGGGCGGCAGAATGGTGAATCACGCGCGGCCCTTTCAAATCCCAAACCACCAACGCGCCGCCGTCATGTCGGACAGCGAGCCAGTCTCCGCGCTCATTGAAGGCGAGGCTGCGCACATTCTGGCGCGGCCCCGGGCCGAGGTCGCGCGCGTGGAATTGCTGCAACACCGCCCCATCGCTGCTCCGGCAAACAAAGACCGCGCCCGTGGCGTTGCCGTAGGCAAAGCGCTCCAATGAATCATCCATCACCACCTGTTCCGCGCCCAAGGGCAGGGGGCGCAGCGTGCCTTCCACCTCCACATCCATCAGCGCCAGCGCGGCGATGGCTTCCGTGCGCAATGCGGGCGTCACCTTGATGCGGGCGGCATTGCTCAACACGTTGAGCGCGGCCTCGCGGCGGCCGGCGGTGGGGGTGAGCCGCAGCGCGCGCGCCTGGGCCAGCAGGGAATTCCACAGTCGCTCCCGCTCCTGCGCCTCGGCCATTTCTGCGCGCCGAAGATTGCGCGTGGCGTTCACTCCGGCGAACACCGCGGCAAGTGCCAAGCCCAGCACGATGAGCAGCAGCACGGCCACGCTGGTCATCGTGCGCTTCAAGTCCCGTTGAATCGCATCGCGCGATGCGAAGGCGGCATCTGGCAGGTCCGGAGCAAGTTTGGGTTCGTCGGCCATGAATTGAATCGGGCGAACTTTGGCAAGCGTGGGCGCGGAGGTCAATCCAACGCCCGCCTCTCGTCGTTATGCCAAAATGCATTCCACGTGACGGCGGGGTGGTCCCGCCGCACAATGTGGCCATGAATTACTGGTTGGTTAAATCTGAACCCGAAACCTACCCGTGGTCGCAGCTGGTCAAGGACGGTCGGACCGCCTGGACCGGGGTGCGGAATTTTCAAGCACGCAATCATCTGCGCTCCATGCAAGCGGGCGACGCGGTGCTCTTTTATCACAGCGGCGAAGCCCGGGAGATCGTGGGCCTGGCGAAAGTCAGCAAAGCGACCTATGCCGATCCCACTGCGGAAGCGGGCGACTGGTCGTGCGTTGATGTCGCCGCGGGCAAGCCGCTGGCCAAACCGGTGACGCTCGCCACGGTGAAGGCGGACGCAACCCTCAAGGATATGGTGCTGGTGAAGAACTCCCGCCTTTCGGTCCAGCCCGTTACGGAAAAGCAATTCAACCGGGTGATTCAACTTGCAGCCGCCAAAAGCTGATTCGGATTTCCGGGCCGTCATCTTCGACATGGACGGCGTGATTGTGGACAGCGAGCCGCACCATGAGCGGGCGTTTATGGAAGTTGTCCACGAGCTGGGCTACGGCCAACGTCACGGCGTATGCTGGGCAGACTGGGTGGGGCGTTCTGATCACGACCTCTGGATGGACTTCATCGCCCGCCACCAGCCCGCGCAACCCATCGAGCAATTGCTGAAGCTGAAACGGGAGCGCGTGATGGAAATCCTCCGGCGCGAGGAGCCGATCTTTGCCGGGCTCACGGAACTCGTGGACGCCCTCGCGCGCAAGTGCAAGCTCGGTCTGGCTTCCG
>CAYWCK010000086.1:0-15192 GCA_964456685.1 uncultured Bifidobacteriaceae bacterium | reverse complement strand
GGCCAAGATCGCGCAATCGCTCACGGGCAAAGTTCACTTCAACACGTTCGGCGGGAATCCCGTCGTGAGCGCGATGGGCAAGGCCGTGCTCGAAGTGATTGAGAAGGAAAAGTTGCAGGAGAATTCGCTGAAGATGGGCGCGCGGATTCGAGGCGGATTGGAAAAGTTGCAGCAGAAATATCCGCTGATGGGCGACGTGCGCGGCAAAGGTCTAATGATCGGCGTCGAGATGGTGAAAGATCGCAAGACGAAAGAGCCGGCGAAGGCTGAGTGTGCCGAAGTCCTCGAACAGGCGCGCGAAATGGGCCTGCTGATCGGCAAAGGCGGTTTGTGGGGCCAGACGATCCGCTTCGCGCCGCCGATGTGCATCAATCAGGCGGACGCGGACTTCATCATCGAAGTCTTCGACGCGGCGTTTGCGGCGATCAAGTGACCGACCGCTAGCGCTTGACCCCGTAGCGCTTTTGAAACTCCGGGCTGAGCTCTCTGGCCGGCTGAGCCGGAGTCGGCTGGGTTTGTGCCGGAGTGGGCGCCGCGCCGGCTGTGGTGGATACAGCGCTAAAAACTCCGCCGATCACCGAGTTTTCCGGGTCGGGCAGGGCCGCGAAGATTTTTCCGGGAATGGTATTCGATTCCGTCAATTGACCGAACTCGAGCTTGAGGGCGAATCCAGTGAAGAACGATTTTTCCTGCGCCGCGTACTTGGGATTGGGTTTCCAAACTTTGACGATGCGAGTGATGGCCGGGTCTTTCAGGTCACTGGAAACGGTCCACGTGTGTCCAGTGGGACTTTCCGTCGCGCCGAGGCGGAGGTACACCCGCATTCCGCGATCGGGTGTCGCTCCCGTACCTTGGCGCAAATCCAAGACGTAGCCGCCGACCATTTTCTCGAGGCGCACGTGGTCCGGCACAAAATTCGTTCCAGCAATCATGCCGTTGACCTTGCCTTCCGAAATCTTGGCCGTCTGGACGTCCAGTGTGTGAATCGGCGCGGTCATTGGCTTTTCCTGCGGCACGGGAGCGGGCGCCGGGGCGGGCGTGGATTCCGCCTGCGGGGTCGGAGCGTTCGCGGCTGCGGTGGCCTTGGCGGATTCATCCTCGGACTTGTTCAAGAAGGGCAAGTGCGGGCGCACATGCGGCCAGGCGATGACTCCCGCCACCACGACCGCCACCGCCACCGTTCCGATGACGGCATATTTGGCCGCGGGGCTCTTCTTTTTGACGGGCTTCGGCTGGTAACCTTGTTGGCTGATGCCGACGCCGGAAGCCGAGCGGGGCACTTGCGCGCTTCCGCCGGCGAATCGGGGTATTCCCGCCGCGGGCGCGGGGGCTTCGGCGGCGGGCACGGTCACGGCCGCCTGGCACAGGGGACATTGGATTTGTTGACCCGCCCAGGCGACATCCGCCTGGATTGCTTGTTTGCAGTTGGGGCAGTCGAAAATAGTTTCAGCCATAAAATAATATTCGCGCGCTGCTAACGGCATTCCACGGCCGTCCAAGGACACGCGGGGAAAAATGTACAGGGTTGCCCGAATATTTCAGCAAGCAAATGCACCACGCGGCCGCGCGCACAGCGCGGAGTGGGTTGGGGAGAATTAATCCGCCGCCGGCTCGACGAGCGCGGTGGCCGGGCGATTCGTGCGGCCAGCCTTGACCTCCGGGACCAGCAGGGACGTGCCGATCACAATCAACCCGGCGCAAATCCAGCCAACGTAATGCAGCGGCATCCCGGCGATGAGGTAGAATGCGACCAGCGGCGCGATGACGCCGCGGACGCCGGTGAAGAACGTGTGCACGCTCATGTAGTCCGCCACGCGCTCCGGCGGCGCGAATTTCGTCACCCACAAGCCCCACGCCACATCCGCGCCGGCATTGGCCACGCCGAAGAGAATCGCCGCCACCACCAGCCAGAAGATGTTGCCGCCCACAAAAAAGGAAATCGCCCCGAGCGCAAAGCCGGTGTTGAGCGAGATGCGCAGCACGAAAAAGTTCATCCGGTCGAACAGGTAACCCCAGATGGGACTGAGCACGAGCCGCGCGAGATTCGGAATCACGCTGACGAGCAGCGCGATGTGCGCGGGCGTCAGCGGGAGGCCATTCAGCGTGATGCCGTGATTCGGATTGGCCAGATATTCCACGCGCAGCGGCGACATCATCAGCGTGGCGAAGCCGAGAAACATCCAGGAAATCAGCGTGATGCGAAACACGCGATCCTCCCGCGCGTAACGCAAGGCGCGAAACGGATGCGTGCCGCCGGAAGCGACCAGCGGGCGGGAGGGAATCCGCGCAAAGCAAAACGCCGCGAAACCGAACGCCGCCGCAAACACCAGCAGCAGCCACCGAAAATAGCCGATGTGCGCGGAGAGCAGGCGGCCGGCCAGTTCGCTGAACACCGCGGCCGTGGCGATGCGGATCATGAACGTGCGCGAAAAGAGCTTCCCCCGTTCCCGCGCGGGATAATTTTCCTGATAGATCTGCGTCATCAACGGAATGGCGATGGAGGAGGCGGTCATGGCTACAATCGAGCCGATGACGAAAACCGCCGGCTGCGGGAAGGCTGCCATGAACAGGACGGTGAGCGTGCCGATGGCCGCCAGGCGCGCGGCGGCCAGGGAAACGGGCCAACCCAACGCCTCGACGCGCGATACGGCCCACGGCGCCAGCATCAACCCGGCGCTGCCGCCAGCGGCAACGAGCGCTTTGCTGAGCGGGCCGGATTCATACCACCGCACGGCGATCAACAGCAGGAAAGTGGCGCCGGCGGTCTCCAGAATACCCGAAGCCAGCGCCCGCCACCGTTCGTAGCGGTAGGTGATCTGCGTGCGCAGGGCGTCGGGCATTGCGCGAGAGTAGCCGCGCGGGGCAGGGGGCTCAATTCACAACTGGTCGGCGGCAACGGCGGGGAATCCGGGCTTCCGCTCAGGCTGCCTGGTCGCGCCCGCGGAGAATCTGTTTGCTGTCCTTGTCCGAGACCGGGGCATAAATGTTCGCGTTCCGCTGCCGGTCGTCCACGAACAGCCGCCCACACTTGTCGCATTGGTACATGTGGCGCGACGCCTGGACCTGAACGCGGCGAACGGCCATCTGCGCCGCTTCCACGGTCAGATGCCGCGCGGCCACATCGGAAACAACCTGATCCATCGCCTCGAGGACCCCGAGCCAATCCTCGTCGGGGATGAAATGCGCCATGTGCGGCAGGTTATCGGTTTGGTCGTGGATAATTTTCCCGCATTCGCAGTGGATTTTCATGAGGGTGATGGAATGCGGTTTAACGGTTTAGCCGGGTGCAGGTGTTGCGACCAACCTTGATATTAGCCTGCATTTGTGTGATTGACTGCATCTAAAACTCTTTCTGTCCAGCGCTCATCCTCTGGCCTTACGACAACTACTCGGAAGCCGAGCTCCTGTCCCTCCATCAACACGCCCTCGGAATCATCAACGTGCAAATCAATATCAAAGGCCGGCGGATACTTCGAGGGTAAACGGGAAAACCTACGCCCCGCCAACTCCCGGCGATGCCGTTCGTCATTAACGACACCATCAACCCGAATACCGTGCAAAAACATCCACAAACGAATGTCAAAAGGTGTGCGGCCAGACGAGGTGTAAATCCAGATGCTGCAACCGCGACGGCGCAACTCGCTCACTAACGAACAAGTCCCACGCCGAAGAGGCTCACCAAACCACCGATGGATGAATGCCGGAAATCGTCCGCGCTCCGGTGGCGCGTCCTGTCCGTGGAGCACCAAAGTGTCATCAACATCGAACGAGATACGCATGACGTGTGATGCGAGCTAACATTCTAATTCGGCCGCAGTGTTTGCAACCAGTCTCGGTCATGGAGCGACGATATTCTCGTCACAGCAAGCTGTCCAGCATAGGGGGGTGGCGAAAAAGGAAACCCTGTGGCACGCCCACAAACGCTGCAAGCTCCACCCTCAAGCTTTCGCCAAGGCCGTGGCTGGGACGTAGAGGGTGAAGGTGGTGCCTTCGCCGACGCGGGTGTGGACGTGGAGAGCGCCGTTGGATTCTTTCACCAGTCGTTGGACGATGCTCAAGCCGAGGCCAGTGCCCTGGCGCGGTCCCTTGGTGGTGAAGTAGGGCTGGAAAATTTTGGGGAGAATCTCGACCGGAATGCCCGGGCCGGTGTCGCGCACGGAGAGGCGCACAAGCGGCGCGTTGTTGGCGAAGCCTTCCACATTGAGCAGTCGGTCGCCGGGGCCGTCCTTGAAGGAGGTGAGATCGAGCGGTTGATGCAGCACTTCGCCGGTGATGTGTACCTGGCAACCGCGCGGCGAGCATTGAAAGGCGTTCACGGCGAGGTTCAGCAGGAGTTGGATGAGGTCCGTACCGTTCATGCGCACGCCGATGTCCTCGGTGAGCGATTGCACCTCGAATTGATTGTGATGCAGGCTCGGATGGACGCGCAGGAGGTGGCTGAGGTCGCTGAGCATCTGGTTGACGCCGACGCGCGGGGCTTCATCGCCTTGCTTGCGGAGGAAGCTGAGGTAGCGGCGGGAAATCTCGATGCAGTTGGTGACCTGGCGGGTGACCACTTTGAGGCGGTCCTTGATGAACTCCAGATCTTCGCTTTCGAGCCGGGAAGCTTTGCCGACGCGCTGGTTCATGATCTGGACGAAGCCGGAGATGACGGTGAGCGGGCCGTTGATGTCGTGGATGATGCTGGCGTAGATGTCACCGCGGGTCTGGGCGATCTGTTCGTTGATCTTGTGGTTCTGCAATTCGGTGAGCAGGGCCTGGAGTTGCTCGGCGTTGTTGTTGATTTCGCTTTCCAAGGTGCGCCGCTGCATCGCGCCCGCCACGGCGGCGCGGATGTGAGAGACGTCGAAAGGTTTGTTGATGTAATCGCAGGCCCGCAAGCGCAGCGCCTGGCGGATGGTGTCGGTGGTTTCGAAGGCGGTGATCATCACCACCTCGATGGCCGGGTCCACGTATTTGAGGCGTTCGAGGACTTCGATGCCGGACATGCCGGCCATGCGGATGTCGCAGACGGCCACGTCCACGTCGTGTTCGCGGGTGAGTTCGATGGCTGTGGCCCCGTCGGGCGCCAGGTGGAGGTCGTAGGTGTCCTTGAAGATGACGCGGAGCGATTGGCGGGAGCCTTCCTCGTCATCCACGATGAGCAAGGTGCCGCGGCGCCGGGGCGGAGCGGCGGACGCGCTGGCGGTCAGGTTCTCGATGGGCGTAGTGGACATGTTTCAAAAAACTTCGTGCGCGGCGCGGCGTTGTCGCTGCATGCCGCCGCACGGTGGAATCGTAGGCAAATCGACCCGCCCGACAAGGGCAAAGCGCCGGCAGAGCGATCAGGGCGCCGTGGTTTCGGGTTCGGCCGGCAAGGAGATGCGGACGATCCCGGCGTGGCCGGTTTTGGGAGCGAGGATTTCCAAACGGCCGTGGTGGGTTTCCACGATCTTCCGCGTGACCGCCAGCCCGAGGCCCAGGCCGACATTGCGGGTCGTGTAAAACGGAGCGGCCGCGCGTTGCATGGCTTCGGGGGTAAAGCCCTCGCCGTTGTCCTGCACTTCGATGGACAGACTGGGATTCGGTTCGTCGCCAGCCGCCAGACGGACGCCGACCTTGGCGTCGCTCGGGTTGGCTTGCAGCGCGTTGATGATGACTTCAGTTAAAGCGTGCTTGAGCGCGGCGCGGTCGCCGGTGACGACGATGGGTTTGCCGCCGGTATCGCATTTGAGCTGGGCGGTCTTGGCGGGCTGATGTTTGCGCGCTTCGATGTACGCTTCCTCGATGAGTGGCGCGATGGGGAAGGCGTCCTGCGAGGCAACGGCATCGCGAGCGAGGAAACGCATCTGGTTGACGAGCCGGGTGACGCGTTTGACGCCGTCGGCCAGGGCGGTATCGAGCGAGGCGCGGAATTCGGCATCGCGATATTTCTCCGCGAGCAATTGCTGGTGCGTGCTGAGCGGCACCATGGCGTTGCCAACTTCATGCGCGAGCCGGTCAGCCATGGTTTTCACCAGGCGCAAATTAGAGGCTTCGACCTCGAGGCGGCGCAACTGCTCGGATTGGGTGAGGTCGTCGGCGATGAGCAGGGCGGACGCGGCTTGCGAACTCGTGGGCCGGGCGAAGGGAACGATCGTGATTTGATAAACCGCGGTCTTTTCGGTCTCCGGCGAGAACTTGAAAGGCGGCACTGCCGTGCCGGTGCGCAGGACGTGATAGACCTTGCTGCCCAACTGCTGCGGGACGTCGGTGAATTCGAGGTCGCTGGCATCGCGGCTGCCTTTGCCGAAGAATTTCCGGGCCGACTTGTTGGCGTGCAGAATTTTGAGGTCGCGGCTGACGACGATGCAGGCGCTGGCGAGTTCGCGGAGCACGCCGGTCATCATCTCGTTGTTGCCGGCGAGCTGGTCGTGCAGCCAGATGTTGCGGATGGCGAGGCTGACTTGTTCCAGCAGGTGGAAAATGAGTTCGAGCTCGCTGTTGATGAGCGGTTCGCCGGTGACGCGGCCATCGAGGATGGCCACTCCAATCAACGTCTCGCGGTCGAACATCGGCACGGCGACCTGGCCACCGAGGAGTTCGAATTCCTTCTGTACATTGGCGTCGTTGCGGGCTTCGTCGCTGTGACGGCGCAGGATGCGACCGAGCTTCAGGAGTTGACCGCCAATGCCGGATTCCAGCGAAAGTTCGAAGTTTTCCAGCAGGTGAGCCGGAACGCCGATTGCACAGGCCGCCTGCATGCGGCGGGTTTCATCCAGAGCGGAGGTGTCGCCCGTCTCCGCGTACTGTTGCCGCAGGAAGATGGCGGCGCGATTCAGGCTGACGATGCGGCGGAGCAACAGGAGGAATTGTTTGAGCAACGCGGCACTGTCGAGCGAATGCGTGAGGATGGAGGAGAAATCGCGCAGGACATCGGCGCTTTGGAAAGCGCCCGGGGCGGTTTCGCCAAATCTCGAAGTCTCGAACGAACTGCTGGCCGACGGCGCTGGGGTGGCGGGCGGTGTGGACGCCGGGGTGGAGGTGTTGCGTGGCGTGGCGAGGATGCGGTCCAGCAAAGCGCCGAGCAGGCGTGGCCGTACCGGCTTGGCAAGCACATGGGTGACGCCGTGCAGGTAGGCTTCCTCTTCCCATTCCGGCTGCTTGCTCTCGGAGATGACGATGAGGGGGCATTTGGTATCATGCCGGCGAATTTTCTCGAGCACCCACACGCCTTTGACGCCGTCCATCTCCAAGTCGAGGAGGCAAACCTGAACCAGGCCGTGAGCCAGTAGCGGCTCCGCTTCCTCCAAGGAGACGCGATGGACCATCCGGTATTGCTCCGGATTCAGCCCGGTGCGGATTGAATCCGCGAAGTCCGGATGGGGCGTCAAAACCAAAACTGTTTTCATCGCGAGGGGGAACTGAGAAACGGCTCAGCAGCGATCAATCGAGACGAAGCGAAATAAAAAAAACGCCTTCGCGAACTGATCGCGACTACTGCTGATCGACACATCACTCTAGTTCCTCTGCGGCTGCGCGGAATCGTGCATTGCGCCAGCCACGCTATTACATAAGCCACAGGAGGAGGCCTGGGTCAATGATTCTTGCAACAAATTGTGCTGCAACAATTGCCGGCCACAAAATGTTGCGGCCTGGACGCGCCTGGTTTTGATAGCGGATTTAGCGAATTTACCGCGCCAACACGGCACGCGCGAGCTGGTCGTCCCCATCATTGGGTGACGGACTCAGACCCAAAGTGGCGCAGAAGAAGTTGTAGAGGTGGACGTTTTCAACCGGCTTGATGGTGGTCCTGGTTTTGAAAGCGGGGCCCCATGCAATGAATGTCGCGCCCATGGAATCGCACTTCGGATCGTAACCGTGCGTGGCTTTGTTGAAAGCGCGGGCCTTTTGTTCGGCAACGGGCCGGTTGCTGAGATACCAGCCATCATCCGCCACCAACAGCACTTGGGGAATGCGCGGGTTTTTCTGGAAATGATATTCTTTGGGCATGGTCTCCTCGCGGTAGGTGCGGAAGTGGTTTTCGCTCCGCTTGAACTTTTCGTAGAGGGCATCAACATTTCCATCGAGTGGGCGCAGGCCGGCCACCGCGCCGGAAAAATCAACCTGCATCGTCTCCGGTTTCGCGATTTCGCTGAGCACAATCATGCGATCGGTGCTGATGTTCGCCATACCGTGATCCGAAAGGATGACGAGGTTCGCGATCGCATCCAGTTTCAAACGCTGCAAGCCTGCGACCAAACGGCCCATAGCCTCATCGACTTGCGTCACCGCCGCCGCGACTTCGGGTGAATCGGGTCCATGTTTGTGACCGGCGGAATCCGTGTGGTGAAAATACAACATGACGAAGCTGGGGCGCTTTTCCTTGGGCTGCTCCAGCCACGCCAGGCCTTGGTCCACGATTTCGTTGGGCTCCGGCCGGCCATCGTAAGATTTCCATTCCGTCGGGAGGAGCCCGGCCATCTTTGTGCCGGTGCCCGGCCAGAACAGAACGTTGGCGCGGCGGCCTTGTTTGATCGCAGTGGCCCAAATCGGTTCGCCGCCCCACCATTCGGACCCTTGGAGCTCGGGCTTGTTGAAAGCGAACGTTTGCTTCAGCGCGGGATCGTAAATGTTGTTGTGAATCACGCCGTGCCGCGCCGGCCACCAACCGGTGACGATGGTGTGATGATTTGGAAACGTCATGGACGGAAACTGCGGGAGGAGTTTTTCCGCGTGGACGCCTTCGGCGGCGAGCCGGCTGATATTCGGCGCTTTGAACTTCAGCGGATAATCCCAGCGAAAGCCGTCAAGCGATACGAGAATCAAAATCCGCTCTGCCGGCGGCACCGCGGCGGGGGCGACCTTTGCCACGGTGGCAAGGAACAGCAAAATGATGCATTGCCGCAACCGGCGGGTGAACAATCGGAGATGCATTCGTTGATTCAAACATACCGGCGGAAGAATGCACGGCAAAGTTGCGGGCAATCGCGGCGGGGAAAGTTGGGCTCTTTGCGCTGACGGATTGCTTCCGCGCTTGAATTTTCCCGCGCAAGCGCCCGCAGCGACACGCGAGCTTGGGCGCGCGGCGAGAGACCGCCGCCCTGTTCGGCGGCTGCGGGAAGAAACTAAAACTTTTTCTTCGCGCCGGCGGAATGATATAAGACGCGCATGAGCCAATCTGCTGCGGCTGCCGAGCGCCGCCCTTCGCATCCTCCCGGGTTTCGCCCGCGGCGCGGATTGAACTGGTTCGCGCTCGGTTTGATGTACGCGTCGTTCTACCTTTGCCGTTACAATTTCCGCTGGGCCACGCCGGACATTCGCACGCAGTACGGCTTCGATTACAAGGACATCACGTTGATCCTCGGTTGCTGGTCGTGGGCGTACGGTGTGGGGCAACTGGTGAACGGTCTTTTCACGGACCGGATCGGAGGCAAACGCGCGATGCTCATCGGCGTCGCGGGCATGATCGTGGCGAACCTCGCGTTCGGGGCGGCCTCCGGATTCGGCAGCCTGACCACGTTCACCTTGATCTGGGTGGTCAACGGCTATATGCAGGCGTTTGGTGCGCCGGGCATGATCAAGATCAACGCCGCGTGGTTCAACCGCTCCGAACGCGGCACCTTCGCTGGAATTTTCGGGTTCATGATTCAGCTGGGCCAGGTCAGCATCAACCAACTCGCGCCGGCTTTGCTCAGCGGCTTTACGCTCTTTCTCTTCACCGTGCCGGCGTTGCCGTGGAAGTGGCTGTTCTGGGTGCCGCCCATGATCGCCGCGCTCGTGGCCGTGCTGGTGGTGTTGTGCGTCAAGGAAACGCCCGAGGACGCCGGGTTTCCAGATGTCAGTCCCGAGGAGACCGCGAAGTCGGCCGGAGACGTTCGCGTCAGCCTCAAAGAATCCTTCCGCGTCATCGTGAAGCACCCATTGGTCTGGTTCTACGCGCTGGCGTATGCTTGCACCGGCGCGGTCCGGCACGGCGCGGATCATCTGGCCGTGCTCTACTTTGTGGATGAGATGAAGTTGGATCGCCAGTCGCCCGCGCTGAAGAACACGCTGCAATTGATGCCGGTCGTCGCGGTCCTCGGCTCCTTCACAGCGGGCATTGTCTCCGACAAACTGTTCAAAGGTCATCGTTCGCCAGTGGCCATGGCGCTCTATTTTCTGGAAACTGCGGTCATTCTGCTGGCCGTGTTGGTCATCGAGGGAGCTGGTGCGAAAAGCCTGGTGTTGAGCTGCTTTTTCCTCGTCATGATTTCGCTCACGGCAAATTCCACGCATTCCATTGTTGGCGCGGCGGCGCCCATGGACATCGGCGGGCGGAAGATGGCCGGTTTTGCCGCAGGGGTGATTGACTCGTTCCAATATTTCGGCTCGGGCATCGCGCTGCCGTTGATGGGGTGGCTGCTGGACAAATATGGCTGGGTGACCTGGTTCCCGGCGATGGCGGGATTTGGCGCCGTGGGCGGTTGCGCCATGCTCCTCGTGATGCGGAAACAGAAGAAACTGGCGCAAGCGGCGGCTTGAGATGCCGTTGCCGAACTGTCCCCACGCCACCGCGGGGAGTGTCGCCCAGGTGAACAATTAATATCCATTATTGATGAAAGCAAAACTTTGGTTCAAGGACGGGTCGGTTTTTGAGGAGATCATTGTCGCGGGCGCCGACCTTAAGATGGGTGCGCTGCCGCTCGATGCGGCCAAACTACAGAAGATTGAGGAAGCCTATTTGTATCTGGCAGGCGGAGCGAAAATTTTTCGGGAACGTGTCGCCGGCACCATCGAATTCACGATTCCAGGAGTTGTGGGCACGGCAAAAATCAATCTGGAGCAAATCAAGGAACTCCAGCCGAAGCCCTAGCCAGCAGCGACCACGCCCTCACACTCGAGCAATTTGCGCTTCCAATCGAGTCCACCGGAGAAGCCACCAATCTTCTGGTTTGCCGCCAGCACGCGGTGGCATGGCACCAGTACCGGAATCGGATTTGCCCCGCACGCGCCGCCGACCGCACGGACCGCCTTGGGGTTGCCAATCGCACGCGCGATTTCACCGTAACTGCGGGTTTCGCCCACACGGATTCGGCGCATCGCCTGCCACACCGCTCGCTGGAAATCTGTGCCGGCGGACAAGTCCAGCGGCGGTAAAACATCGGCATCCTTGCCTGCCAGCACGGCGTTCACCGCCCGGATCGTTTGGCGATGCCAGCGTTGCATTTCCGCCGACGGTTCGCCGCGAGCCGGAAGGGATTGGCCGCCCGGCGGGGGGAAATTCAAGCGGGCGAGACCTTTTGCGGAATAGCCCGCTAGGAATTCTCCCAGTGCCGTGGTGAGGGGCAGACAGACCAGATCACTTTGCATTTGGAAAAACTCCGCGCTACGTTTTCACCGCGTGCGCGCAAACATGTAGATCAGCCCGATCAAGATCAGGCAGAACGCGATGGCCAGCAGCAGGAGACGGTTGCGCGCCACGCGCTTCTCCCGGCGCAACGGCTGCAATCCCTGAATGCCGCCCGCGGCCAGATAGTTCACCAAACGCGGATTCGTCGTGGTCGGACCGTTGAACCACGCTTTCACCCGCGCGATGAACGCGGTCAGGTCGAACTTGCGCACGCCGTACTCGTTGTAAAGCTCCGGGGCGTTGACCTCCGGCGCGGGCGATTTCAAATCGCGATTCTCCAAGTCTTCGAAGATCGGTTCGCGCGTGACCGTGCGCGGCGGCGAGGCGGTGACGGTGCTCGGGGCTTGCGCCGCCGGCGCGGACTGCGGCAGGGCGGTCGAGCGTACGCGCGCCGGGGTCGTGGGGGGGGCCCCCCGCAAATTAGTGTGCAGCCCCGGGGTAGTCGGCTGGCCCCGCTGCAATTGCGTGTCCAGCCGCTTGATCTGCGCTTCCAGCGCCGCGATCTCGGCGTTCAGCGACTTCGCGCGCTCCGAGATAGGATCCGCTTTTTTCTTCAACCAACTCATGCCTTCACGGTTAACCTTAATCTGCTTCTTGATTCTAATCTCCAAGCCCGGGCGGATTAAGATCGAAAGAACTCACGAGCGCCGGGCCGCCGTCCGGCGCAGCCATACCCCCGCGATCAAGAATGCAAAACCCGCCGTCACTTCGACCGCGGTGAGAAATTTGCTTTGGGGTCGCGTCGGCGTCCCCGCTTCAAACATCAATACCGCGCCCGCCAGCATCAGCAACCATCCGAGGGCCAGCCGGGCAACGGCTTTCATGGGATTGCTACCGGCTGAGCAACACGGCCACCAATACCCCCAACGCCAGCAGCCCCACCGCCGCCAGCGGCCACGTCAACGCCAGCCCCAACCGGCACAACTCCGGCAGGCTCAAACCGGCCAGCGGCGAGGGCGCGGGCCCGGCCTCCGCCGCCTTCTCATCCTTGGCCGCGAGATTGGAAAGCACCGGGAACTTCAGCCGCGCGCCGTTCCATTCCATGCGCGCGTTTTCGATCGCCGTCAGCGCCTTCGTCAGTTCGATGTTAAAATTCTCCTTCGTCCAGGTTTCCTCATGGACGGCCTCTACCTTCTTCAACGCGTCCGTCAGGTCCACGATGGACTTGGCCATCTGTTCGGCGTCGCGGCGGGAATTGAACTCCGCCTCCTGCAACAGCCCGAGGCCGCGGGTGAGGCTGTGAATGATCTCCTGCCGGCCGTTCTGGAATTCAAGCTGGCGGCGGCGGACTTCTTCGAGGGCGGAACGCTCCCGTTCGAGTTCCTCCTGCGCGCGTTTGAGTTCCGCGAGCTTTTGCTGGGCCTCGGCGACCTTGGAGTCCACCTCTTCGCGGGTGGGCGCGCGCTGCATCGCGCCGGCGAGGGCGGACACGGTGTTTTGCGGCGTCTTGTGCGCCTGAAAATCCGGATCCACAAACTCCGTCGCATCGTAATCGGAAGCCATGCGGCGACTTTAATCCGGAGAGGGAAAAAGTAAAGCGGGCTGTGCGCAGACGGATGTGGACGGCAACAATGAGGGATCAACTTCCGCCAAATCCTGTCAGCAGCCCCGCGCTGAATTGTGAATTCCAGATACGGGCAATTGGTCTTGCAACGTCCGACGCCAATTTAACGCATGCACAAATCCAAACAGTAACAATGACGTCAACATGATGCCCCAGGAAAGAAACCAAAACGAGATCGCCATATACTCGTCATCTCCGGTGGGCGCTTCCGAAACATTCGCCAAACGGAGCACTGCTGCCACGAAAGGGGCGCTGGCCAAGCCCGCAAGCAGCCACATCAAGATCGTGGCGATCTTGATTCTCGTGGAGAGCGGCCAGTCCATCATAACGCGAAAACATTCCTCATGTGGTTCCGACGCTTACAGGCCGGAGTCGGAAATGGGCGCCAAGGTGCTTCGTGTCATCAGCGGAAGCCATGAGGCGACTTTAATCCGGAGAGGGAAAAAGTAAAGCGGGCTGTGCGCGAGCGGAATGACACCGTCAGCAAAGGGGAGAGGTAACTTTCGCCTATCTCTACGTTAGACATCGTGGAAATGAAACCTCTCATGCTGTCCGTCTCCATCTGGCGAAATACTCAAGCACGCCCAACACGAGAACGACTCCTAAATTCACACCCCAAAAGAAATAGATGCCGCTCGGCGAATGCAAAAAGAAACGACCGATGAATGGAATGAACGAAAAAGTCGAGCCGACGACACTGAGAACCAGCGCGACCACCATGCAGTAGAACCCATAGGAGCGTCCTCGTAAAAGCCCAATGCTCCCACACACGCAGAAACACCAAAGCGGAAACGTCGAAGCCACCGTGAATAACGTCCCTCCGCTCATTGAATGGAGAAGTGATCGTGGCGAAGCGCCAAACTTCCAAGCAAGGAGTGTCGAAATCAAAATCAAAACGCCGAAGACTTGGCTGACTCTTTTTGCATATTCCTTTTTCATGGCGCGCTTGAACGATGTCTAACAAATAATCGGCTTAAGAAAATTCCGCCTATCTCGACATTAGCCGTCAACTCTCGATTCACAAATTAGTGTTCTCCGTCCGCGTCTCCGCCGTGGCCGATATCACCAACATCATCCAAGTTGGAATCGTGCATATCGTTGACGGCGCTGCTCTCACTTGAACTCATCATGCCCTCGAACAAATCGTTAGCCCAATCGCGCTTCCAACCGACCAGCAAGGCTATCGCCAAAGAGATGATGCCGACTACTCGGAAACCAATGCTGATGCTGACTGCTCCAACAATCACTCCAACCGCAATGATGATGTCTGGAATTCGTCGCATACTGCGATGATCGCTGACTAATGATGGGCGTAAGCAAGTTCTGCCCATCTCGTTTAATGGAACGACACTATTTCGGCTGCACTCGGCTGTCGAGCGTTGACTTGGTCCGAAAACAAACCCCGCTTCGCACCCAGCAAAGGCGGAAATCCTTGCGCGCCGGCACCACCGGGCGGTCCAGCGGCGGGCAGGGGACTGCCCGCCCTACCTTGACCCGATTCACTGCCGCGCCATGATTGCGCGCACAGCTTCGCCAGCGGAGTCGCTCAGCGAGCGGTCGGTGCTCAACATCAGTTCGCGCAAGGGCTCGAGACTCTTCTTCGTGCCAATGTCTTTCAGGACTTTGCACGCCTGCCGTTTGGTTTCGTTATGCTTTTCCTGGAGCAACGGCAGCACGGCATCCTCGGCGTCTGGGCCAATTTTGCTGAGCGCCTCGACCGCTTGATACGCATCCGAACTACCGCTGGCGATCAGGGCGGCCAGCGGTTCGGCGGCGCGTTTGTCCTTCAAGCGACCCAAGCCACGGATGATGTTGTAGTGGCTGGAGTTCTCGGAATCCTTGAGCAGTTTGAGCAACACGGGCACCTGTTCGGTGGTGCCGTAATCCGCGATCACCTTGGCCGCGGCGCTGCGCAACATCGAGTCCTCCTGGTTAAGGAAACCGGTCATGAGTTCGAGCAAGCCCGGCGGCACTTCGGCGAGTTCGGCCGTTTGCAATTTCGACGCCGCCATGCTGCGGGCGCTGCTGTCATTCGACTTCAGGTCTTCCATCAGCTTTTGGACCTCTTCGCCGGTGAGCTTTTTTGCCGGGCGGGGTGTCGAGTTGGGAGCGGCCTGAAGCGCGGCTTCGCGTTCCGCACCCTCGAGCAGCTTGAGCTTGAGGGTCACGGTGCTGCGGCGCGTGACGGTGTCACTGTTGGCGACGGCTTTGCATTGCTTCTCAGCGCGCAGCAGCAGGCCGGTTTCGCTTCCGCCGCGCAGCGGCACGATGCGGCCGC
>CAYWCK010000085.1:0-15398 GCA_964456685.1 uncultured Bifidobacteriaceae bacterium | reverse complement strand
CGCTGCTCAAGGACGGCAAAGCCTACGTGCAAGCCGGCGGCGGCTGGGTGAACGATTCCGAGCCCGAAGCGGAATTTCAGGAAACGGTCAACAAGAGCAAAGCCATGCTCAAGGCCGTGGCCCTGGCTGAGACGTTTGCGAAAACGTCTTAATCGCTATTTCGGGGCGGTCAGAGATTCAACCAGGCGTTCCAATTTTTCCAATCGCGCTTTCAAAGCCGCGTTCTCGGTTTCCAGCTTCTGGTTCAAGCCCTGGATCGCCGCGAGCGCCACGCCGCCCTCATCCACGGTGGTGATGTGCTTGTCGTCCGGGCCGACGCCAAATGCCACGTAAAAATCCTGCGCCATCGGACCGAGGTGGCGTGAACCGGTGTCCTCTTTGTAGTTCCACTCGCTCAGCGGCAAGGCCGCCACTTTGTCCAGCACCGCGCGCGCATCCACCGGTTTGAAGTTCTCCTTCAAGTTCCGGTCGCTGGCGCTGACGAACGTGCCGGCGACCCACAGTCCGGCACCGGTCAGGTGCATCAACTCCGTGCCCCCGCCGGCATTGGCATAGCCATCGTTGTGCGCGCCACCTTTATACCAGATGAAACCGTCGTTCGGGCCGCCGTTGTTACACCGGAAATAGAGGGAACTGGCCTGCACGCCGATGCCGTAGTTGGTGCTCCAGAGGTTCAGCATTTGCCGGATCTGTGTCCCGAAACTCAGGCTTCCCGACAAGTTTACGTTGCCGGTAATGGCCGCATTGGTGCCGAAGTTGACATTGTCATTGAAGGTCTGATTGCCGGAAAAGCTGTTCCCGCCCAAACGCACGGCGACGTTGGCCGAAAGACGCGCATCATCCAGCGTACCGCTGGTGAGTTTGGTGGCATCAAGGTTTGGGATTCGTGGCACTCCAAAAACGCCACTGGTGATCTTGCTGGCATCAAGGTTTGGAATGTACGCCACACCAAGAACACCGCTGGAAATACTGCCAGCATCCAAATCGGTTAGTCCCGATCCGCCTCCGGAAAATGCGCCATGCAGGAAAGGAACATTCTGCAAAATGCTCAACGTGGATCTATGAGAATTCGCACGAATCAGATCAATCTTGCCATCCTCGTTAATATCCGCTGCCACCACCGAGTACGAACCGGCGTCCAGACTTGGCGATGGTGACGGCAAAAAGCCGTCCAGGCCGTGGTTGATCAATATCGTCAACCGATTGGTCTCGAGGCTGGCGCAGATCAAATCGCGCCTGCCATCGTTGTCAACATCCGCCACCGCAACCGAGGTGGGGTTGGCGCCCACGTCGATGGTGGATTGCAGCGCAAAACCGCCGCTGCCATTGTTGGTAAGCACCGACAAGGTGTTACCCCCATAGTTGGGGCTTATCAAATCTGGCACCCCATCGCCATTGATATCGACCGCCCTGACTTCGTGGGGATAACTACCCACAGACAGAGTGGACGATACCCCAAATCCTCCGCTGCCGTTGTTGGTCAGAACGGTCAAGGTTCCAGCCAGCAGAGAATTTGCACAAATGATATCCGGACGGCCATCGAGATTGACATCCGCAATGGCGGCCGAACGCGGGAAATCGCCAGCGCCCGTGACTGTCACCGGCACAAAGGCTCCGCTGCCGTTGTTGGTATGCAACAGAACCGTGTCGTAGTACCAGTTAGGGCTGACCAAATCGAGTTTGCCATCACCATTCATATCCGCTGCAACCACTGAATTGGGATATCCATCGAATAACGTTGACGAGAGGTCAAACCCGCCGGCCCCATTGTTGGTTAATACTGTCAGCGAGCCATCTCCAAGACTCGCACTGATCAAATCGGCCTTCCCGTCCATATTTACGTCCGCGACCTCCACAGCGATGGAGTTTGGTCTCACTCCGGGTGTGGATGAGATTGCAAAGTCTCCCCTGCCATTGTTAGTCAACACGGTTAGCGTGGAGTACAGCGAACCGAAGTTCGCGCAGATCAGATCGACTTTGCCATCGCCATTTACATCAGCCGCCTTCATCGCATAGGGAGAACTCCCGGCTGCAGGTGAGGCGGACACCATGAAACCTCCGCCCAAGTTGATCAAACCTTCAGAGTTCGCAGAGAAATTGAGGTTGGTAACTCCCGCGCCATTGCCGGTAAAGCTGCCGGAAAGATTCACCCCGCTCGCGCCGTTGGTCACGAGCGTGGGCGGTAGTTGCGCGAGATTGATCGTGCCGGTGATGTTCGCTGCATTCAATGTTCCGCTCAAATTGCCCGCCGTGATTGCGTAAGGGGTCGCCGTGATCTGCTGGCGCGGTGTCAGCGTGACGTAGTTGGAGCCGACCAGGCTGGGTCGCACGGCGATCTCCAACCAGCGGTCACTGCCGTTGAAGCTGGTATTCACCAGCGGAAAGGAAAGTTCCACGGTGAACAAACCATTGCTCACGGGCACGGACGCGGCGGTGATGGTCGTGTCCACCTGGTTGTTCGTCCCGGTGCTGGCGGGAAAGAGGGCGAACTGAAAATCATACAGGCCGCCCGCCAGTCCGTTGCCGATATTAAGCCGGCC
This sequence comes from uncultured Bifidobacteriaceae bacterium, assembly GCA_964456685.1. GTDB lineage: Bacteria > Verrucomicrobiota > Verrucomicrobiia > Limisphaerales > JADLHS01 > CAYWCK01. The sequence goes on along the minus strand of CAYWCK010000085.1, from coordinate 12,858 downwards.
CTGGTAGGTGAAGGTGCCGAGGGACGGGCTTTGCGCCAGGACTTGAATCTGAACCGCCAGCAATAGAACACAACTGGCAGCCAAAAGGCGAAGGAAATGCGTGCGGGGTTTCATAGCCATAAAGCAGTTTGGTAGCGACGAGTCTTAGCAGAGTTCTGAACGGGCAAAATAAGCCATGCCTTGGAGCTTCAAACAAGGATTAAGGGTTATCCAGTTCCGTCTGCAAAATAACGGATGGAATGAGCGCCCTTCCCGGCGGGCACTGTTTGCGCAAAGCTATCATAGCGGCTCGCCGAAGATTCGCGCGATGCAGATCAACTCTGAATTCAAGGGCGTCCCGCAGGGCGGGACGCGGGCCGTATGGCGGTTGCGTGTGCTACTTCAGCTTCAACGGCGATCTGGACACCTGCATCACCATCCGCACCGCGCTGCTCAAGGACGGCAAAGCCTACTCGCACGCCGGGGCAGCTTGGTAAGCGACTTGGAGCCGGCTGCCGACCCCTTTGTGACCGCAATTTCACTTGGGGATTTCGCCGGCCGTTGTTCTAATCGCGCCATGCCACGCCAGCGCCGTCGCGCCGTCATAGACATCGGAACGAACTCGGTGAAACTGCTCGTTGCCGATATCGTGGGGCAGGAGGTGCGGCCACGCTACGAAGGCAGCACGCAAACCCGCCTGGGCCAGGGTTTTTACGCCACGCACCGGTTGCAACGTGAGCCGGTGGCCAGGACCGCGCTGGCCGTGGCGCAATTCGCGACGGCAGCCCGGGCGCGCAAGGCTGGAGCCATTCGCGTCATCGCGACCAGCGCCGCGCGCGACGCGAAAAATCCGCGCACGCTGCTCAATGCCGTCCGGCGGGCGGCCGGGCTCAAAGTCGAAATCATTCCCGGCGAGCAGGAGGCGGATTGGGCCTTCCAAGGCGTGAGCACCGATGAGCGGCTGCGCCAGCGCCCCTTGCTGCTGCTGGATGTCGGCGGTGGCAGCACGGAATTCATCCTGGGCCAGAGTGAGCACAAACATTTCCGCCACAGTTTCCCGCTGGGCACCGTGCGGCTGCTGGCAAAATTCACCGTGAGCGATCCACCCAAGCCGACCGAACTCAAGACCGCGCGCGAGTGGTTGCGAAGCTTTTTGCGGAAGCAAGTGCGCCCGCGACTGGAGCCGGAACTCCGTCGCGAAACCCGGCTGAATCCACGGCATGGCGTGGTGCAGCTCGTTGGTACCGGCGGGACCGCGAGCATTCTTGCCCGCATGCAGGCCAAGATGACGGGTTTTGAGCGCCGCCAGATCGAGCGCACCAGCTTGACCCTTCGGCAGGTCCGCGCGCATGCGCAGAAACTCTGGCGCCTCCCGCTTGCCCAGCGCGAGCATATCATCGGCCTGCCGCCAAAGCGGGCGGATGTGATTCTTACCGGCGTGCTGATTTACGAAGCCGTGATGGAGGAGTTTGGGTTCAACTCGCTGCGCGTGAGCACCCGCGGACTGCGCTTTGCCGCGCTGCTGGACGAGGCCTGAGCGTCAAATTTTCCGTTTCAGAAAGAACTTCTTCGTGTCCGCCTTTTTACCGTCCGCGAAGTAATCCCATTCCGCCTCGAGCTCCTCTGTGCTGACGAAGCGAATGCGGGCGGCGTGCATGTGACCATCGCGTCGGGAGCGGATATTCGCGCCGCCGATGAAATTGAAGTCCAGCGTGTCCGGGGTGGATTTCCGCGTGAGGGCCATCTGCGGTTGGTTGCCGGCGGCGCAGTAATGCGTCAGGACCAGCTTCCCGTCTTCCAGGTAATACATGGTGACCATTTCATGGCGGGTGCCGGGAAAGAGCGTTTCCATGACCGTGTTGCCAGCGGCGGTGACCTGATAATTGACTTTGGCCTCCGGACCTTTCTCGCGGTCGCCAACGCGGCCCTGCCATTGACCGGCGAGCCCTTTCAACCGCTCGAACGCAACCTGAGCCGGCGAGGGCGACGCTTTGTCAGCCGCCAAGACGCTGGTTGCCAGCAGACCAATCACAGCGGAGAGGAGCAAAACCGAGCGCGGTTTGATTTTCATGGGTTTGGTTGGGGTTGCGGGTAAAAGCATTGAAAGCGTGCGGTTTGCCCATCGCAAGTCGAAAAACCGGCACTGCCAGATCAAAAAACTTCGCGCTTTCTGTCCGAAGGGTGCAAGCTAATCCGTCATACTCCTGAAAGCCGGTAAAGTTGAGCACCAACAAACCACATCATGAAAAAGTCAAAGAAGACTCCTCCCGCCAGCATTGTCTGGTTTGAAATTCCCGCGGATGACATCCCCCGGGCGAAAAAATTCTACGGCAGCCTCTTCGGCTGGAAGATCAATGACTTTCCCGGGGCGATGCCCGATTACCAGCACATTGATACCGGCGGCGCCGATGCATCGCCCGACGGGGGCATGATGAAGCGCATGCATCCCGGCCACACGATCACCAACTACATCCTCGTGCCGTCGGTGAATCGTTATATGGCCAAGGTGAAGAAACTCGGCGGCGAGGTGTGTCGCCCCAAGACGGCGGTGCCGGGGATGGGTTACTTCGCCATCTGCCACGATACGGAGAAAAACACATTTGCCGTCTGGGAAGTGAATCCCAAAGCAAAATAGTTGTCCTGCGCGGCACGACTCGTTCGTCGTATCAGCGAAAGCAAAGCACGAACAATCACCTGCAACTGAACATTTATGAACACGATCAACAAAGACGGCTTCCTCCTCATTGCCCACGACCGGGAGGATTATCACGAAATGCCCCTTGCGAAACTCCGCGACCTGCTCGATCGCAACAAGGCGTGGATTGATGGGCTGGCTGCGCAAGGCAAACTGCTGGGCGGGCATCCGCTCGAACAGGCTGGCGTTATCCTCTCCAAAAAGAATGGCAAACTGATTTCGGACGGACCGTTCGCCGAAGCCAAAGAAGCGATTGGCGGTTTTCTGCACCTCAATGTCGCAACATTGGCGGAGGCGGTTGCCATCGCCGAAGCAGCACCCGCATTGGATTACGGTTTGCGCATGGAGGTGCGGCCCGTCGCCGCCGAATGCGCGAAGACCACAGCCCTGCGCGAACGCGAACAGCAGGAAAAACTCGCCGCCGTCGCGGCGTGAACAGGAGAACCGATCGCCCGGCCGCATCACATTTCAATTCTTAACCCAGAAAATTATGAGCACATCGAACAGCAAGAACGGTTACCTGCTGATTTTCCGCAGCACGGATTGGTATCAGGGCCTTTCGCCCGAACAAATGCAACAGGTCGCCGACAACTGGATGGCGTGGTTCAACCGCCTCAAAGACGAAGGCAAATGCGCCGGCGGCAATCCGTTGGAACGCGAAGGCAAAATTGTTTCCGGGAAAAATCGCGCCATCTCGGACGGCCCGTTCGCGGAATCAAAAGAAACCATCGGCGGTTACTTTTTGCTGTCGGTGAATACGCTCGATGAAGCCGTGAGCATCGCGAAGGACTGTCCCGGCTTGCCTTACGGCATCCGCGTGGAAGTGCGCCCGATCGCTCCGCAATGCCCGATGGTGGACGAACTGGCCTCCAAGGAACAGCTCGCGCACGCCTGAAAATACGCGGGGGACATCGCCCCGACCCGGCCAACTAACCAAAACCATATTAAACTATGCCCAGCTACGTAGATGGATTCGTGATTCCCGTTCCCAAGAAAAAACTCGCCGCATATTTCCGGATGGCGAAGAAGGCCAGCAAGATTTGGAAGGAATACGGCGCGCTCGACTACAAGGAATGTGTCGGCGAAGACTTGAACAACCCGTGCGGCCTGCCTTTCCCGAAAGGCATCAAAACCAAGCCCGACGAAACCGTGGTGTTTTCCTACATCGTTTACAAGTCCCGCCAACAACGCGATGCGGTAAACAAAAAGATCATGAACGATCCACGCATCCAAGCGATGTGCGATCCCAATAACATGCCGTTCGACGCGAAGCGCATGCTGTATGGCGGCTTCAAGGCGGTGGTGGAGATTTAGGAAAAATCTGCGGCGCGATGTCCGGCGACCGATCGCTCGTTCGTTGTATTCATGAAGCCGCATTAACAACAACTGAAACTTAAAACGAACATGACCATGAAGACAAAATTCACCTCAATCTGTGCTGCGCTACTGCTCGCCTCCTCCCCCTGGGTTCACGCGGACGAAAAAGGAAACGGCCGGAAGGAAACGAAGTCATCACCCGAATTCGAGCGCATGAAATCGCTCGTCGGTTCGTGGACCGGCAAGACGGACATGGGCCAGGGGCCGGTGGACATCACGTTGCAATATCGCCTGCTCGCGGGTGGTTCCGTGCTGGAGGAACGTTGCTTTGCCGGCACGCCGAACGAAATGTTGACGATGTATTACGAGAAGGACGGCAAGCTCGCCATGACGCATTACTGCGTGTTCGGCAATCGCCCGGCCATGACGTTGAAATCGTCGGACGCGAAGACCATCAGCTTCGACTTCGACGCGACGTGCGGCATCAATCCGGCGAAAGAATCGCACATGCACGCATTGAGCATCACCTTCACCGACGCCGACACGATCTCCACGAGTTGCAAGGCGATCATGGACGGCAAGGAAATGCCGGAGAAACCGACCGTGCTCAAGCGCGTGAAATCCTGATCTACGCCGGTGGAGTTGGCCGCGCGAGGATTGCCACCGCCCCACGTGCCGGCTAAACCAAAAGCGAAACTCTGAACCAATTCACCCCCCCCAACATGAAATCCGTCATTGAGCCGTATTTGTTTTTCCAAGGTCGCTGCGAAGAAGCTCTGCAGTTCTATCAACAGGCGCTGGGCGCCGAGGTGCTCATGAAGATGCGCTACAAGGACAGCCCCGAACCAATCCCAGCCGGCCGGATTCCAGCCAACTGGACCGACAAGATCATGCATTGCAGCATAAGGATCGGCGCCAACATCGTGATGGCTTCGGATGGTTGCAGTGAGAGCGGAAAATTCGAGGGCTTCTCGCTGTCCATCTCAGTGAACACCGAGGCGGAGGCGCAGAAAGTTTTCGCTGCTTTGAGTGTGGGCGGAAAGGTGGAGATGCCTTTGATGAAAACGTTCTGGTCGCCGTGCTTTGGGATGCTCGCAGACAAATTCGGCATCGGTTGGATGGTCACAGTGAACCCTGTCAAATAACGGCGGGACTGGTCGCCGCGCAAGGATCGCCACCAGTTTAACATTTATGAAATACGTTTGCCTGGCCTACGAGGAAGAAGCAAAGCTCAACTGCTTGTCGAAAGCGGAATGGGAAGCGTTACGCGCGGAAACCCTGGCCTACGTCGAAAAGCTTCGGGCCATGGGCGTCCTGATGGCTGCCGAGCCGTTGCAGACGGTGCGCACGGCGGCCACGGTGCGCGTGCGCCAGGGCCAGGTTTCCGTGACGGACGGACCGTTCGCGGAAACCAAGGAAACGTTGGGTGGCTTTTTTGTGATCGAAGTTCACGATCGAGATGAAGCCCTCAAGCTCGCCGCCGAATGGCCTTCGGCGCGCATCGGGAGCATCGAAGTGCGACCACTCGAGACCGGACTCTCGCCGGACCGGCGGTATGCGCAGTAGTTTCCCAGCCATCGCATCCAATGCCCAAAGCGTCCAGCAAGCCCAATACAATTGACGCATATCTCGCCGGTGCGAGCGCTGCGCAACGCGTCGTGCTGGAGAAGTTGCGCCGCGCCATCCACGCCGCCGCGCCGGGAGCGGAGGAATACATCGGTTACGGATTGGCGGGGTTCAAGCACAACGGGCGACCGCTGGTTTATTTTGGTGCGTGGGAAAAACATTGCGCGCTCTACGCCGCCAGTCCGGCCATTCAGAAAAAATTTCAGAAGGAACTGAAAGACTTTGAGCAAAGCAAAGGCACGATCAAATTCACGCCAGAGAAACCGTTGCCGCTGGCATTGGTGAAAAAGCTGGTGAAGGCTCGCCTCGCGGAGAATACACGTTGAAGGTGAGCATGAATGGTTTCGGTGACATTGCTTGGGTGAGAAGCTTGTTGAGCGTTGGGATGGTTTCGATTAGAACTTTCCCGCGTTCCAATATTTTCCAAATAGTTGTCCTCAATGCTGCGACGTAATCGTCGTCGTATTGAAACTGCGCTAAGCCACAACCCATAGAGGAATACTCATGAGCAAAGTTCGAGTCTTGGTCGGCACGAAAAAAGGCGCGTTCATCTGCACGGCGGATGGCAAGCGTCAGAACTGGGAGATCACCGGTCCGCACTTCGCGGGCTGGGAGATGTATCATCTCAAAGGCTCGCCGGCAGATCCGAATCGCATCTACGCATCGCAAACGAGTGGCTGGTTTGGGCAGATCATCCAGCGCTCGGACGACGGCGGCAAAACCTGGAATACGCCGGGCAGCAGTCCGGAAGATCTGAAAGGCGAAGGCGGATTTCCCAAGGGCGAGAGCAACAAGTTCGTTTACGACGGCGACGTCGGGAAGCATTTGTGGTACGACGGCACGCCGCATCCGTGGGAATTCAAACGCATCTGGCACATCGAACCTTCGCTCACCGATCCCAACACCGCATACGCCGGCGCGGAGGACGCGGCCATTTTCAAAACGACGGACGGCGGGAAGTCGTGGCAGGAACTCGCCGGCTTGCGTCAGGTCAAAAGTAATCTCTGGCAGCCGGGCGCGGGCGGCATGGCGGTGCACACCATCCTGCTCGATCCCAAGAATGAGAAGCGCATTTTCGTGGCCATCTCGGCCGGCGGCTGTTTTCGCACCGACGACGGCGGCAAAACGTGGAAGCCGATTACGAAAGGTTTGAAGTCTCCGTACGAGTTGCCCGACCCGAACGCGGAAGTAGGGCATTGCGTCCATCGTATCGCGTTGCATCCGTCCAAACCGGACGTGTTGTTCATGCAGAAACACTGGGACGTCTTGCGCAGCGACAACGCCGGTGAACAGTGGAACGAGGTCAGCGGCAATCTGCCCACGGATTTCGGTTTCCCGATCGATGTGAACTTCAACGAGCCCGAGACGATCTACGTCGTGCCGATCACGAGCGACTCGTTGCATTACCCGCCCGAGGGGAAATTGCGCGTCTATCGCAGCAAGACCGGCGGCAACGATTGGGAGCCGCTCACGAAAGGCCTGCCGCAAAAGGATTGTTACGTGAACGTGCTGCGCGACGCGATGGCCGTGGATCAACTCGATGCGTGCGGCATTTATTTCGGCACGAGCAGCGGCACGGTTTATTGCTCACCGGACGGCGGCAACACCTGGAACACCATCGTGCGCGATCTGCCCGGCGTGTTGTCGGTCGAGGTGCAGACGCTCAAATGATCCGCGTGGTGCTGCCATTTCATCTGAAGAATCTCGCGCGCGTGGACGGCGAGGTGTTGCTCGACCCAGCCGAGCCGACGATCCGGGCGACGCTCGATGCGTTGGAAGTGAAGCATCCCGCGTTGCGCGGCACGATCCGCGATCACGGCACTTTGAAGCGGCGACCGTTCATCCGGTTCTTTGTCTGCAAAGAAGATTGGTCGCTCGAACCGGCCGACAAAATGTTGCCAGAGGAAATCACCAGCGGCAAAGAACCGCTGCTCGTCGTCGGCGCGATGGCGGGCGGATAATTTGACAACCCGAACCCCAAATCCCAACAGCTATGAAAAAATGGTTACCCAACACCGTCGGCATCGTGCTCGGTTTGTTGTTCGTGATGGCCAGCGTCATGTTCTTCCTGGAACTCGGACCGAAGCCTTCGTTCCCGGAAGGTTCGCCCATCGCGCATTTCTTTGCCGCCTTTGGTCCGACCGGCTACCTGAAGTTTGTGAAAGTTTTCGAACTTGTTGGCGGCCTGCTGGTGATGATCCCGCGCCTGCGCAATTTTGGGCTGCTGCTCCTTGGCCCGGTCACCGTGAACATCCTCGCCTACCACATGCTGGTGGATGACCCGATGAGCATCCTCAATTTCAAATACATGTGGATGCTGCACCTCATCATCCTGTGCGCACTCTATCTGCTCTGGAATGCGCGACGAAAATTTGCCGGCTTGCTGAACTGAACCTCAACCCGAAAGGAAACCTATGCTCCCTGTTTTGCTCGCCCTAGCGATCTGCCTGGTTCTGCTGATCGTTTTCATCACCGGTCAACCGGACGAATTCAAGCTCGTACGCTCGACTAAAATGTCCGCACCGCCCGAAAAAATATTTCCGCACGTCAACAACCTGCGCCTGTGGGACGCCTGGTCGCCGTGGGCCAAGCTCGATCCGAATGCCAAGAATTCCTTCGCTGGTCCCGAGGCGGGTGTCGGCGCTTCCATGTCCTGGTCCGGCAACAAAAAGATCGGCGAAGGCTGCATGACCATCATCGCGAGCCACGCGAACCAGTCGATCGGTTTCAAATTGGAATTCGTGCGCCCGTTCAAGGCCACCAACACGGCAGAGTTCGAGTTCCGGCCCGCCGGCGCCGAGACCGTCGCGGTGTGGAGCATGACGGGCAAGAGCAATTTCTTTTTCAAGGTGTTCGGCCTGTTCATGAACTGCGACGAGATGGCTGGCAAGGATTTCGAGAAGGGGCTTGCGAGCTTGAAGGTTGTGGTGGAAGCATCGGCAAATTAGCCCAGCCATGGCATACGACGAGCAACTGGCAGAAAGAGTGCGCGGCGTTTTCACGCGACGCAAAGTAAAGTTCGCCGAGAAACACATGATGGGCGGGCTTTGCTTTCTGGTGGACGACAAGATGTGCGTCGGCGTGGAGAAAGAACGCTTGATGGTGCGGCTCGATCCCGAAATCTACGAGGCCGCGCTCAAGCGCAAGGGTTGCGGGCCGATGGATTTCACCGGACGACCGATGCGCGGCTTTGTGTTCGTCCGTGAAACAGGATTTTCCGACGACCGCGACTTGGCCTCGTGGCTGGCGCTGGCGCTGGAATTTAATCCCAAGGCGAAGGCCGCGAAGAAACGGCGTGCGGGACCGCGCGATTGAAGATTAAACTTCGGACGCACCAATGAGTTCGTCCGAAGAAATCGTTCCCGCGCCGCCAGCCGCAGATGTTTCAAATCTGACGGATCATCTCTTTCGTCAGGAAGCCAGCAAGCTGGTCGCGGTGCTTACCAATATTTTTGGCATCGAGCGCTTGCAGCTCGCCGAGGACGTCGTGCAAGAGGCCATGGTACGGGCGTTGCAGACCTGGCCGTACTATGGCGTGCCGAAGAATCCCGCCGCGTGGCTGATGCAGGCCGCCCGGAATCTCGCGCTCGACACCATCCGGCGCGAAAAGAACTTTCACGAGAAACAATCGCAGATCATCGCGCACATCGAGCAGTGGCCAGGCGAAGCGGAAGGCGGCAGTTCGCCGGCGTTCGAGAACGAGATAAAAGACGACCGGTTGCGAATGATGTTCGTGTGCTGTCACCCGCTCATTTCGCGCGAAGACCAGGTGGCGCTCGCGCTCAAGACGCTGTGCGGCTTCAACCCGGCGGAGATTGCCAAGGCATTTCTCACCACCGAGGCCGCCGTAGCGAAACGACTGACGCGAGCGAAGCAACGCATTCGCGAAACGGGCATCCGGTTCGAGATCCCGGAAGGAGAGGAACTCACGCGAAGATTGGATGCGGTCTTGCAGTCGCTCTATTTGCTCTTCAACGAGGGTTACAAGGCGTCGCGAGGAGATTCCTTGGTGCGCGAAGATTTGTGCCGCGAGGCGATCCAGCTAACGTCGGCGCTCGCGGAACATCCGGCGGGTAACCGGCCGCGGACCCATGCGCTGCTGGCGCTGATGTTGTTGAATGCGGCGCGCATTCCTTCACGCCTGGATGCGGAGGGCCATCTGCTGCGACTTCAGGACCAGGATCGTTCGCGGTGGCATCAGCCGTTGATTAGCCGCGGAATGTTTCACCTCGCCCAGTCCGCCGCGGGGGACGAACTCAGCGAGTATCATTTGCAGGCCGGCATCGCGGCGGTTCATTGCACGGCGAGCGATTACGCCGCCACCGACTGGCGACAGATTCTAGAGCTGTATGACCGCCTGGTGGAATTTGATGATTCTCCGGTGGTGGCCTTGAATCGCGCGGTCGCGCTGGCCGAAGTTCAGGGCGCTCAAGCGGGCATTGAGGCAGTGAATGCGATTCAGAACCTGCAATCGCTCGAGTCGTACTACCTGCTGCACGCCGTTTTGGGTGAGTTCGAGCTGCGCCTGAACCACACCCGCGCGGCGGCGGGGCATTTCCGCAAGGCGCTGCAACTGGCGGAGATCAAATCCGAACAATTGTTTCTGGCGGGGCGAATCGAGGCTTGCGAGGCCGGTCGCTTTGGGCCATCTCAATGGCGTTAGTCACCCTGCGCGTCCGCCCTCGATGGGCGGCGTCGCGGCCATCGCGGGCGCGTGCCCGGTTGGAGTGATGCACAAGTGTCAGCTTCCCTTGCCAAAGCCAGAATGGAAGGCGCCGGTTCGGCAGTGCCGAACGGGCGCCTGATGATCCTCAACGTCGGGCGCATCGGTGACACCATCCTTCGTAATTCCATTCTCCCGGCGGCGTTCAAATCGTATGCGACGGTGGATTACGTTTGCGGACGCCACAACGCGGAAATCGCTCGCGCCGAAATGCAGCGGCCCGGTACGCAGCTGCGCCATTTGATCGTCCTGCGCAACACCACCGCGGGATTCTCCGGGGTGATGAAAGCGGCGTTGCGCCAACGTTATGACGCGCTGATCGATCTCAAGGGCCATGCCAGTTCCACGAGCCTGATTTTAGCATCGCTCTTTCGCAGCCGCGTCAAGACCGGGGCGAATCGCCGGTTGTTGCGCCCGTTTCATCGGGATGTGCGGCCGGTTAACCCGCTGGGCATCCATGTCCTCGAATCCATGCGCCGCATCGGACAACTGGCCGGACTGCCGGAAAGCGATTACCGCCCCATGCTGCTGTTGCCGCCGGACGCAAGGGCCTGGTTCCGGCAACATTATCCCGCCTACCAGCGGCCGTTCATTTTTCTCAACATCTCCGCCACGCATCCGGTCCGCGAATGGACCTCCGCAAATTGGGCAAAGTACGTGCAGGGTTGCGGTCTCGCCAAACATCCCATCCTGTTGAATGGCTCACCGCACCATCGCGGCCGCGTGGAGGAACTCGCGCAGCTGTTGCCCGGGGCGGAGGTTTTTCGGCCCCGATGTTTCATGGACGTTGCTGCGGCCATTGACGCATCGCGTCTGGTCCTGACGGTGGACACCGGGGTCGTGCATGTTTGCAGCGCTTTCGACAAACCTTTGGTGGCGCTTTACTGGGTGCATCATACCTCGCCGGGATATCTGCCGCTTTCCTCCTGGCAACTCGTGATCCGGCCGCAGACGGGTCATACCGTCATGGATATCCCGCCTGAATATGCCATCGCAGAAACCCGCCGCCGGGAATTGCCCGCGCCCTTTTAAGGCCGCCGCCCGCTGCCGGATGGCGCCTTCGCAATCCGGGTGCTCGATGCCGATGATCGATTCAAGCGAGCCTTGAAACAGAGCCTACGGGTTGATTGTGAAGCCGCCGGTGCTTGCGCCGTCTTAGTTCGCGAGCCCGGTGCGGACGACGCGATAGAAGCGCATCATGCTCAAGGCGCCATTCGTATCCGTCGCCGTGCCGATCGCACTTCCACTTACGGTATTGGTGGACCACGCCACCCAGTTCGATCCGGACAAACTGCTCTCCGCTTCAACGCGATAAGTGCCGCCTTCCACGGCACTCCAGGTAAGCACGATGTTGTTCCCGGATCGTGTCGGCGGACTCAAGGTCTCACGCAAGTTGGCGCCACCCAGGAAATTGGTTGTCACGGTTTCGGCCAGCGTCGTGGCGGAGCCCGTCGGATTCCCGAAGTAGGCGCGGCCGACGTTGTTCGGAAACACCGGTGTGCCGTTGCTGCTGATGCTCACGAAGTAAGCATAGGTGCCCTGCGGAAATTCCGGCGTCACACACCAACGCCCGTTGTATTCGTCGAGATCGAAATCCACGCCTTGAATTTTTCCCAGGTCGCCGAGATAGGCGTAATCCTCGAGGTAGCGGCCCAGCGGATAGGTGCCGCTCACGGTTGGCCCGCTTTGATTGACCGAAGTGCCGTACATGCGTGCGGCCCAGAGCGGAATGGTCGAGCGCGCGCTCAACACATCCGTGCCGTTCGCGCCGTTGCGAACCTGGAAACCGCTGAGCATCCGCCGCACGCCGCTCGCAGAGTTTGACGCGCTCGAATATCCATAGGGCCCGTAAACTGGATAACCATCCCGCACCCAGCCAAGAATTGGCGAATGTTTCGTTACCACATTCGTGCTCTCGCTATAGGTCTTCGCGCTCACATCGAAATCCACGTGGTCACCGAGCAAATATCGCAGCGCGACGGGATTGGCGTGGTAGTGATGTGTGCCGGTTTTCTCCTGATGCGCGTAACCCGGGTCAAAGGTCACGCCCTCATTCTTGTACGCTTCCCGATTCCAACTGCCCGTGCCGGTCACTTCTGTTGTGCCGTTCCAATAAAATGCGTCGCGCGAATCAAACATCGCCACGCCGTCCACGAAGTAACCGATGGCGCCGAGCCCGGTCAGATTGGTCGCCGTGTGCGGCGTCGGCCAGCGCGGGATGCGGTAGAGGACGTTCTGGTTTTTCGGCAGATTGGGAAACGCGCCGTTCAACCACGGTCCCATCACGTGCTGGCCAAGCCCGGACGTCTGGATGTAAACCCAGTTCGACGACGAATATACACCCTGCACCCCGGCGTACGCCGGCGAAGCCTGGGTCTGCGAGCCGTTGCTCCAGGCAGTGAGGGAGGTGCCGCTGGCCTTCATGGCATTGTTGGTGTAAATGCGCGCATACTGGCTCGTGTAGGTCGTGAGCCAGGAATTGGTCCGCGGATCTTCCGCGGCGGGGAGTAAATTGAGC
>CAYWCK010000084.1:0-15532 GCA_964456685.1 uncultured Bifidobacteriaceae bacterium | reverse complement strand
TCCGCAATTGGAAAACCTCGGTGCTCCGGATCGCGGTGCGCAAGGGTTATACCGCCAACAATATCGGCACCATCGCGAACAACGCTGACTGGCAGTGGTTTCGTGAGCGAGCCGCTTGCAAAGACTGAGGCTTAGAATAATCCGGTTTCCAATTGGGCTGCGTTGCGGCCGAGATTTGATCGGCCAATTGAAGTCGTCCGCGTCGACTATAAGTACAAAGGGTCGGCTCGCACGCATTTCCGGCTCACCAAAGATTTTCGCCTTTGCATTCCGACCTCTTGGCTTAACCTGCGCGCGCAGATGGGACTCAAGCTGTTCAACACACTTTCACGATCCGTTCAGGACTTTACGCCAATCACCGGCAATGCCGTTGGCATGTATTGCTGCGGGCCGACCGTGTATGACTTCGCGCACATCGGCAACTGGCGCACGTTTGTGTTCGGTGATCTCGTGCGCCGCCACCTCGAATTTCGCGGTTACAATGTCCGGCACGTGATGAACATCACGGACGTGGAGGACAAGATCATCAAGCGCGTTCGCGAAAACAAAACCACGCTGCGCGAATTCACCGGCAGGTTCGAAGCCGCTTTTCTCGACGACTTGAAGGCGCTCAACTGCCTTACGCCTCACGTTACGCCGCGCGCCACCGAACACATTCCGGAGATCGTTGCTCTCATCGAAAAGCTCATCGCGCGCGGCATCGCCTATCAAGCGCCGGATCGCTCGGTCTATTTTTCCATCGAGAAATATCGCGGCTGCGGCTGCACGTACGGCCAGCTCCAGAAATTGAATTTCGAGGAAATGCGCGTTGGCGAACGCGTGGCCTCGGACGAATACGAGAAGGAATCGCTCGCCGATTTTGCGCTCTGGAAGGCATGCGTGCCGGAGGACGGCGAGGTTTTCTGGCCCAGCCCGTGGGGCGAAGGCCGGCCCGGCTGGCACATCGAATGTTCCGCCATGAGCATGAAGGTGCTGGGCGAAAGTTTCGACCTGCATCTCGGCGGCGAGGATTTGAAATTCCCTCATCACGAAGACGAGATTGCCCAGAGCGAAGGCGCGACCAGCAAGCCGTTCGTGAAACATTGGATGCACGGCGCACATCTGCTCGTCGAAGGGAAGAAGATGAGCAAGTCGCTTGGCAATTTCTTCACGCTGCGCGATCTCGCGGCGAAAGGCTTCACCGGACGCGAAGTTCGTTACGCGTTGCTTCAGGCGCATTATCGGGAGACTTTCAACTTCACGCTCGATGGCTTGACCGGAGCGCGCACGGCGCTGGGGCGGATTGACGAATGCGTCGGCAAGCTTCGTGAATTAGCTGGTGGCGCGAAAGCCGAAGCTAAAGACGACTCACATTTGCTTGTACGATTCAGGCAGGCACTTGATGAGGATCTCAACATCTCCCGCGCGTGGGCAGCCGTCTTTGAATGGATTCGGGATAGAAACCTCTGGCTTAGCCTTGTTGCCGATCTGGAAAGAAAAGGCGAAATTAAAAAGCAAACGTGGGCGATCGAGGCGGCCGTTGAACTTGCCGCCTGGGAACAGGTGAATTCCGTCCTTGGCATTGGCAGCGTGGCTGAAGCCGAAGCGCCGCCGGAGATCGTCGCCTTGCTCGAAGCCCGCCAAGCCGCGCGCAAAGCGAAAGACTTCAAGCGTTCCGACGAAATTCGCGACGAGCTCAAAGCCAAAGGCTGGGTTGTTGAGGACTCCCCGAAAGGGCCAAAGCTCAAGAAGCTCTAGTTGCCAGCATGAAGGGATTGTTCATCACGTTCGAAGGCACGGAAGGCTGCGGCAAGTCCACGCAGGTCACGCTGCTCTCCGAGCGATTGCGCAAACTCGGGCACACTGTCCGCGTCACACGCGAGCCCGGCGGCACGCCGATCGGCGAAGAGATCCGGCATACCCTCAAGCACAGCAAGGACAACGCGGCCATGACGTGGGAAGCGGAGTTGTTGCTCATGAACGCCAGCCGGGCGCAACTCGTGCGCGAATTCATCCGCCCCGCGCTCGCCCGCGGGGAGATCATTATCAGCGACCGGTTTTACGATTCCACCACGGCCTATCAGGGCCACGGCCGGCAGCTCAACCTGGCGATGGTGCAACGCATCATTGATTTGGCCGTGGGCGACACCCGGCCAAACCTGACGCTGCTCTTCACCGTCACGCCGGAGGTAAGTGCCGCCCGGCTGCGTTCGCGCCAGGCCACCCTGCCCTTTGTGCGCGACCGGATCGAGGAAGGCGATCAAGCTTTCTTTGACCGAGTGAAGCACGGTTACGAAGCCATCGCGCTGGCCGAGCCGCTGCGCGTTCGCAAGGTGGATGGCACGGGCGAGATCGCCGCCGTGCATGAAGCCGTTTGGCGGCTGGTGGATAAGGAACTTTCCCGCCTGAGCGCCCGGCCTTGATTGCAGGTTGCAGCCGGCACGGGCGATGGCATGTTGGGTTTGGAGAATCGCATTCGACGTTATGATTGACGACACCATCAGGAAAATCGAAGCCCAGCTCGAGTCATCGGAATCGCTCCCGGCCGGACGCCGGCGCGAACTGCTTGAGTTGCTCGCGCAGCTGAAGTCCGAGGTGGGCGTGCTCTCCCAAACCCATACGGACGAAGCCCGCAGCATTGCCGGTTTCACGCAGGTCTCGACACATGAAGCGATGCGCGAAACCCGCAATCCGCAGCTGCTCGATCTCTCTTTGCAAGGTTTGCGCTCCTCGGTTGATGGGTTCGAGAAAACCCATCCGCGGCTGGTGCAAATTGTGAATTCGATCAGCAACACGCTGTCGAACCTCGGGATTTGAATTAGACAAGCGGAGAATTCTTGCCACTCCGCTGGGGGTGACGTTTCATCTCCGCATGAATTCCGTTTCGCCTCGCCGCCAGTTTTTGAAACAGACCTCGCTCGCCGCCGGTTTCACCGCGTTGGGCGGTTTCAACATTTTACGCGCCGCCGAAAGCCCATCCACCAAGCTCCGCATTGGCATCATGGGCTGCAACAACCGCGGGATGGATCACATCGCCGGCCATCTGACCGTGCCGAATCTCGAGATCGCCTGTATTTGCGACGTCGATAGCCGCGCCGTCGAGAAGGGCATCGCGGCCGTCGAGCGCAAGACCGGCCAGCGCCCGAAGGGCGTGACTGATTTTCGGCGCATGCTGGACGACAAGAACGTGGATGCCATTTCCATCGCGACACCGGATTTCTGGCATGCCCCGGCAATGATCATGGCGTGCGCGGCGGGCAAACACGTTTATGTGGAGAAACCCGGCAGTCACAACGGCCACGAGAGTGAACTGATGGTTGCCGCGGCCCGGAAGCACAAACGCGTTGTGCAGATGGGCAACCAGCGCCGGAGTTTTCCGTTCGTCATAGAAGCCATGCAAGCGCTGCACGCGGGTGAAATCGGCAAGGTTCATCTCGCGCGCACCTGGTACACGAACAAGCGGCAATCCATCGGCCGCGGGAAAGTCGTCCCCGTGCCCGATTGGTTGGACTTCTCGCTCTGGCAGGGACCGGCGCCGGAACGGCCGTATCGCGACAACATCATTCATTACAACTGGCATTGGTTCTGGGTTTGGGGCACGAGCGAACTCGGCAACAACGGCGTGCATGGGCTGGACCTCGCGCGCTGGGGATTGCAAGTCGAGTATCCGCGACGAGTCACCCTGGCTGGCGGCCGTTACCACGCGGAAGACGACTGGGAAATGCCAGACACCACTATCGCGACGTTCGATTACGGCAACTGCCTCGTCGTCTGGGAAGGGCAAAGCTGTGATCCCCGCGGCTTCGAGGATTCCACCTTCGGCATCAACTTTCACGGCGACAAAGGCGTGATGAGCATCACCTCGATGACCTGTCGCATTTTTGATCCGAGCAACAAATTGCTTCGCGAGTTCAAGGGCAAGAAGGACGAAGGCTGGCACTTCCAGAATTTTTCCGACGCCATCCGCGAGGGCAAGAAGCTCAATTCCGAAATCGAGGAAGGGCAGAAAGCCACCTTGCTATGCCACCTGGGCAACATCGCCTGGCGCACCGGACAAACGGTGGATTACGACCCGGTGAAACGGAAAATGATCGCCAGTCGCGAAGGTCAGGCCCTGTGGAAGCGTGAGTATCGCAAAGGCTGGGAGCCAAAGATTTGATCTCGCGCCGGATCAGGGAAAAGTTTCCTTGTCCACGCAGGGCTGCAGTTTGCCGATCTCAGCCATGATCTCATCCGCGACCTGCTGATAGATCTCTTTCAGGCGCGCCTTGGTGCAGACCTTGGCCTCAGCCCGCAATGCGGCAAACTTGAGCGGCTGCCCGTACTTCACAGCCACGCTTCGTGGCAACGGCACCTTCATTTGCCGGCCGTAGGCCTCGAATGTTCCAAAGACCCGCACGGGAATCACAACCGCGTTGGACTTGATGACCGTCAGACCAATACCCGAACGCGCCTTTTGCAGCCGGCCATCCTTCGAACGCGTGCCTTCCGGAAAGAGGATGATCGCGCCACCAGCCAGCAAGCGATCGAGAATTGCCTTCAAGCCAGCCGCCCCACCACCTTCACGATCCACCGGCACTGAATTCCAGGACCGCAATACTGTGCCCAATCCCGGATAGCGAAACAGCGAATCGCGCGCGAGGTAATTGATGTCACGCTCCAAGCCGGCGCCCACCAACGGCGGATCGAGGAAACTGTCGTGGTTCGCGGCCAGAACCACCGGTCCGGTCACCGGCACGCGCTCGGGATGAAAAACGCGCCAGCGAAAATAAAAGCGAAAGAGAAAGCGAAAGAGCGACCAGCCGACGAAGTAACTCGCGTTCATTTCAACATGCCGCGGCGAGTTCCAGCTTCGCCCCCTTTTGCTGCAAGTCCTCAATGATCAACCTGCAGGTCCCATCAATGGTGAGGTTCGACGTGTTGATCTGCCGCGCCCCCAGAGCGATCATGAGCGGCGCCGCCTTGCGCTGGCTGTCCCGCTGATCCCGCGCGGCCAGATTTTCAATCACGCCTTCCGCGGCGCGTCGGCGCGCGCGTTCCTCCAGCTGGGCATCGAGGAAATACTTGAAGTCCGTTTCTGGAAAAACATTCGTGCCGATATCGCGCCCTTCCATCACGAGGCTGCCGAACTGGATGCACTCGCGCTGCTTCTTCTTCATCCACTCGCGCACCTTGGAGACAACCGCGATGTGCGAAGTCGCCGCACTCACCTCGGATGTCCGCAAAGCGGCTTCAGGAAAAAAACCGTCCACAAGCAGGCGCACATTGCGATCCACGCATTCCAGCGTGGTCTTCCATTTCCGGCAGGCGTTGGCCACGGCGCGCTCATTGGTGACATCGATCTGGTTTTGCAGGCAATACCAGCCGAGCGTGCGGTACATGGCGCCGGTGTCCACATAGATCAGGCCGAGCATTTTCGCGAGCTGCCGCGAGGTCGTGCTCTTGCCGCTGGCACTCGTGCCGTCAATCGCGATGACAATGTCGTCCTTCATCCTCTACCCAAAAAATTGATTCAATCCGCAAACAACTCTTCCAGCTCCAACTTCCGTCCCGTTCGTCCGTCCAGAATTGTCGCCCCCAGGCCCTTTGGCGGTGGCGTGGCGAGTTTCTGGAAGAAGTTCGGGAAGGTCTTCTTCACACAAGCGGGATTGTGAAGCTTAATGCCTGGCACTTTCAATCCCAGAATCGCAAAGCACATTGCCATGCGATGATCGTTGTAAGTTTCGATCTCTGCGCCGTGGAGTTGCGAAGGATAAACCGTCAACGTGTCGCCTTCCTCGACCACCTTCGCGCCGCACTTGGTCAACTCGGTGCGCAACGCGACAACGCGCTCGCATTCTTGGTGGCGGAGGCGACCGAGGTCGGTGAACCGAACATTCTGCGCGAAAGGAGCAAGCACCACGGCAGTCATGATACTGTCGCCCAAATCGTAGCGACGAGAAATTTCACTGGGATGCGATGCCTTCTCGGGATGAACAAAAATCGTAAAATCCGTATCTGCTTGCCAATCGGTGCGTGGCCAGCCCAATACCGAAACTTGGCTGGGTTTTACGTCGAGTTTAATCGATTCCTTTGGTCTCAATTCCCGGCCAAGAGCCCTAATTGCAATGGCTGAAGCGGCCCGCAGCTCGTATTTGGCAGCCAACCAACCCGCTCCCCAAAAATAGCTGCCGCTGCTCGCGTCTGGTTCAATTCTGAATGCTCCACCTTGCCGAGGAAACACCGCCAGTAGCTTTGTGGTCATCGCCACATAAGCTGATTCCTCGGCGTTCTCGCCAACTACCTTTACCTCCCAGCCACCGCGGTTTGCACTGAGCAATAACGCCGATGCGAACTGCGAGCTTTCTTCAATGCTCACCGTGGCCGCCGACGTGAGCAGGCTGTGATTTCCTTTTCCAGTTTGAGCCTCGTCACCTCGGCTACTACCAAAAATCGTGGCCGGCAATTTGTCATTCGCCGAATCGACACGATAACCCAGCTGACGCAGCGCTTTGAACAGCGCCGCTTGCGGCCGCTCGTGCATTCGCGGCACGCCGCTCAACCGATAAACGCCTTTGCCCAAACAAACCATTGCTGCCAGAAATCGCGCGGCCGTACCGGCGTTGCCGACGAAAAGCTCCAGCGGATTCTCCGGCGTGCCGGCGTTCGGAATTCTCCCACCCAGCCCGCGCACCGTGATCCGGCGATTGCAAAACTCCTCCGGATCCGCCTTGACCTTGATCGCGAAACCCAGTTTCACCAACGCTTCCGTCATCACCTGCGTGTCCTCGCTCCAGAGCGCTCCTTCAAGCGTCACTTCGCCATCGGCCAGCGCTGCCAGAATGAGCGCGCGATTGGTGATACTCTTTGAGCCGGGCACGGTAATCTCCGCACGCACGGGTTTGTCGAGCGGGACGATTTCGATGAGGTCAGGGAGAGCCATTGCTTGTCTTCAGCCACAGATGAAACACCAACGAAACTCGGATCGGCAAAATCTTTGAGTGCTCCCGTAGCAGAGCGGAATGGGCGCTTTATCCGTGTTCAATCCGTGGCTCATTTCACTCCAGTGAAGGCGAAACGCAGTCGGCCCGCCAAAGGTCGCGCCGCGTTTTGGCCGTCTCGAAAAATTTCTGAATCTGACCGGCATTTCCACGGCGCAACAACCTTTGCACGCGTTGGAGTTCGCGAATGAATCCGGCCAGCGACGCTCCCAATTCACGCTGATTTGCCAGCACGATATCCCGCCACATTTCCGGCGAGCCGGAGGCAATCCGCGTGGTGTCGCGAAACCCCGTGGCACAGAGCATCCCCTGCTCCTTCGAGTGCTTCGGGTCCAGAACGGCCGCCGCGAGCGTGGCCGCCACCACGTGCGGCAGATGACTTGACCGACTCACCAGGCGATCGTGCTCAGCCGGGCTCAACCGCAGCACCCGTCCACCGACGGCCCGCCAAAGTTGCTCCACCTTTCGCAAGGCCGCAGGATTGGTTCGCATGGTTGGAGTGACCACGCACATGGCGCACTCGAACAAATCCGGGCGCGCCGCGAGCACACCGGTCTTTTCCGCGCCCGCCATCGGATGACTGCCAACGAAATGCGCTCCCGCCTTGCGAATCAATCCGCAAATATCTTTCACCACCGTCGCTTTCGCGCTGCCGACATCCGTTACGATTGCGCCCGGCTTGAGCGCGGGAAGCATCTGCATTACGAGTGAACGCATTTGCGCCAGCGGCGTGCAGAGGACGATGAGATCGGCGTTCCAAACGGCCGCGAGCAGGTCCGTAGTGGCGTAGTCTGCGGCGCCGGCTTGGGCGCACTCCTTGAGGGTCGCTTCGCGGCGCACGTAACCTGCGACCTCGCGCGCGAGGCGACGGCGCTTTACCGCCTGCCCCAGCGAGCCGCCGAGCAAACCGACGCCGACGAGTGTGATTTTCCGGAACTGCACGCGGCGCAGCTTAGAGATGGCGATAGGCGGATGAAAGTTTGTTTTGCACCGCGCGGGCTTTCGGGCGCAACTCCCACAACCACTCTCGTAGGACAGCCATCCTGGCTGTCGTGTAATGCAGGCATCCTGCCTGCACCCAGAGGAAAAAGGCAGGTTGGAAGCCCGACCTACTACTAGGTGGCAGTGCGAAATTGCGCCCGGGCTTTCGGTCCAGCGCTTTCCCACGCGACCGCAGTTCAGCTTGCCGGGCGACCCGCGGCTGCGGCAGCCGCATCGCGTACCCTTTCGAGGATGACATCCGCTATGTGCGGCTCGGTGCCAACGGCCGGCGCGTACCAGACCAGCTTCCCATTCCGTTCCGTGGGGTTACGCCAGGTTGGCTGGCCAGCCTGCAGCCGCTCCTTAACGAGTCGCTCCGGTTCGCCCAGCAACACCGGAATATCCTCCACCACATGCAGGCCGTCGCTGATGAAAAAGGGCACAACAACGACATTTTTGGTAGCCGCCAGTGAATAGACCGCGCCGATGCGCGGCTCTTCCTCCATGAAGACCGCCTCCGTGGCCGCGTATAGTTCGCGGGCACGCAGCAGTTCCACCTGACGCTCCACGGACGCCCGCGATTTTGTGCTGCGTTGCGTGCCGTGACCGGCGATGCAAAGTGTGATGTCCTTTGGCTTGGGCGCACGGGGAAATGGAAACTGCTCCACGACTCCTCGTGCCCGCGCGAGGATAACTTCCGTCATGGAATCGTGGGTGCCGACCGGCTGGCAATAGAACTGAGTTCCGACTGCCGAATTCCGGATGCTGAACTCATTAAAGCCCAGTTCACGCGGGATCACTTCACTGGCGAAATAGCCTTCGCTGATAAACAACGGAACAATGAAGACGCAGGGCGTCTGGAGTTGCGCCAAAACCTCCTGCACCGGTGGCGACTGCTTCCAGAACGCCTCCCGCACCTCGGCAAACAGCTTGCGCCGGCGCAACTCCGCCGCGTGCTGGAAAACCGGAGCGGCGGAGCCATCGTTTTGCGTCGTGCCGTGCCCCAGCACAACCAGCGCAGCGTCGGCGAAAGCGGCAATGTTCATTTGTTTTGGTTAGCCCAAAGCGCGCGGCGTCGCAAGCTCCCGACCGGTGAAGCGGAGAATTTCTGTGAATCTCTTTGACGACCGGCGCGTCTTTCGTTCCAATTCGGCGACCAAAATTTACATGAAGCACTCACGCGTTTTTCTTTGGCTGGGTTTTACCGTTGCCAGCTCCTGTCTGGCGGCCCCCATGCAACCCGTCCCGCAGTGGATCTGGCATCCCGATGGCGGCAATGCCGTGACGAACAATGAGGTTCGTTATTTTCGAAAAATTTTCCCGGTCAACGGCGACCTTCAGAAGGCGACGCTTGCCGTCGCAGTGGACAACACGGCGGAAGTCTTCGTGAACGACTCGCTCGCGCTCAGCCCGAGCGGATACGAACGAGCCAGCACGGCGGATGTAACGAAGTTTTTGCGGTCCGGCGAAAATGTCCTGGCGGTTCGCGCCATGAACGACAACGGCCCCGCCGCCCTGGCTCTGCGGCTCGAACTCGCGCTCGGCAGCCGGCGCACGAAGACGGTTGTCAGCGATGAAAGTTGGAGCACCGGCATCGAAGCGGCGACCGATGCCTGGCGCGGATTGAATTGGCATCCGCCAGCATCGTGGGTCGCGGCGAAAGATGTTCATGCTTCCGGAGGCAGTGCCTGGGGCGATGTTTTTAAGCCCTCACCTGCCACCGCGGCCGATCAAATCAAAGTTCTCCCCGGCTTCAAAATTGAGTTGTTGCACTCCGCGGAGGCCGGCGAGGGCTCGTGGATTTGCATGACGATTGATGCCAAGGGGCGCTTGATCATCTCCCCGCAAAAAGACGATCAGCCGTTGTTGCGGGTCACTTTGAATCGGGCCGGCGCGGTTGAGAAAATCGAACCGATCCCGGCGCTCGTGAAGCAGGCGATGGGACTTTGCTACGCGCACGACAGCCTTTACGTGAACGGCCACGGCCCGAAGGGCACCGGCCTTTACCGGTTGATCGATGTGAACAAGAACGATCGTTTCGACACCAACGAAGTGCGTTTCCTGAAGAAGTTCGCGGGCGAAGGCGAGCATGGTTATCACGGCGTCGTCGCCGGACCGGACGGAATGATTTATGTGATGAACGGAAACCACACCAAGGTACCGGAAGGCGTCGTCAAAGATTCGCCACATCGAAATTTTCAAGAGGACTTGCTCCTGCCGCGCCAGTGGGACGCAGGGGGTCATGCGGTGGGTATTCTCGCGCCGGGCGGCTACATAGTGCGGACTGATCCCGAGGGAAAGAAGTGGGAGCTGCTCCTCGCGGGCTTTCGCAACAGCTATGATTTCGATTTCAATGCCGACGGAGAAATCTTCACGTTCGACAGCGACATGGAATGGGATTGGGGGCTGCCGTGGTATAGGCCGACGCGCATCATTCATTGCGTCATCGGCGGCGAATACGGCTGGCGTTCCGGCTCCGCCAAACGACCGGATTACTACGCGGATACCTTGCCGGCGACCGTGAACATCGGCATCGGCTCGCCGACGGGTGTGAAGTTTGGCACGAAGAGCAACTTCCCCGAAACGTATCGCAAGGCGCTCTTTGCGATGGACTGGTCGTATGGCCGCATTGTGGCTGTTCATACCGCACCGCGCGGCGCCAGTTATACGGGTAACTTCGAAAATTTCGTCAAAGGCAAACCGCTCAACGTGACGGACCTCGAATTCGGCAAGGAGGGCGCGATGTATTTTATCACCGGCGGCCGGGGAACGCAGTCAGGTCTCTATCGTGTATCCTATGTCGGCGGCGAGAAGACCGCCGAACCGGCAGCCGAGACGCGGGCGGTACTGGCCGCAGTGGAACGCGCCGGCAAGGAAGCGCGTACGCTCCGGCATCAACTTGAAGCTTATCATGGCAAAACCAGCCCGGTGGCCGTGGGCGTCGCATGGCCGCACCTGGGCAGCCCGGATCGGTTTATCCGCAACGCTGCCCGCATCGCCGTCGAAAGCCAGGACGTGGCGCTGTGGAAGTCGCGCGCGTTAACCGAGACAGATCCACAAGCCGGACTCACGGCGCTGCTGGCGCTGGCCCGCTGCGCCGGCCGCGAAGCGCAAACGGATCTGCTGTTCGCCTTGAACAAATTCAACAGCGAAACGCTCACCGAAGAGCAGCAATTGGAAAAGTTGCGCATTCTGGAACTGAGTTTTTGTCGCCAAGGGAAACCGGAAACGGCGGTCGCACGGATGATTGAAGGCCAACTGGACCAAGCCTATCCCGCAGCCAGCGAACGCCTGAACCGCGAACTATCGCAACTCCTCGTGTTCCTCGGCTCGCCCAACGTCATCACGAAAACCCTCGACCTCATGGAGCGGGCGCAAACACAGGAAGAGCAGATTCATTACGTCTTCCAACTTCGCAACGTAAAGTCCGGCTGGACGCTCCCGCAGCGACAGAAATTTTTCGGCTGGTTCACGAAGGTGCGTCAGGGTGGCAAGGGCGAAGTCACCTATCCGTCCGGTTCGCCATACAACGTCTGGACCAATCAACTGCAGGCGGTCAAAAGCCATCCGCCCCAGCTCATTCAATGGTTCAAGGACGTGGACCGCGATTACGGGGATGGCAGCAGCTTTGCCAAATATCTCGTTAACATCCGCAAGGACGCCATCGCCAAACTCACCAGCGCGGATCGCACGGCGCTGATGTCCTTGCTCGAGGGCAACATCAACGCGGAGGCCTGGAAGCCCGTCAAGGAGCGTAAATTCATCCAGGAATGGAAGGTGGCGGACCTCGAAGGCTCACTGGATCAGGTGGCCAGCGGACGCGATTTCAAGAGCGGCAAGAGCGCGTTCAATGACGCCCAATGCATCTCGTGCCACCGCTTCGGCAATGACGGCGGCGCGGTCGGGCCGGAACTCACCGGCGTCAGCAGCAAGTACTCGCGGCGCGATATCCTCGAATCGATGCTCGATCCTTCCAAGGTCGTGTCGGACCAGTATCAAAACACAATCATCTTGAACAGGGACGGGGACGACGTCACCGGCCGCGTCACGGACGAGAACAGCGAGCGGATCATCGTTTTACCCAACATGCTCGCGCCCGAGGCGACGGTGGAAATACCCTTGAGCGAAATTGCGAAGCGCGAACCGTCCAAGGTTTCTCCGATGCCCAACGGCCTGCTGAATAACCTGACCAAGGAAGAAATCCTCGATCTGCTCGCTTATCTGGAAAGTGCCGGCAAGGCTGGTGCTGCAAATTTCAAGGATGGCAAGGCAGCGGGGAAGTAAGATAAGTTGAAGCGCCGCGGTCAGTCTTCGCCCGCGGCCTTCTTTTTCTTCTTCTTTTTGCCGCCCGCATCGGCCTTCCCCTGCTCCGTGTTCTTGGTTGGCATGGGTGCGTTGACGGCTTTGCGCCAGGCGAGCAGTTTCTCGTGGAGCTCCCGGGCCTTGGCCGGATTGCTCGCGGCGAGGTCGTGCTTTTGACTCAGATCGTCCCGCAGATTGTAAAGCTCCAGATGACCGTCCTCAAAATACTCCTGGAGTCGCCAGTCGCCCGCGCGAATGGCGCCGCCGGGCGTGGTGCGCCACGCATCCGCGCCGGCGCCGAGGTAGCCGGGGAAATGCCAGAAGATTGCCTCGCGCCCCAACGTGCCCTTGCCGCCACCAAATAGCAGCTTGGCATAGCTCAGGCCATCGAGCGGATAATCTGCGGGCGCCTTGCCGCCGGCGATCTCCAGCAGCGTCGGATAGAGGTCCACGGTGTTGATGGGCTCGGAGCATTGCGACGCGGGCTGAATCTTACCCGGCCAGCGGAAAATGTACGGCACGCGCACACCGCCTTCGTGGAGCATACCCTTGCCACCGCGCAGCGGCGCGTTATCGGTGATACTTACTTCCGACTTGATGCCTTCGCGCTGGTAGCCGCCCACGCCACCGTTGTCGCTCGAAAAAATCACCAGCGTGTTATCGGCGAGCTTCAATTCATCCAGCAACGCCAGCAGGCGACCGACACTCTGGTCCACGCTATAAATCATCGCGGCGTAGGCTGGCGAGTGATGCCCGCCCACGGGCGCTTTGTCTTTGAACTTCGCAATCAGTTCCTCCTTGGCCTGGTGCGGTGAGTGGACACCGAAGTGCGGCAGGTAAAGAAAGAACGGGCCATCCTTGTGACGACGGATAAAATCCACCGCCTTGTCGGTCAGAAAATCGGCGAGGTATGTGCCTTTCGGATACTCCACCGGCGGAGAGGTCTTGAAATCGAAATGGACCCCGGCACTTTCGATGGCTTCGTCAAAACCGCGCTGCGAAGGATGATGCTGTGCGTCATTGCCGAGATGCCATTTGCCAAACATGCCGGTCGCGTAGCCGGCGCGCTTCAACGATTGTGGCAGCGTGATCTTTTCGAGGGGCAAACTCTGGACATTGTCCACCGGCCGCAGCGGGCGGCTCTGCCAATTGAACCGATCAATGCTGCCCACGGTGTAGATTCCCGTGCGCGGCCCATATTGACCGCTCATCAGCGCCGCACGGGTGGGCTGGCAGTTCGGCCCACACGTGTAGCCATCGGTGAACTTCATCCCCTGTTGCGCCAGGCGATCAATGTTCGGCGTTTCGTAATATTTGCTGCCGTAGCAGGCCACATCCGTATAGCCAAGATCATCGGCCAGCACAAAAACGATGTTGGGTTTGGCGGCTGCACTCGCAGTGAGCGTTGCCACAAATAAGCCGGCCAGGCAGGAAAAGAATTTCATCGTGGGACGAGACGTTACCGAGCCGTGCCTGGTTACTCAACGCCTGAATGAAATCAGCCACCGTGGGTCTTTCGTTCCAAGCTGATGGCCATTCGGTCCATTTCCAAAGCCGGTGGGAAAGCCACACTGCCACCTCACCCCGCGCACAATCAGCGGGATGAAACAACCAACATCAACCAGTGAAAGAATAGTTATCATGAACCGCATCCTCACCTTCGTGTATGGCGTGCTTTGTTACGCCATTTTCTTCGTCACCTTCCTCTATGCCGCTGGCTTCATGGGGAATTTTGTCGTGCCCAAATCCATTGACGGCCCGCCGCAAGTCACGCTCGGGCTCGCACTGCTGGTGAATCTGGCGCTGCTCGGTTTGTTTGCCGTCCAGCACAGCATCATGGCCCGGCCGGCTTTCAAAGCGTGGTGGACGCGCATCGTGCCCGTGGCCGCGGAGCGCAGCACCTACGTGCTCTTTTCCAGCTTGGCGCTGATTCTCCTCTTCTGGCTGTGGCAACCGATGGGTGGCGTTATCTGGGATGTCTCCTCGCGCACCGGGCGGATCATTTGCTACTCGCTGTTTGCGTTCGGCTGGCTGCTGGTTCTGGTCACCACTTTTTTGATCAATCACTTTGATCTCTTTGGTCTGCGCCAAGTCTGGTATTTCCTGCGGGGAAAGACCTATCAACCGCTCCGCTTCGTTACCCCCGGGCCGTACAAAATGGTCCGCCACCCGCTCTACGTGGGCTGGCTGTTCGCCTTTTGGGCCACGCCGAACATGACGGTGGCGCATCTGGTCTTTGCGTTGGGCACCACGGCCTACATTCTTCTCGCCATCCGTTGGGAGGAGCGCGACTTGGCGGACTTTCACGGTGAACACTATGCGGCCTACCGCCGCAGCGTGCCCATGTTGCTGCCGTTTCGTACCCGGGCCGGCCTGGCTTGGAGCACGGCCACGCTCATTGGCCTGGCGTTGCTGCTGACGGCCGTGCTGGGAAATTGATCCTTGCCGGATGAACCACGCCGGCGGGCAGCCGATCAATCTGCCCGCCGGTTTGCAATTACCGCTTGGCCTGCTTCGTTGCAGGCGGAATAATTGGTGCGTGACCAGATTGCTCGAAACACTCGCGACCGAATTGGAGCGCCCCAGAAAACTAACGGCCCAGGTGGTCAATCACCTCGTCGGCACCTACGGCATCACGCGCGAGGAAATTGGCAGGTTCCTGACCGACGAGTTGCCCCGGGTCGAGGACTATGAAATCGATTTGATCCTCTCGCCGCTCTTCACCCCCGGCCTAAAAGATCAGTCCGTTTTTGCCGAACTGCTCGGCGTCGCCTCCGTCCCGCCGGTCGAATGGCCGGCGTTGGTGCGGCAATTAGTCGCCCGGCCCACGCAAACCACGCTCGTAACGGAAGCTGCGGAGTCGCTTCGCGTAACCTTGCGCGATGTGACCATTGAACGCTTCGTTTATCGCCTGCGCCTGGACGGAATCATCACCGCGCCGATGTTGGAGTTGATCCAAGGACTCCCGGCCACGGCAGAACGCGCACTCCTCAAAGCCATCGCCCGCCGCGCCATCTGGACCAAACCCGCCCGCGCTGAAATCCTCTCTCACTGGCTCAATGCGGCGCGCGCCACGGCTGCTTTGAACATAGACGACGCGGTCGCCTTGTTGAAACTTGCGGAGACCTACCAGCCAACGAATGCGAAGGAGTTATCTGGCAGCATCCCGCACTGGCTGCAAATTTTGCGTCAGGAAATCAACAAAGCGAGCAACCCCAAACCGTTCTTCAACGAGCGCGTCCAGGATTTGCACGGCGGCGGGCGGGATCAACGACGGCAGAATGATTCCC
>CAYWCK010000083.1:6405-15625 GCA_964456685.1 uncultured Bifidobacteriaceae bacterium | reverse complement strand
ATATTTCTCTTCCCGGATTTGGCTACGGGACCTTCACTTTGTCAGGTTTTAGCAGGGTAATGCTGCTGGCAATGCAGCTTATCCCACCGCAGTTGGGATTCTTGAATTTTCCGTTGCCAGCCAGTGGCAGCGCGCTATGTTGACCTCGGTTCCTCTGCCTTTTTCACAGGTCGGGAATCGTCATGAGAAGGGCGGCCAAGAGCTCGGGTCGCCCTTCTTTTTTCCATCCTTGGGACAGCATTTGGCTTCGGAGTTTCCTTGCCCTGCATTTCCTGCTAGCCATCTGCGGCATGGAAACAGGTGAACTCTCGGCCTGGCATTACGCCAGCCGTCAACCCGTGATCATTCGCTGGTCCCGTGGGCGCATCCGGGAAATTGTCTCCGCTCCCGCCGGCGTGCCGAACAGCCTGTGGATTGCGCCGTCGCTTTTTGATGTGCAGGTCAACGGTTTCGCCGGGGTTGATTTTCAGCGTGACGACCTGAAGGTTGAAGATTTGCTGTCCGCTACGCGTGGGCTGCGTGCGTCTGGTTGCGCCCGCTTTCTGTTAACGCTCATCACTGACGAATGGCCCAAACTCACCGCCCGTTTGCGTCACCTCGCCGCGTTGCGAGAACAAACCGAGGAACTCAAGGCGGCCATTGTTGGCTGGCATATTGAAGGACCGTTCCTCTCGGAACTGCCCGGTTATCACGGCGCGCATGATCCGAAGCTGATGCTTGATCCCCAGCCGGAACACATTCGACAGCTTCGCGACCTGGCTGGTGATGCTCCGTTGATGGTCACGCTGGCCCCGGAACGCGCCGGTGCGCTTGCCGCCATCGAACTGGCTGCCGCGCTCGGGATCGTTGTGAGCCTTGGGCACACCAATGCCCCCGCGGAACTCCTGGCGCAGGCGCAGGCGGCTGGGGCAACGCTCTTCACCCATCTGGCCAACGGATGCCCTCGCGAACTCGATCGCCATGACAACATCCTGTGGCGCGTCTGCGAAACCCCCGGCCTCACGCCCAGCTTTATCCCCGATCGCATTCATGTATCGCCCGCACCGTTTCGGGTCCTGCATCGCGCGCTCAACAACCGCGTGATTTACACGACGGACGCCATGGCGGCCGCCGGAGCGGGGCCGGGAACATATCCCTTCGGCAAGATGCAGCTCGAAGTCGGTCTGGACCAGATTGTGCGGCTGCCGGGCAAAACCAATTTTGCCGGCTCGGCGCTGCGACCCGTGGAAGGCGTCTTCCGCACCGCTGAAATGCTTGGCTGTCCCTGGCAGGAGGCGTGGGGGCGATTCTCCGAAAAACCCGCCCAGCTCATGGGCCTCTCCCACGAACTTGTCGTGGGTGCCCCCGCGACTTTTTGCGTGGTGGAGATTTCTCCCGCAGGCGGTTTACGCGATCTGCAAACGTATTGGAACGGTTAGGGAGCGGTTGGGCGGACGTTGGCGTTGATCAGGCCGTGCGCGCGTCGCGTTTTCGCCAGCAGTACCAGGCCACAAACCCCGCCGCGGCGCCGCCTAGATGCGCCGTGGCGGCGACGTTGCCGTAACCGGAAAGTTCCATGGTCGCGTCAAAAAACTGGAGCATTATCCACAGCACCAGGGCGAACCAGGCGGGAATCTGCAGCCAGCGGAAATAGACAAACACGCGCATCATAAAGCCGAGCTTGGCTTGGGGAAATCGCAGCGCATAGAACACGATCACGCCGGAGATGCCTCCACTGGCGCCAACGCAGGGGATGGTGGAGGAGAGCTGTGTTAGCCAGTGCACCGCGTCCCCAGCCAGGCTGGCCGCGATCAACAGGACCAGAAATCGCCCCCGCCCGAGCACGTCTTCGACATTGTCGGCGAAGATCAGGAAGAAGTAGAGGTTGCCGATCAGGTGCCAGACATCGGCGTGAAGGAAGAAGGAGGAAATCCAAGTCAGGCCGCCCAGACGCCAGGGCGTGGCGGGCACGAAACCAAACAGCTTGACCGCCGCCTCCAGCTCGGTGAAGGCCATTATGCTCAGGGTCGCAATGATCAACGCCAGTCCCCAGGTCAGCCACGGCCGGCGGACCAGCGCATCGGCATCCGTTTCCACCGGGAATCCGAAGAACGCGGGAACGGCCTGCCACAGCTCGTCCGGCGCTTGGTCGATTGAACCAGCCGGTTGGGATTGTTCAATCCGATGCCGGCCGAATGCTTCCGCGCCGCGCAACCGGAGTTCGTGTTCGGATTCCACCGCCCCTTCCGGAACGGCTTCGAATTCCTGCGGATCAAACCACACTGCGCCACACGGTTTGCACGCATCCAATTCGAGCGGCGGCGCCGGGGCGGAGAAAATGCGCATGCGCCGGCTGCAAAACGGGCAGCTTCGTTCGCCCAATCGTGTGTTGCGATTGATCTCGCGCATCAGCCCGGTGGCAAATTTATCACCGGCCACGCGGCGGATTTGCGGCAGCGTGACGGCGCGGCCAAAACAATTCGGGCAGCGGTAGAAGAGGCCTTCCCGGTGGCGGATGGTGGCCAGCTCCGACTGGCAGCGCGGGCAAAGCGGCATTGCACGGCAGTGTAGGAATTGAAGCCGGGCGATTCAATCTCGCCGGCGGCGCGGTCCGTGTTCGTGCCGCCGTCGGCTTTTTCCTTTGCCTCGCGCGTTGCCTGTGGCACAAACGGCGTGTCCGCCGGTCCAGGAAGCAAGCCGCCACCGACACAACATCGTAAATATGCAATGGTATTACGTTGATAATGGCCAGCAGGCCGGTCCGGTCGAGGAGACCGAATTCCCGAATCTCATTCGCACCGGGAAACTCCAGCCCGGAACGCTCATCTGGCGTGAAGGCATGGCCAATTGGGAACCGTTCAATTCGGCCGCGCCGCCTGAGTATCGCACCCCTGCCGCCGTGCCGCCGGTGGTTGCGGTCACGCCGGGTGCGCAGGGCGTTTGTGCCGAGTGCGGCGGAGTTTTCAACACGGAGGACATGATCGCGCACGCCGGAGCCCATGTTTGCGCGAACTGTAAACCAATCTTTCTGCAACGACTCAGTGAAGGAGCGGCGCTTGGGTCGAGGTTCAGCCGGGGAATGCTTTCCGAGGCCGACCTGCTGGCGCGTGACTACAATGTGGATGTGGGTGGCTGTCTGAGCCGCGGGTGGCAACTGTTCCAGGCCAACGCGGGCGGCATGATCGGGGCCTCGGTCTTGGTTTACGCAGCCCTCATGGTCTCGAACATGATTCCCTACTTGAGCATGTTGTTGGCGATCTTCTTGAACGGTCCGTTGATGGGCGGCCTCTGGGTTTACTTCATCAAGAGTGTCCGGGAGCAGAAGCCGGAGATTGGCGACGCCTTCAGCGGGTTCGGCCGCACCTATTGGCAGCTGGTGCTCGTGCAATTGATTCCGATGTTGCTCGCGTTGGCGGCGGTGTTTTGCGTGGCCATCGTGATGGCCATGACCATTCCGTTCATGGCCTCGAGTGCGCGCGGCGGCGGTGGACCGTCCGGCGGCGCCTCCGTGGTTCTAATGGTGGTCTTCGGCCTCGCAATGCTGGTTTTCATGGGCGTGATGATTTACTTCAACCTTTGCTGGATGTTCGCGTTGCCGCTGGCGGCCGACAAAGGGCTCAAATTCTGGCCGGCGCTGGAACTAAGCCGGCGCGTGGTCAAGAAACACTGGTGGAAGACGCTGTGGCTGATGTTCGTGGGTGGCTTGCTGATTTTCGCCGGTCTGCTGGCTTGCCTGGTCGGAGCGCTGGTCACCGGGCCGACCGCCATGGCCATGTGGAGCGAGCATTACGAACGCGTCTTCGGCGATCTGGCGCCGCAGGCTTAAGCCGATCCGATGACGCCCCCGCAAATAAAATGTCCCAAGTGCCAGGCCACTTTGCTGCTCCATCCGTTCAACAGCGGCAGCTTTCATCCGTGTCCCGCGTGCAACTCCGATTTGCAGGTCGAAATCTTCCCGGCGCTCTTTCGGAAGTTCGAGTCCGGTCGCACGGGTGAGGCGGTGTTGGCCGAAGGTGAGGCCAGCTGTTTTTATCATCCCGCAAAGAAGGCCGTGCTGCCGTGTGATGGCTGCGGGCGTTTCCTGTGCGCGCTCTGCGATTGCGAGCATCAGGGGCAGCACCTGTGTCCCACTTGTCTCGAGCTGGGCCGCACGAAGGGCAAGATCAAGGGCCTCGAAAGCAAACGGACGCGCTACGACAATCTGGCCTTGTCCCTCGCAGTCGTCCCGCTGCTGCCCGCGCTGACGGTTGTTTTGTTTTTCGTGGCGTTCGTGACGCTGGTGACGGCCCCGCTGGCGCTTTACGTGGTGATCCGCCACTGGCGCTCGCCGTTCGGACTGACCCAGCGTTCGCGCATAAAATTCATCCTCGCCGCCGTGATTGCGTCGCTTGAAATCGGCGCGTGGGTGGCGTTCCTTATCGCAATGTTAACCCGATGAACACCGCGGAACGGGAATACTCCAAACTCGCGCCGCCCCGGCAACGCGGCACCCTCGCGACGCGCGTGGGTCTGTGGCTGGGCCCGGACCATCTGCTGTGTGTCGAGACCGAGGGCTATGCAGAAAGCTACAAGCGATTTTATTTTCGGGACATTCAGGCCATCACCTTGCGCCGAACTTCGCGCATGCTGGTGCTGGGATTGTTCACGGGCGGTTGCACCAGTTTCTTTGCGATCCTGACCGTCGGTGTGGGCGACGAAACGGCCAAATGGATTTTCGGGGTGCTCACGGTCTTGTTCGCCATTCCGTTCATCGCGAATTTTATCTACGGCCCGACGTGCCGCTGCGAGTTGCGCACGGCGGTGCAGACGGAGGACCTGCCTTCGCTCAGCCGCATTCGGCGCGCACAAAAGGTGATTGCCCGGCTCCAGCCCCTCATCGCGGAGGCCCAGGGACAACTCAACGAGGCGGAAGTCCCGCAATTGATGCAGGAACTGGCGGCCGGCGGCACGCTGCCGGCGCATCTGCGCGGAAGGGATGATCCCAACGCGCCGCCCGTGATCGGTCGGTCCGCTGCGCCGCCCACGCCCCCGCCGCCGCGGCATTACCGGGGAAAATCACACTACATCCTCTGCCTGCTGTTGCTGTCCGATCTGCCGTTCACTGCGCCGCACTTTTTCTTCCGGGCTGGCTGGCTGGACTTCATTTCGATCCTCCTCATGGTGGGCACTTTTATCACCGCCATCGTGGCACTGGTGAAGCAGAGCAACACCGATTTGCCGCGGGGCTTGAAGGCGCTCCCGGTGGTGACCATTGTGGCGAACGGTTTGTTCCTGCTCTTCAGCGTCTTTTACGGTTTGTTCCTGGGAATATCCCGGCCGCAAGCGCTCGAAGACTTTTCCCCGATGGAGGATCCTGTGGGCTTGATCATGGCGGTCACTTCCACGGCGATCTCCGCCATCCTCGGGGCGACCGGTTTGATGGCGTGGCGGCGATTTCACGCGGCTCGCGCGCGGGTGACGCCACCGGAAGCGGGGCCAACCGTGGGTTAGGATGCACGCTGTGCCAACGCTCTCCACCCAACGCTGTTTCAACCACGCCACACGCGAGGCAGTCGCGCGTTGTCCGGAGTGTCGCGGCTTCTTCTGCCGTGAATGTGTGACCGAACACGATGACCGCGTCATTTGCACGGCGTGTTTGAAGAAATTCGCGCGTGTGCCGTTGCTTAAGCGACCCCTTTTCGCCGTCATGCTGCGCGGCGGGCAGGCCATGCTGGGGCTGTTCCTCGTCTGGTTCTTTTTCTACCTCATCGGTTCCGGTCTCGCCGCACTGCCCAATTCGTTCCACGAGGATGAACTGTGGCGCATCAAATGGGTGGACAAGGAATGAAAGGCTCGCAACGTCGCCATTCCGGAAAGCCGGCCCACGACCTCATCGAGGAAGCGGTTCATCTGCTGCGCACTGCGCCGGCGGCGGCGTTGGCGGTTTATTATCTGGGCACGCTGCCGTTTGTCCTCGGCGTTCTGTTTTTCTGGGCGGACATGAGTGAAAGCCCGACGGCCCGGCGACATGTCGTCGAAGCCGCGCTGGGTGTGACCTTGCTGTTCCTGTGGATGAAAGGTTGCCACGCGATCTTTGCGCGCAAGCTCCGCGCCCACATTGCGGGAGAGCAATCGGCCCCGCTGGGTTGGCGACGAACCATCAATGCCGCGCTGCTGCAGGTCGCGCTGCATGCCACTGGCTTGTTCCTCCTGCCGCTGGCCACGGTGAGCGTGGTGTTGTTGCCCTGGGTTTATTCCTTTTACCAGAATCTTACGGCGCTGGCGGACACGGATGCCCCCGGCGGGCGAGAATTATTCCGCCGCGCCGCGCGCCACGCCAAGCTGTGGCCCGGACAGAACATATTTGCCATGATTTCCATCGCCGCCTTCGGGCTGGTGGTCTTTCTCAACTGCTGCTTTGCCTGCGGATTCTTGCCGCAACTGCTCAAATCACTCTTTGGCCTTGAGACCGTGTTTTCCCGCGGCGGCATGGCGTTGTTGAATACCACGTTCTTCGCGACGATGCTGGGCCTGACGTATCTTTGCCTGGACCCGATCTTGAAGACCCTTTATGTTTTGCGGTGTTTCTACGGCGAGGCCATCCATTCCGGGGCCGACCTCCGGTCACAATTACCCCGCTGCGCGAAACCCGCCGCGCGGTTCGCAACCCTCGTGCTGTTGGGGATCGTGTTCTACTCACCGCTGATCGGCCGGGCGGCGGAAGCCGCGCCCGCCCCGCCGCCCGCCAGCCGGAGTGTTTCCCCGAGCGAACTGGATCAGAGCATCAACCAGGTCATCCAGCAACGGAAGTACTCCTGGCGCATGCCGCGTGAAGCCGCGCCGGACGATCCGGGCAAGCCCGGCTTTCTCGCGGAGTTCTTCGACAAGATCGGTGAAATGATTCGCAAATCGTTCAAGGCCGTGTTCGAGGCCCTCGGTGAGCTCTTCAAATGGCTGGGGCGGATGCTGAATAAACTTTTCGGCGGGCGGAAGCCTTCGCCATCCCTGCCCAGTTCCGGGCTTGATTGGGCGGCGTTCTCGCAAGTGCTGCTCTATCTCCTGGTCGCCATCGTGTTGTCTGCCCTCGCCATTTTGATTTTTCGCCTCTGGCGTAACCGCCTTCCGCGCGAGGCGACGCTGCAGGCGGAGGCGATCCAGGTGGTGCCGGACATCACCGACGAAAGTGTCGGCGCGGACCAGTTGCCCGAGGACGGTTGGACGGCGATGGCGCGCGAACTTCTGGCGCGCGGGGAATTTCGCCTGGCGCTGCGGGCGTTTTATCTGGCCAGCCTAGCGCATCTCGCCGAGCGGAATCTCATCAGCCTGGCGCGCTTCAAATCGAACTACGATTACCGGCGCGAACTCGCGCGTCGCGCGCATGCGTTTCCCGCCCTGCTGGAAATCTTTGGCGAGAACGTGACGGTTTTCGACCGGGTGTGGTACGGCACGCACGTGCCGAACAACGAAATCGTGGATCGTTTCGCGAGCAACGTCGAACGCCTCAGAACCGGCGCATGAAAAAGAACTTCCCCATGATCACGCTGGCCATCGGCGCGACGCTGTTCGTGCTGGGGGTGATCTATCTCTTTCTGCTGCGGTTCGAGGCGGGCGATGTTTATCCGCCGTACTCGTCGCTCCGCGCGGATCCGTTGGGCACGATGGCCTGGTATGAAAGTTTGCAGCGAATGCCCGGACTCACGGTGCGGCGCGACATGAGCAGCACGAGCCAGTTGCCCGAGGGAAAGGATGCCACGTATCTCCATCTCGCCGCCGACGAGTCGGATTGGCAATGGGTATCCGCGGACTTGCTGCACGAGATTGAAACCTTTGCCACGCGCGGCGGGCGGCTGGTCATCACCATGTATCCGGTCACCGGTAAGAGTTATTTCAGCCTGCCGCCCCCGGGCTTCGTCACCCCGACCAACGCGCCGGCCACGAATGCGCCCGCTACCAAGTCCGGAAAAAAATCTTCCTCCAAGCGCGCCAAACCAACCTCGAATGAGACCTCGAATCGCATCTCGCTGCAGAAGCGCTGGGGCGTGGAGTTCGCGCGGGTTGCGCTCAAGCAGGGCGCGAACGACGCTTACGAACCCGCCGAGGTTTTGAACCAGACCGACCTGCCGTTGCCGGAGAAACTCGACTGGCACAGCGCGCTCGTGCTGACGAATCTCGATGCCGCCTGGACTCCGATCTACCAGCGCAGCAACCACGCCGTCGTGGTCGAACGCAAGTTCGATCGCGGATCAGTGGTCATCGCCACGGATTCCTATTTCCTCAGCAACGAAGCGATGTGGAAGGATCGCCAGCCGGCTCTGCTCGCCTGGTGTCTCGGCCCCGCGGCCACCGTTTTTTTCGACGAAGCCCATCTCGGCGTGGTGGAGGAATCGGGCATCGCTGTGCTCATGCGACGTTACCGGCTTACGGGTCTCGTTGCCGGCCTCCTCGTGCTGGCCCTGCTGTTCATCTGGAAAAATGCCACCAGCCTCGTGCCGCCGCCGGCCGCCGCCCGATCGGATGGGTCCATTGCCGGCCGCGACGCCACCGCCGGCTTCGTCAACCTCCTGCGCCGGAACATCGCGCCGCGCGACCTGCTCAATGTCATCTTCGACGAATGGACCAAGGCGCTGTTGCATCGGCGCAATGTGCGCATCGCCAGCGTGGACCACGCCCAAACCATCATGGAAACCGAACGCGCCCGTCCGGCCACGGCCCGGCAGCCCGTTCAAACGTATCGCGAAATTGCCCGGGCATTGAAGAGTTCCGAGTTCCGAGTTCCGAGTTCCGAGTTATCCCCGTCGGCATATCAGACCACAAAGCCAGGAGCACAAATATGACGATCACAAGATTCGAAGACATCGAAAGCTGGAAGAAGGCCCGCATGCTGACTCGGCAGATTTACGAAATCAGCGGGGACGGTGCGTTCAGCCGCGACTTCGCGCTGCGGGACCAGGTGCGTCGGGCGTCGGTTGCGGTCATGTCCAATATCGCCGAGGGTTTCGAGCGCGACGGGAACAAGGAATTTGCGCAGTTTCTGACCATTGCCAAGGGATCCGTTGGCGAATTGAAATCGCAGTTCTACGTCGCACTCGACGCACGATACATTGACGAATCGCAATTCACTTCACTGTACGGCCAGGCGGATGAAACTGGAAAATTGATCGCCGGTTTTCGCCATTATCTCCAACAATCCGAACTGCGCGGTAAGAAGGCGAATTGCTGAACCCGGCCGCATGAACATCGCACAACTCGGAACTCGGAACTC
>CAYWCK010000083.1:0-6305 GCA_964456685.1 uncultured Bifidobacteriaceae bacterium | reverse complement strand
GGCGAATTGCTGAACCCGGCCGCATGAACATCGCACAACTCGGAACTCGGAACTCAACTATGAACACCGAACGATTGAAGGAAGTTCTCGCCCAAGCCCGCCACGAAACCGGCAAAGTCATCATTGGTCAGCACGAGGTCATCGAGAAGGCGCTGATCGCCATCTTTACCGGCAACCACGCGCTCATCGAAGGCGTGCCCGGCGTGGCCAAGACGCTGCTCGTGCGCACGCTCGCGCACGTGCTCGGATGCGAGTTCACCCGCATCCAGTTCACGCCCGACCTCATGCCGGCCGACATCACCGGCACGAATGTTTTCAACCTGCAACGGAACGAGTTCTCGTTGATCAAAGGCCCGATCTTCACCTCGTTCCTGCTGGCGGACGAAATCAACCGCGCGCCCGCCAAGACGCAATCCGCCCTGCTGCAGGCCATGCAGGAGCGGAGCGTGACGATTGACCGGGACACCCATGCGTTGCCGCCCAACTTCACCGTGTTCGCCACGCAGAATCCAATCGAATACGAGGGGACGTATCCGTTGCCCGAAGCGCAGAAGGATCGTTTCATGTTGAAGATCACCATGGGCTCACCGGGCCGCGACGAGGAACTCACGCTCGCCCAGCGCACGATGACGAAGGAAGCGCCCGAAGCCATGCTGGCCAGCGGCGCGGTGCAGCCGGTGGTGAAGGCCGAGGATATCGTCGCGTTGCGCGAGCAACTCGGTTTGATCGTGCTGCGCGAGGAACTCACGGCGTATCTCGTGGACATCGTGCGCGCCACTCGCTCCCACGAAAGCGTGCTCGTGGGCGCCGGGCCGCGCGCCACCCAGTCGCTCATCATGGCCGCGCGCGCATACGCCGCGATGTCCGGCCGCGATTTCGCCACGCCGGATGACATCAAGGCCATGGCGGTGCCGGTGCTTGAACACCGGCTGATTTTACGTCCGGAATTCGAAATCGAAGGTCTGACCGTGACGGAGGTCATTCAACAGATTCTTCAGCAGGTGGCCGTGCCGCGATGATTGTCCCGCAAAACAGGCTCTTGTTCTGGTTCGCACTGGTGGTGCTGCCGTTCGCCTTGCTGGCGGCGATTGAACCGGCGGCCTTGCTGCTGGCGCTGGCGTGCATCGCTGGGTTGGTGCTGGTGGCGCTGGGGGATGCCGTGGGCGCGCGGCGCAGCCTGCACGGGATTGGAGTTGAATTGCCGCCGGTGGTGCGGCTCTCCAAGGATCGGGAAGCCAAAATCGAGCTGCGGTTGCGCAATCAATTGCAAAAGCAAAAGCGACTGCGCGTGGCGCTCGCTTTGCCCGCTGAATTCACTTCGCCGCAGGAGGACCTCCCGGTGCAACTGCCCGCCGACACGGAGTGGTCGCGGTTGCAATGGCCGTGCACGCCGCTCCAGCGCGGCAGCTATGTGCTCGACGCCGCCTATGTGGAGGGTGCGTCGCCGCTGGGCTTTTGGGCCGTGCGCCAAGTCATGCCGGCGCGGTCCGAGTTGCGCGTTTACCCCAACCTGCTGGCCGACCGCAAAAGTCTGGCGGCGCTGTTCCTGAATCGCGGCGCGTTTGGTTTGCACGCGCAGCGGCAGGTGGGGAAGGGGCGCGATTTCGAAAAGCTGCGCGAATATGTGCCGGGCGATGATTACGCGGACGTGCACTGGAAAGCCACGGCGCGCCGCGGCAAGCCCATCACGAAAGTTTTTCAGATCGAGAAGACCCAGGAGGTTTACGTGGTGATCGACGCGTCGCGGCTGAGCGCGCGAACGCTGGGCCGCGACGACCGCGAAAGCATTCCGTCTTCCGGCTCCGGGGTTCAGCCCGGCGCAGTGACGACGGAAAGCCGCACCCTGAATCCTTCCGTGCTCGAACGCTATCTCACGGCCGCGCTCATTCTCGGCCTCGCGGCGGAACAACAGGGCGACTTGTTCGGCTTGCTCACCTTCACCAACAAAGTGGAGAAATTCGTTCGCGCGAAGAACGGCAAGGCGCACTACAGCGTCTGTCGCGACGCCCTCTACACGTTGCAACCAAAAATCGTCTCGCCGGATTTCGACGAACTCTGCACGTTCCTGCGGTTGCGGCTGCGCCGCCGGTCGTTGCTGTTCTTCCTCACCTCGCTCGATGATGCGGTGATCGCGGAAAATTTTGTGCGCAACATGGATTTGATCCGGCGCCAGCATCTCGTGCTGGTGAACATGGCGCAGCCGCCGGGCGTGGAGCCGGCCTTTGCGAATCCAAATGTCACGACGCTGGACCACCTATACCAGCATCTGGCCGGGCATTTGCAGTGGCAGAAACTGCGCGAGTTGGAAAAGGTTTTGCACCGGCGCGGCGTGCAATTCTCGCTGCTCGACAATGAGCGGTTAAGCGCCGAGTTGGTTACGCAATATCTCAATGTGAAGCGGAGGCAGTTGTTGTGATCATCGACCTCCAACGTTTTGTCAGCGCCGAGCGCGCGCACTGGAGCGAGCTGGAGAAGCTGCTGGACCAGCTGGAATCGTCCCCGGCTTCCGGGATGTCCCTCGAGCAACTCACCCGCTTTCACCAACTCTACGAACGCGCCTCCGCGGATCTGGCGAAGATTACGACCTTTTCCGCCGAACCGGAAACGCGCCGTTACCTGGAGATGCTGGTCGCACGGGCGTACGGCGAGATTCATGAGACGCGCGAGCGGCGTTCGCGCCTTTCGCCGCTGAAATGGTTCTTTCAGACGCTGCCGCAAACATTTCGCCGCCACCTCAAGGCGTTTTACCTGACCATCGCCATCACCCTCGCGGGTTGCGCTTTTGGCGGGCTGGCGTTGATCTTTGATCCGGATTCGCGGCACGCCACAATGGCGTTTGGCCATGATCAACTGACGCCGGAGGAACGCGTGCGTCAGGAGGAACAAGCAACGGACGACCGGCTCGATGGCCAGAAGACTTCGTTTTCCGCCTACCTGATGACCCACAACACGAAGGTTTCGATCTTCACTTTGGCGCTGGGCATGACCTGGGGTGTGGGCACGATGCTCATGTTGTTCTCGAACGGTGTCATCCTCGGCGCGATCGTGGTGGATTATGTGCGGGCCGGGCAGACCAAGTTTCTGCTGGGCTGGCTGCTGCCGCATGGCGTGATCGAAATCCCCGCCATCCTCATCGCCGGGCAGGCCGGCTTGATCCTGGCGCTGGCCTTGATCGGTTGGGGGCGGCGCGTCTCGCTCACCGAACGGTTGCGCGAGGTTTCGCGGGATGTTGCCACGCTGATCTTTGGCGTGGGGTTGCTGCTGATCTGGGCCGGATTTATCGAAGCGTTTCTGTCGCAGTACCACGAGCCGGTGATTCCCTACGAAGCGAAGATTGCCTTCGGGCTGCTCGAGTTGCTGCTCCTTTCCCTCTACCTCGCCAAGTCCGGCAAGGAAAAGCAACCCGCCGGAGCTGCGGCCGCGGAAGCGCTTTCGCCAACGTCATGAGAACCAGCACGCTCCAAATTCGCACCGCCGAGGGCGTGGTTTTCTCCCAGCAACTGGCCGGGCCCGTGACCCGGTTTTTCGCGTGGATCGTGGACGCCGTCTGCATCACGGTCCTGATGTTCGTCGTGAGTCTGGCTTCCGTATTGCTCGGGTTTCTCAGCTGGAACTTTGCCGCGGCGTTCAATGCCATCGCCTACTTCGTCATTAGCATCGGCTACGGCATTCTTTGCGAATGGAGCTGGCGCGGACAGACCGTAGGCAAGCGCCTGTTCCGTCTGCGCGTCGTGGACGTCGAAGGCATGCGGCTGCAGTTCAACCAGATCGTCACGCGCAACCTGCTGCGGTTTGTGGATTCGCTGCCGGTGTTTTATTTCATCGGCGGCCTCGTGTGCTGGCTCAGCCCAAAATCCCAGCGCCTCGGCGACATCGCCGCGAACACCGTCGTGGTCCGCAACCCCCGCGTGGTCGAGCCGGACATTGACCAGTTGCTCACCGGCAAGTTCAACTCGCTGCGCGCCTATCCGCACCTGGCCGCGCGCCTGCGCCAGAATGTTTCGCCCGCCGAAGCCGCGCTCGCGGTGCAGGCGCTCGTGCGGCGCGATGAATTCGATCCGGTGGATCGCGTGGAATTGTTCGCTGAACTCGCTGCCCACTTCCGCGCCAAGGCGGAGTTCCCGGCCGAGGCCACCGATGGCATCGCCGACGAACAGTACGTCCGCAACGTGGTGGATGTGATTTACCGGCCACGCACGGAGGCGCGCCCGGAGCCGGCGGCGGCATTGCGCTAAGAAACGTGCCCGGCGGCGGCTGGCTCGAAATGGCCAGCCAGACGCGCTGCGAAATCAGGCTGGCGTTCTGAATTGGCAGATCGGTTGCGTCGAATATGAGCCCGCCTCGGTTCGTCGGTTGCCAACCGGCAACGCGACCACGCCCGCGAGGCCGGCGGTCGGCCAACAACAATGCAAAGATCGATCTCCGAAACTTTATGATCGCCATCCAAAAGCGGATCGTCTGCGGTTCTGTGTTCTTGCTCCAGCTCGCCATGGGCCTGGCCGGGGCGCCGTTGTCCCCGGAGGACGCCAACAAGTGGATGGACCATTTGACACCGCTGCCCCGCGAGATTTCGATCCCGGCTCGCCTCACACTGAAGCCCGGCGAAATTGCCGTCCGCGGCATCACCAACGCCAGCGCGATCGTGGAACAGGCGGTCCACGAGATGAGTCAGCTCGTAAAGGCGTCTCCGACGGCTGCCCACGACGCGAAGTTCAAGATCACGTTTCAACTCGGTGGTTCGGAAGCGGAGTCTTTGAAATCGCTGAAAAATTCAGATCAGGCTTATCGCATCCTGCCCGAGGATGGTGATCACGGGCTGCGGCTGGTGGCGTTGGCTGAACGCGGACTTTGCTACGCGGGCAAGACGCTCCAGCAATTGCTCCGGGCCCGGCTGACGGCGGAGCGCATCGAAATGCCGCTCGCGCTCGTGAAGGACTGGCCGGAGA
This sequence comes from uncultured Bifidobacteriaceae bacterium, assembly GCA_964456685.1. GTDB lineage: Bacteria > Verrucomicrobiota > Verrucomicrobiia > Limisphaerales > JADLHS01 > CAYWCK01. Next base: position 1,359 of record CAYWCK010000083.1, on the reverse strand, counting down.
TGGAGACCCGCGGATTATGGGGCAGCGATTCGTTCAACTGGCTGCCGTGGCTGGCCGAGCGGAAGTTGAATTACCAGGAGAACATTTCCCGCCTGTGGGTGGACCAGAAAACCCGACGCGGCCACGCCAGCGTGAAGAGCGGCACGGAGCAACTGCTCACGCTCGGGCCGCGGCTGGGCATTGAACATGCCCCGGTGGTCCTGCATCTCGAACAACTCGAAGGCACCGGTTTGTTTGAAGCCTATCCCAACTTGAAAGGCACCAACGGCGGCAAACCCGGCGTCATTTGCTACTCGCAACCCGAATTCGTGGGCGTGCTCGCCGATTGGATTTCGGAATTGGGCAGCCAGCCGACCGTCCGGCAGGTGGATGTCTGGTTCACGGAAAACCTGAATGACAAGGGCGGTTGCCAATGCCGCCAGTGCGCCCGGGAAAACTGGGTTCTGGCCGAGGCGCGCACGGTAATCGCCGCGTGGAAAGAGGCTCGCCAGCGCCAGCCCGGCCTCGGCTTGCGGGTGCTGACCAGTGAAGCCACCCGCAAGGATAACGCCGCGTTGTTCGCCGCAATCCCGCGCGAGGTTGGCATCTGGTATTACGACAGCCTGCTCACCTACACCACGCGCAAGGCGAACATGATTCACGGACCGGTGTTCAATACGGCGCAATCCGGTCATTGGGTCGGCGTGTGTCCGAATCTCGTTGCGCGCATTGGCTGGGCGCAGCCGTTCACCGGGCCGCAGTTCATTCACGCGCGCATGACCGAATTCACCAGCAAGGGCCTGCAAGGCATGATTGGCTACGCCACGCCGCGAACGGTCATTGGCCGGTTCAATATCGAAGCCGCCATGGAATGGCTGTGGCATCCCGCCGGTCGCTCGCCGCGCGAATTTGCCCGCACCTGGGCCGTGCGTGAAAAAATCCGCGACCCGAAGAAGTTTGCGGAGTGGACGGAACTGGTCGGGCCGGTCAGTTGGGCCATCTACGGCTCGGAATGGCCGGCGGGGGATTTGCGCCGGGCCGTCAGCTCGGTCGCGCCGCGGCTTGCCAAGGCCGAACTGCCCGAACTGGGCGAATTCAAATGGGGCATCTTTGGCTCGCCGTGGGGCGACATTAAAACGCCGGCCGAACTGGCGGCCAACGTCGCCGCCACCGCGCGCGGCCTGAAGCTGGCCCGCGAAATCGGCGCGGAAGAGTTCATTCAAGAGACCCTGGTCATCCAAGCCTACGCGGACTCGTTGCTGGCCCTGTGGGAACTGAAACAAATCGTCACTCCGAACGGCATCGCGCCGGACCAACGCGCCGCCGCGCGCGAACAATTCCTGCGTTACGACCGCGCGTTGCAAGCCGCCCGCACTGCGC
>CAYWCK010000082.1:0-15655 GCA_964456685.1 uncultured Bifidobacteriaceae bacterium | reverse complement strand
AAGCCAACCTTGAACTTGGCCAGAAACGGATGCCGATGCCCGGTCAGCATCATGTCCTGGTCGCGATTCCAGCGGACCCGCACGGGCCGGCCTGTGTGATGTGCGGCGAGCGCCGCGAGCGCGGCCGGAGTGGCGGCCTGGGTTTCCTTGCCCCCAAAACCTCCACCCATCCGCGGACTTTGAACCACCACCTTGTTTGCTGGCAAATGCAACATGTGGGCGACAGTCGCCTGAACCTCGGACGGATGTTGCGTGGACGAACAGATGAACATCGAACCGTCCTCGCCCCGCTCCGCCCAGGCTGCCTGCGTCTCGAGGTAGAAGTGGTCCTGTCCGCCGAACTCGAACTCGCCTTCCAGGCTCAACGGGGAGTTGCCCAAAGCGTGTTCACAATCTCCGCGTCGGATGAAATTGGGCTCGTTGTGAAAGCTGCCTTTGACCACCGCATCGCGCAATGTCAGGACCGGCGACAGGGCTTCATACTCCACCAACACTTTTTCCGCGGCCGCACGGCAGGCTGCTTGAGATTCCCCGACAACGAGGGCGACGAGTTGGCCATGAAACCAAACATCCTTGTCCGCCAGCAGAATCTCATCCCGCTTCACCGCGCCCACGTCATTTAGGCCGGGAATATCTTCGGCCAGGAGCACCACACGAATGCCAGGCATGGCGCGGGCAGCAGTGGCGTCCCGTTTCAATATTCTCGCGCGCGCGTGCGGCGAGCAGACCGGCCACACTTCCAGAAAATTTTTGCCGGCGGTGACGTCGTCCACGTAAGTTGCTTCGCCCGTGACGTGTTTATGCGCGCTTTCGTGTGGGGTCGTGTGGCCGCAGGCGAACGGCGAACTGCCCAACTTCAATTCGGCCTTACTCCTCGCGCGCGTGACCGAACCGCTGGCCCCCTCAGCATAAAACTTCTCCAGCAGACCCGTGATCAATCCGCGGCGATATTCAGTCGAACCCCGCACATCCGAGATCGGCGTGAATTCGTCACGCAGAACCGCCAGCACTTCCTTGAGCGTTCCGTCGGCCCAGACTTTTCCCATTAAGGCCGCTTCCGCCTGCTTCGCCCGCGCCGGCATCGCCGCCACGCCGCCGTAGGCCAGGCGCACGTGCCGCACAATCTTCTGCGCATCCAAATCCACCACGAAGCATCCCGCCACCGTGCTGATGTCCATTTCGCGCCGCTTGGAAACTTTGAACCAAGCGGTCTTGCGTGTTAGTCCGGGGCGAACCGGCGACCGCGGAATGATGATCGTCTTCAGCACTTCGCCCGGCTGAAGCGCGGTTTTGCGATACGCCAAGAAGAACTCGCTGATGGGCAAAGTGCGTTCGGCGTGGGCGGAAACACTATGCGGCTCTCCCAGGTTCGCGCCCGAGCTCAAACTCTTCCTGCTCGCGAGGACAACCTGTGCATCAAGGGCGAGCAATACCGGCGCGCTGTCGCCGATGGGTGAAGCCGTAACAATGTTGCCGCCCATCGTCGCGCGGTTGCGGATCTGCCGCGAGCCGAAGACGCGCAGCATATCGCCCAGCGCGGGAAATTCGTCGGCCAGTTGATTCTCGATGTCGGTTAGGGTTACCGCTGCGCCGATCTGCCATTCGGTCGGCGTGGACTTGAGCGCTGTAAGTTCTGCGACGGCCTCGAGCGAAATGAGTGTCGGGAACTTCTTGAAGCGTTTGGTGATGTCCAGACCGAGTTCCGTGGCGCCGGCAATCAGGCGCGCTTCCGGATGTTGATGCATCGCGGCGAGCAACTCATTGATTGAGGTTGGGCGAAAAAATCTTTCGCCAAAGTATTCATACTCGGCCGCGGTAAGGACCGCGCCTGAAGCGTTGCGACCGACGGCGAGTTGTTCGCTGAGTGCTTGAGCGGGTCGGTTTGCGTACGCGGATTGCGCCGCCTCGCGAATCGAGCGGTAGCCGGTGCAGCGGCAGAGGTTTCCGCTGAGCTGGTCGTCCAAATCGTCCGCGGTGCGAAGATCGCTGCGATGATAGCCCTCGAACAGAGAACAAATGAAACCCGGCGTGCAATAGCCACATTGTGAGCCGAAGTGCTGCACCATCTCGGCTTGGACGGGATGCAGGCCCTGCGGGCTGCGAATGCCTTCGACGCTGATCAACTCGCGCCCGGCGAGCAAGCAGACCGGCAGTAGACAACTATTCACCGCGCGAAAAGTCGGTTGGCCGTCCGCCGCCCGTTCGACGAGCACAACCGAACAAGCGCCGCAATCGCCTTCGGCGCAACCTTCCTTGCTGCCCGTGAGTCCCTTGGTGCGCAGGTACTCCAGCAGAGTTTGATTCGGGGAAACTTGCGCGAGCGAATGAATCTGCCCGTTCAGGGAGAATTGAAGTTCTCGCGACATGATGCGATTCGAGCTTAGCCCAGGTCGGAAGCAGCGCAAGGCTGAGTGCGAAAGGGGAGCTTGGCGCTTTTCATGCACGGACGGAACGGGCAGAATGCGGGCATGAAAATGTTCCTTTTGCTTCCGTTGTGCTCACTTCTCGGGCTGGTCGCGGGTGGGAGCGCGAGCGCCGCGCAGAAATTCAACGCCCCGGCTGGCTTGCAACTGTACAGCTTGCGCGACCAGTTCGCGAAGGATGTGCCGGGCACGCTCGACAAGGTTCGTGATCTCGGCATCAAGTACGTGGAACTCGCCGGCACGTACGGTTTGTCCAACGAGAAATTTCTGGCGGAGCTGAAGGCGCGCGGCTTGGTGGCGGTGAGCGGGCATTTTTCGTACGAGCGTTATCGTGACGATGCCGAGGGAGTGGCCAAGGAGGCCAAAGCCTTGGGCTTGAAGTTCGCGGGTTGTGCCTGGATTCCGCACGAGGGCGATTTCGATGAGAAAGCCTGCCGAGCCGCCGCCGCCGTTTTCAACAAAGCCGGGGCCGTCCTGGCCAAACAAGGCATCAAGTTTTTTTACCACACGCACGGGTACGAATTCCAACCGCACGGCAGCGGCACGCTCTTCGATTTGTTGATGACAGAGACGGACGCGAAAAATGTCGGTTTTCAAATGGATGTGTTCTGGATCGTTCATCCGGGCCAGGATCCGGCGAAATTGTTGGAAAAATACTCGGGCCGGTGGGTTTCTCTCCATGTGAAAGACATGCGCAAAGGCACGCCCACGGGTTTGCTCACAGGGCATACCGAGGTCACGAACGACGTCGCCCTCGGCACCGGGCAGATTGATTATGTGCCGATTCTGCGCGCGGCAAAGCGGGCGAAGGTGAAGTGGTATTTTCTAGAGGACGAATCGCCTACCGTGGAAGCGCAGCTTCCGGTGAGTTTGAACTACCTCAAGACGGTCAGATTCTAACGCTGGTTTTCGCCTCAAGTGGCGGAGTAAGCAAAAACGGCGAAGCGGTCGGCTCCGTCGTTTTCCCCACCGCCCCGGCGGATGGGTGCGATTCACCCTGCCGTGCGGCGGAAGTCCAGTACTGCTGGGGTTAACCGCGGCCCAGCTCCGTCTCAACTATGCGTTTATAAGAAGCGTTGGGGTCGCCTGGCTTTAAGCCGTGGCCGCAAGGTCGAGGATTGGCAGACAACCGTGCCCTCTCCGTTTGCAGACCAAGGCACATCGTAGGTTGGACGAGGGGCGTGGCAAGATTGGTTGGAATCCCGGCAAGATTCGCGTAGTGAAGGGTGCTAACCGGGACGATGCTAAAGCGGAGAATGGAGGTCCATTCCGGAGGATACATCATGAAGCGAATGTTCACTCTCAGCCTTATCGCCCTTGCGGCTTGGTGCTGGATGGCGTCGTTACGGGCCGATCCAGCCTCGCGCCAGGCCACGCAAGAGGCCATGCGGCGCAAACTCGACTTTGCCCGTGGCGTGCTCGAAGGGCTCACGCTCGACCGGTTGGAAGTCGTGGTGACCAACGCACAGGCGTTGCGCGATTTAACCCAGACCAATGCCTACACGATCACGGGCAACCCCAATTATCGGGCGGCGGTGACCAATTTCTCCCGCCACGTGGATCGATTGATCGACAGCGCCAAGGCCGGAAATCTTCAACGCGCCACGGAGGCCTACCACGATGTAACCCGCGGTTGTATCGGCTGTCACAAGACGTTTCGGCCCGAGCAATTTCGGAAAGCCCAAGCGGAAGCCGCGAAGCCTTGACGCACCGGGGGCGGTTTGATTTCGGTTTTCCTTCCGGCGGGATGGGCTATGTTGCCTCCAGCCGGCCATGCGCAATCTTCAGCACAAACTCAGCGTCGCCCGGGGTGAACTTCCGGCGGACCTCGTTTTTCAAAACGCCCAATTGGTCAACGTACTGAGCGGGGAAATTCACCCGGCCAACGTGGCGGTGGATGACGGGCGCGTCATCGGCTTCGGCGATTATGCCGCGAAGGAGACGATCGACCTCCAGGGCGCATACCTGGCGCCGAGCCTCATCGATGGACATTTTCACGTCGAGAGTTCCATGCTGACCGCGCCTGAGTTTGCGCGAGCGGTGGTCCCGCACGGCACAGGGGTCGTGGTCATTGACCCGCATGAATACGCGAACGTCCTCGGGCTCGACGGGATTCGCTACGTGCTTGAATCCACCAAGAACCTGCCGGTGGATTTCTTCATCATGTTGCCGAGCTGCGTGCCCGCCACGGCGCTGGAGACCGCCGGGGCGCGCATCACTGCCGATGATTTGCGCTTGATGATCGGCGACGAGCGCATTGCCGGTGTCGCCGAGCTGATGAATTTCCCCGGGGTATATCTCGGCGACGAACGGGAGCTGGACAAGATCAAGGCGGGTAAAGGGAAGAACATTGACGGCCATGCGCCCGGGCTCCGCGGGAAGAATCTCAATGCGTATGCGCTCGCCGGCGTGCGGTCCGATCACGAGTCCACGGAAGTGGCCGAGGCACGGGAAAAGTTGCGCCTGGGGATGCAGATTCTGCTGCGGGAAGGGAGCACCGAGCGCAACTTGGAACACCTGCTGCCGTTGCTGAACGCGCACAACGCCGTCAACTGCTCCTACGCCACCGATGACAAACTGGCCGGCGATCTCGTCACGGAAGGCCACATTGATCACGCCGTGCGTAAATCCATCTCCCGCGGGCTTGCGCCCATCACGGCTTTTCAGATCGCCACGATCAACACCGCGCGTCATTACCGGCTGCGAAATTTCGGCGCCGTCGCGCCGCGATATTGGGCTGACTTCATCGTGTTTGATGATTTGCAGAATTTTTCCGTCCGCCAGACGTGGAAAAAGGGCAAGCTCGTGGCCGAGCAGGGCCGGTATCTCGCCCCGCCGCCCGCCGACGTCCCGTTGCCGCGCAGCACGATGAATTTGCGTTACGACGCGAGCCGGGATTTTGCCATTCCCGCCGCGCCGGGAAAGATTCGCGTCATCGAGATCGTTCCCAACCAGATCGTCACGAAGGAAGTCATCGCGGCTCCCAAGATTGAAGGCGGCGTGCTGGTGGCCGATCCGGCGCGGGACATTCTGAAACTCGTCGTGGTGGAGCGGCATCGCGCCACTGGCAACGTGGGCGTGGGTTTCGTTCGCGGTTTCAAACTGAAGCAGGGCGCGCTGGGCTCGACCGTGGCGCATGATGCCCACAACGTCGTGGTGGTCGGTGCCAGCGATGCGGATATTCTTTGCGCCATCCGGGAACTGGAAAAGCTGCAGGGTGGACAGGTGGCCGTGGTGAATGGCGAAGTGAAGGCCGAACTGGGATTGCCGGTCGCCGGGCTGGTTTCCGATCGACCTTTGGACGAGGTGATCCGCTGCATTGCTGGCTTGAACGCGGCGGCGCGCGCGCTGGGTTGTGAATTGGAAGCGCCGTTTATGACGCTCTCGTTTCTAAGCCTCTCGCCGATACCGGAACTGAAGCTGACGGATCAGGGGCTGATCGATGCGGTGAATCTGCGGAAAACGAACCTGTTCGTTTGACTCAACTTCGGTCTGGCTTTGGCCAAGTGCCAGACCCGCTGGGGTGAACTGGCAGCTTTACTTCGGTGAGCTGTGGATGAACCAAACAATGGCGGCGAAGACTGCGGCCACGAGCAAACCCACGACGATTGAGGCCTTCAAGATGAGTCTCTGCTTGCGCCGATACGCCCGTCCACCCATCCCAGGCAGGAGGTAAAATCGTTCCTTCTCTTTGTCTTTCTTGAATCCAAACATGGCTGCTTTGGCGCGTACTATGTTGCGATGCGCCAGTCGTCGTCAGGGTTCCACCATTTCTGAGGGGAAAGAAAATTTGAATCCGCGCAACCTCGATCGGCTTCGTGTCCCCTCGCGTGACTCCCTTCGCCGACAATAAATAAGCCACGCTGCCGGATGGCTCAAGGTGAATTCTCAATTCGCGCCCTCAACGGCCTGGCAGACGATGGGGGTCATCTCAATCCCGGTCCGCTCCTGGTACAGCCGCGTCATGTGCGCCATGAAGCTCTCCGCCTGATGGTAGGCCACCAGATTTATCGTGGCGCCGCCGAAACCGCCACCGGTCAGGCGGGCGCCCAGACACCCGGGGTGCTGCCGGGCAATTTCCACCAGCGCATCCAGCTCGGCGGTGCTGTTTTTGAGCGAATCCCGCGAGCTTTCATGGCTCTGGAACATGTACTGGCCGAACTGCCGGTGATCATCTTCGCGCAACGCCCGTTCGCCCGCCACCACCCGCGCAATTTCGCTCACCACATGATGGGCGCACTCGTATTCGCGGGAGGTAAGCGCGGCTTGATGCTGCTTCAAGAGCTTCATTTCCACCGACCGCAACGATCTGGCCCCGAGTTTCCGTGCGGCCGATTCACAATTCTGCCGCAATTCCGCGTATTCACCTCCCACGAGCGCGTGTTTCACTCCGGAGTTGCAGACCACAATCGCTTCACCAATCAGCGGCGCGTGGTCCACGGTCAGGTAGCGACAATCGATCTGGATGACATTCCAGGGTTTCCCGAAGAGAGACGAAACCTGGTCGAGAATGCCGCAGGGCACGCCGACAAATTCATTCTCCGCGGCGCGACAGAGCTTGGCAAAAAACATCCGCTCGACCTTGTCCACCGGAGGCAAATGACCACGCTCATCGCGTTTGGGGGGCACGGTCGCGCCGGTTTCGCTCAAGCTGAACGGATAAAGTTTCCGGACGGCCAGCGCGGTGGCGACTTCGAGGGCGGCCGAACTGCTCATGCCTGCGCCCATGGGGATGTTGCTCCAAATGGCGGCGTTGAATCCGGAGAAGTGCACGCCGCGCTTCCGCAATTGTGCCAGCACGCCCTTCACGTAATCGGCCCACGGAGCGGCCGGGTTTTTCTTCATCTCGCTCATCCAGAAAATCTCCGGAGTCGCGAAGGCGGAGGTGACGAGTTCGATTTTTCCATCCGTCCGAGGGGCAATCGCCATGTGAATGTAGCGATCCACGGCCACGGACATGACGAGACCGTCGTTGTAATCAGTATGATTGCCCAGCAACTCCAGCCGGCCCGGCGCCTTGACCTGGTGCGGTGGCTTGTAGCCGAAATGATGCTTGAAGACGTCCTCGACCGAGGCGGCTTTGGTGTGCGCAGGGGCAGGGGGCATGGCAGGTCGGAGTGGGTGAGGCTGTTTCCGGAACTGTGGCGAAGGTCAAGCAAGCCGGTCAAATTGCCGGGCCAGTTTGAAATCCTTTGCGGTGAGTCCGCCTTCCGAGTGTGTGCTCAGTGCCAGCGTGACTTTGTTCCAGCGGATATCAATGTCCGGATGATGCCAGGCCTTCTCTGACAACCGGGCGACCGCGTTGACGAATTTCATGGCGGCGACGAAATCTTTGAATTGAAACGTCCGGGTGATCACCACGCCGGAACGTCTCCAGTCCGGCAACCGGGCGAGTGCAGTTTTGATTTGAGCAGCCTTGAGTTTGGCCATGAACCAGTATTGGCACAAATCAACAGGCTCGTCACGGGTGAAGCATGCTCAAGCTACGGCTTTGGACCGGCCGCTAGCTGAGCACGGGCGGTTTTTTTCCCGGTTGAGTGGCGCGGGCGGAGCGTAAGAGGGCGAAGTTCGTGCCGAGCGCCCACAGCCAGGAAACGACAAACAACCCGATCCCAAACAAAGCCCAGCGCACCGCACGCCAGACTTGGAGCAACATCTCGATCGGGTCGGAGTTCGGGTCGTAAATGGCGTCCTTGTTCTGGAAAAACCAGACAACAAAGCGAACGCCAAAGATTAAAGTGAAGGCAAAACCGGCCACCGTCAGCGCCGCCTGCGGCCAGCCCACGCGGCGTCCCGCCATGAGAGAACCGAACCCGGGCAGGGCGAGATTGGTCCCGGCGCAACCACGCGCCGTCTGCACGCTGGGCGCTTCAGGGCTTGCGTTCGCCGAAGAGGTTTTCATACGCGCGCATTAGGGCGCCGACGGCGATAAACTGGCTTAGCAGCCCCGCCGCCTGGCCAATCAAGCCCCACAGCAGGGACAGTTTGAACAGTGCCCCCGCATGTTCGGACAGTTGATTCAGCCACCGTTGCATATCGAAATCCACTTCGCGCAACGTCCCGATTACGTAACCAGCCACGTTGATGCCGGTAAAGGTTTGCGCCACGAGGAACGGGAGGAACACCAACAGCAACAGGAAGAACAGCGGAAACCAGACACGTGTCGAAACTTTGCGGCTCAGTTCCATTGCGGACCAGAACTCCAGGCGCTTCTCCGCCGCCAACGGAAGCGCAAAGGTCCAGGCGACGAGGAGGTAGAGTCCGGGCAGGAGACAAAAGATAAATCCGATGCCTTTCAGAAGGCTGGAGATCGCCCCGACCAGCATGAGGGGTACGAAGGCAACTTTGAAGCCATCGAAAAGATTGGTGATCCCTACCTTTTCGCCGCGCATGCGGCGCAGGCAGGCGAGATATAATCCGCCCGTGACCACCCCGGCGAACACCAGATGCAGGATGCCTCCGACCAACGGAACCAGGCTCATGATCAGCCGCACCAGCCACGCGAGCGTCACCGAACCGATCACGAATCCGGGATTCGCAACCAAGAACGAGAAGCCGCTGGAAAGACATTCGCCAAACCGCAATTCGGTGGGGCGATCGAGAACTTGTCCCGTCCACAGTTCCGGATTAAACGGGGTGCTGACCGGCGGCGGTTGCGCGCCACCGAAGGCGTCGGCGAATTCCGTCACCGTGCCCAGAGCCACCCAATCCGTTGTGCCCTCCAGTTGCACTTGTGAGGTGGCATTCAGCCGTTGCTCGGCAATCCATTTGCGTAATTCTGCCGCTGAAACCGGGCCGTATTGCCGGCCGTCGCCGCCGATGATTTTGTAATTGTTCATGCTCTGGCTCGTGCAGGGAGCATTGGAGATTCGGGCGGGCGAGGCAAGGGCATTGCGTCCCCGCCGCCGGGCGGGGCGGGGAAAGATCCAGTGACCACCGGCCCGGCGGGCTCTCGCGATCCGTTTCGGCGGATTACAACCGGGAGACGAGCAATTCCCGCTGGAAGATCAATTCCTTCGGCAGGTGCGAGTAAAGTTTCATGAACAACTCGTCCTGGCTGATGATTTCCCGCCGCCAGTCCTCGTAATTGATGGACTGCAACTGTTGAAGCTTCTCAATCGTGAATTGAAACTGTTCCAAGCCTTCGATGTCGAAGCAGTGCGGGCCCGGCACCCAGCCCAACGGGGTTTCATCGGCATCGGCGCGGCCGCGGCAGCGGTCCACGATCCATTTGAGCACGCGCATGTTCTCGCCGAAGCCGGGCCAGAGGAATTTGCCGCTGGCGTCTTTGCGAAACCAGTTCACGTGGAATACGCGGGGCGGATGCTTGATGTGCTTCCGCATCGTGATCCAGTGACGGAAATAATCCCCCATGTCATAACCGCAGAACGGCAGCATGGCCATCGGATCGCGTCGCACCTGGCCGGCGCCACCCACCGCGGCGGCGGTCATTTCCGAGCCCATCGTCGCGCCAACGTAAACGCCGTGAATCCAATTAAACGCCTGAAAGACGAGCGGCATGGTGTCGGCGCGGCGGCCACCGAAGATGATCGCGCTGATCGGCACGCCCTTCGGATCGTTGACTTCCGGCGCCAACGCTTCGTTGTTCGTCATCGGCGCGGCGAACCGTGAATTGGGATGAGCGGCTTTCTCCGTGGAATCGGGGGTCCATTTATTCCCGCGCCAGTCGAGGCATTCGGCCGGCGGCGGATCGTCGTGGTGCTCCCACCACACGGTGCCATCCGGCTTGAGCGCGACGTTGGTGTAGATCGTGTCGCGCTGGATAAGTTTCATCGCGTTCGGATTGGATCGCGTATTCGTTCCCGGCACGACGCCGAAGTAGCCCGCCTCGGGGTTGATCGCGTAAAGCCGTCCATCCGGCCCCGGCTTCATCCAGGCAATGTCATCACCCACCGTCCAGACTTTCCAACCTTTGAAGCGCGCGGGCGGGATCAGCATGGCAAAATTGGTTTTGCCGCATGCACTCGGAAATGCCGCCGCCACGAACGTCTTCTCTCCCTGCGGCGATTCCACGCCCAGAATCAACATGTGTTCCGCCATCCATCCCTCTTTGCGACCGAGCCAGGAGCCGATGCGCAGGGCGAGACACTTCTTGCCGAGCAGAACATTTCCGCCGTAATTCGAGCCCACCGAAATGATGCTGTTTTCCTCCGGAAAATGCGCGATGTAACGGCGCTCGGGATTGATGTCCAGCATGCAGTGCAGGCCGCGATTGAAATCCGCGCTGTCCCCCAGCTGACTGTAAGCCAGCTGACCCATGCGCGTCATGATGCGCATGCTCAGCACCACATAAACGGAGTCGGTCAGTTCGATGCCGACCTTGGTGAGCGGCGAACCGGGCGGTCCCATCAAGTACGGCACCACGTACATCGTCCGGCCGTGCATCGCGCCATCGGTGAGTTGGCGCAACTTGGCGTGCATTTCCTTGGGCGCCATCCAATTGTTGGTCGGCCCGACATCCTCGGCGATTTCAGTGCAGATGTAGGTGCATTGTTCCACGCGGGCGACGTCATTCGGATTGGAACGATGATAGTAGCAGCCGGGAAGTTTTTCCTGATTGAGCCGGATCAACACCCCCTCCTGCACCGCGCGTTCGGTGAGGAATTCTTTCTCCGCTTCGGAACCGTCGCACCAAAAAATGTGTTCGGGCCGGCAGTGCGTGGCCTGGGCGGTGACCCAGTCCAGGACGGAGCGATTCGTGGTGTTGGTGAGGCCAAGGGTTTGATGGATCATAAATATGTTTCGCGGGGCCGGGGTGGATCTCGGTGTCGCGCTCCCAGACGCTCCCTGCGACGGGCGCATTGTGTCAGGAATTCGCGGGAGCGAAAGCGTAATGTGGCCTCCGCCGGGACTGTAATTCCTTCGCGTCGGCGGCCAAGCCATGGTAAAGGTTCCCGTGACGTATGAGTCAGCCCCTGACATCCGATGCGAACAGCCGCTGTCTGGCCCGCTCGGTGGTCGCGACCCTGGCGGAGGAGCCGGCGCTCGAAGCCGTGACCATTGATCGCGCGCAGCAAAAAATTTCCCTGGCCACACTGGGGCGGACCGATGTGGTCCTCCTGACCGAGCGTCTGACCGGGAAGCTTCACGAAGCGCAAGTCGATGCGACGGGCGATGCGTGTGGCTTGCTCACCGGTCACGGAAGTTGTGACGCCTGCGCCACCCCGCTCTCGGCGCAGGAATTGCGGAACATCACCATCAAGCATGAGGCCCACGCCACGACCATCGCGCGGGTAACGTGCCCCACGGCTCCGAAGTTCTGGCGCTGGCGCGAAATACCGTTCCCCAAATTCGTGCCGCGCGAAATGGAACTGGAGCACGTTGAGGAACACATTGGCGAATGGAAATGGCAGTTGTTCAGCGCCGTGCTCTGCGCCGTCTTCGGGGTGACCGCCTATTGGCTCACGCGGCCGGCCGAGTATCCGACCACGCTGGGTTACGTCCTCTACGGCTTCGCATATCTCGCTGGCAGTTGGTTTGCCGCAGAGGAATTATGGGAGCGTTTGCGGGAAGATGGCGGCTTGGACGTTCATTTTCTCATGCTCGCCGTGGCGGTGGGCAGCGCGGCGGTGAACCAATGGAACGAAGGGGTGATTCTCCTGTTTCTTTTCTCGTTCGCCGGCGCTCTGGAGCATTTTGCCATGGAACGGACGCAGCGCGAAATTCGTTCGCTCTTCCGCGAATCTCCGAAGGTGGCGACTTTGCTCGACGAGCAGGGCGGCGAAACCGAATTCCCCGTCGAACGCCTTCGCGCCGGCATGCGATTGCTCGTGAAACCTGGCAGTCAGTTTCCGGTGGATGCCGAAATCACGAAGGGCCAGACCGCGGCGGACGAATCAAATCTCACCGGCGAGGCCACGCCGGTCGAGAAGGTCGTGGGCGATCAAGCGTTGGCCGGCACGATCAATCTCTGGGGCGCGGTCGAAGTCACGGTGTTGCGACCGGCGGCGGAAAGTTCGCTCCAAAAGATCATCCGGCTGATCAAAGACGCCCAACGCCAGAAGGCGCCTGCGCAGCGGTTCACGGATCGATTCAGTGCCAACTATACGTACGTGGTGCTTGGCGGATCATTCGTGATGTTCTTTATCTGGTGGCTCGGCTTCAAGTTGCCGCCGTTCACTTCGACCAGTGAAGTGACCAGCGCCTTCTATCGCACGATGACGCTGCTGGTTGTTTCGTCGCCGTGCGCGCTGGTTTTATCGATCCCCTCCGCCGTGCTGGCAGCGATTGCGTGGGGGGCGCGGCATGGCGTTTTGTTGCGCGGCGGTGCGGCGGTGGAAAAACTGGCGGAGGTGAACATTGTGGCGTTGGATAAAACCGGCACGCTCACCACTGGTGAACTGCGCGTCGAGGAAGTGCAAAGTTTTCCGCCGGGCCGGGAGACCGAAGTGGCGCGGCTCGCCTACTCGCTGGAAAAACTTTCGACGCATCCGCTGGCGCGCGCCGTGACGCGCTACGGGAAACAACAAAAACTGGAGTTGATCGATTTCCCCCATTTCGAGTCGGTGACCGGCCAGGGTTTGCGGGCCACGCTCGATGCGCGGGAAGTGCGGTTGGGCCGACGGGATTGGATCATGTCCAGCCAGCAGTCTTCTGTCTTGGAAACGATTCCCGCTACGGAAGCGGGTTTCTCCGAAGTTTGGCTGGCGCACGGCGATTTGGTCGGCCGCATCGTTTTGCGGGATGACATCCGACCCCAAGCGCGACCGGTGCTGGAAGCTTTGCGCTCGGCCGGATTGCGCAGCGTCGTTTTGACCGGTGACCGGCGGGCGACCGCGGAGCATTTGCAGCGCGAATTGCACCTGGATGAAGTGCGCGCGGAATTGAAGCCGGAGGAGAAAGTGGCGGCGATCAAATCGCTCAGCGCCGGCGTCGGCCGGGTGGCCATGGTGGGGGATGGAGTCAATGACGCGCCGAGTTTGGCCGTCGCGCATGTGGGCGTGGCGATGGGCGCGCGCGGTTCAGACGCCGCGCTGGAGCAGGCGGACGTGGTTTTGATGCACGACCGATTGGAAAAGTTTCTCGCCGCCTTCCGACTGAGCCAGCGCGCCCGCGGGATCATCCGGCAAAACCTTTTTATCTCGCTGGGGACTGTGGTGGTGTTAGTGGCGTTTGCCGCGCTCGGCAAGATTCCATTGCCGGTTGGCGTGATCGGTCACGAAGGCAGCACCGTAATCGTGGTCATGAACAGCCTCCGTTTGCTTTTCGGCAAAGAAAACCCGCCGGCCGACCGATGACGGGCCGGCTGGTTCAGGTGGCCGGCAACTTTTCGCGATAACGCGTGGGGGACTCGCCGGCGATCCGGCGGAAAACGCGATTGAAATGGCTCAATGACTGGAAGCCCGCCGCAAAAGCCACTTCGCTGATGCGCAGGTTCGGATTCAGCAGGAGATTTTTCGCCTTCTCGACGCGCACCCGCGCCAGGTATTCGGTGAAATTCAACCCGGTGGCCTTCTTGAACATCTTGCAGAAATAAAACGTACTCGTGTTGACGGCTTTCGCGACGTCGGCGAGGGAGATTTCGTCTGCTTGATGCTCGTGGATGAATTGCTTGGCCTTGGTGATGGCGGGCGGTTCGGCATTCTCGTGCCGGACCATGAGCTGGTTGCTGATCAGCGACAGATGCTGCGCGAAGATGGTGAGGAGGTGGACGAGTGATTCGTACTGTTTGGGCGTGAGGATCTGAGTCTGGAAATAGCCTTCCTCGAGTTTGCGCAGGTCCACCTTCATGCCCCAATCCACGAGCTGCGAGGAGACGCGGTTGAACTGCGCCTTGGTGGGCTTCGAGAGCATGATCTGGCCGGTTTGCAGAAAGCCGACCACTTCGTCGCCGACCGAGACAGGTACGCCGGTGTCACAAAGGCCAGCGAAGCACCGCACGGTGCGTGCGCCGGAGCCGGCGACCGCCGCGATCTTTTGTTGGGTCTCCAGGCAGGCGGCGCAGGCCTTGTTGCCCTCGGCCATCAGCGCGCAAAAGGGATTCTCGTACTTCTTGCCTTTATGAATGAGGTGCCAGGGCTCGACGGGGCGCAGGGTCAGGGGCAGACCCGTGGTCTTGCTGAACGCACGTTCGTAATCCTGATAGATCTGCGAGCGCGAAAGCGATTCGATGAACTTCTTGTTTTCTTCCCGATCCACGCCGCGGAAGGTAGTCGTGACGTAGTTCTGCTTCAAGGAGCACAAGAGGATGACCATTAGGCAAAAGAAGCGGAGAAGGCTTGAATACACGGATTTACGGTGGCATTGCAGACTAAAGCAACGGAAGACGGCATAAATTCATGAAGACAGTGCAGGCCAAGCAGGCGGCAGACGACGTGGTGGCATTGCCGCCCCCGCAACCGCGAGAGTCCATCAACCGTTTTTCCGCGAAGAATTCCGCCGGAGCGCATTTGAAGCTCCAGCGCATTCTGGTGCCGGTGGATTTTTCCCATGAAAGTGCCAAGGCCATGCGCTATGCGGTCACGTTGGCGCGCCAGTTTGATGCCGCGATCACTCTCGTGCACGTGGTCGAGCCGGCCTACGGTCCGGCCGGCTTGGCGGACGTGGAAGCGACCAAACAAATCACGGAACGGGAACGCATCGCACGCGCGAAAACCAAACTGGGCACGATCGGTCAGCGTATTTTGGGGCCGTGTCGCATTGTGGAAACCGTGATCCGCAGCGGCCTGGCATTCTTCGAAATTACCGAGGCGGCCAAGTGCCTCGACATCGATCTCATCATCATTGGCACGCACGGCTACACCGGGCCAACGCATGAGGTCATGGGCAGCACCGCGGAGAAAGTGGTGCGGCACGCACCCTGTCCCGTGCTGGTTGTGCGCCGGCACGAACACGAATTCATCGAATAGCGAGGACTTCCGAATTATTCCCGTCTGGCTTTGGGTAGCAAGCAGCTCGCGGACGCTTCAATGCGCAGGGGCCAGTTCTCCCGGTCCGAAAACGCAGTGATATAGTTCCTCTTCGGGCTCGGCCGTGGATTCCAACTGTTTCACGGCGGCAGCCAGTCGTCGGCTCTCGCGCTCCTGTTCGGGACTCCGGTCTTCCGACCCCAACGTGTCGAAGAAATATTCCACGCAGCGCGGACTGCAAAAAAGTTCGCACCGTCCCGCCCGATGCACGCGCGCGAACCACTTTTCCTCTGGGAACTCGCCCCGGCCAAAGTGGCACTTCAGCATCTTGGGAGTGGCTTCAAACATCGGTTGGCTCCAGCG
>CAYWCK010000081.1:440-15698 GCA_964456685.1 uncultured Bifidobacteriaceae bacterium | reverse complement strand
CTGCTGCATGCCGCGAGCCAGCAGCACGAGGAATTCCGCCTTAAACTTGCGAAAGAACGCGACGTGGAGCTCGCCGCAATCCACGTTCAGAAGGATATCGCGCAAGCGAATGCCAGCGTGGTGTCGGAAGCGCTCAAGAACTCCAAGATCGACATCGTCGGCGGCGAAAATGACTTCTTTGAGAAGATTGTTCGCGCCGTGGGCAACGGAAAATCCGTGGATCGCATGGTCAACAACAGCGAGACGCTGTCCGACATCAAGAATACGTTCTTCAACGGCGACCCGGACTTCTTCCGGTCGCAGCTTGCCCAATGGGTGAAAGACTTCGGCATCAAGACCGAAGACTTGAAGAACCTGACCGTCGCCGCGTTGCTCGGCAAAATGATCGCGTCGTCCCAGGACAGCTCGCTGCAATCCATCCTCAAGTCCGCCCATGCGATGGCCAAGGAAAGCGGCTTGTCTGATGTAATGGCGTCGGCGGTGTTGGCGGACAAGCCGACTGTGAAGGTGTAAACCTGTGAACCTGTAGCAGCCGACGTGAGGAGGCTCAAACTCTCCCTCGTGGAGGAAGTCAGAGCCTCCGCATGTCGGCTGCTACGATGATCGCTTGTGCATACGAACGCGCCAGTTGAGCTAATCGAACGCCCGCTCTCTCCCCCGGGGAGAGGGGGCGGTAATCAACGCTCGCTGATTGTTCGGAGGTTGAAGTTGCAATCGCCATCCCTCGACAGCGGTGCTAAAGCCACCGCAGTCCAGACGCTTCGCGAGTGCTGGATGCGTTCGAGTTGCGCGAAGCGTCTGGACTGCGGCGCGTTCACCGCCGCTTTCGCATGGCGAGACAACCGTCTTTCATATCCGATGAACGCGGCGAAGCGTTCTCCCTCCACTGGGTGGAGAGGGCGGGCGTCAGCCTATCTCGCATGGGAGCAAACGCGAATTCTGATTTGACCCATGCCCGACGCCCCAGAACAAAAACCGACCCCGCAACCTGAAGGGGCGCCCGTTCCCGCACCCGAAGGCGCCCCACCATCCACCGCGCAGACGCTAGGCAGCGCGACGTATGAGATCATCCGGCAGCGGCTGAATACGCAGGGCGCGGCGTTGCGCGAGCGGATGACCAAGCTTGACGCGGCGCGGGCAGAGGTGTTTGGCACGATCGAGTTCAAGCTGCTCCAGGCCGATCGCATCCTGACGTCGCACAACTGTGTCCCCGCAGACATGGTGCAACTCGGCCACGGGAGGTTTCTGTTTGGATTCAACGTTCAATTCGGTCTCAAGAAGGAGATCGAACTCGGCGACGTGTTCGCTGTTTACAGCCGCGATGAACAGGCTGGCACATTCAAGGAGGCTGAGCTTGCGGTGCTGCAGGACAAGACGTTCATCACGGATTTCAAGCGGCTCTACAACGTTTATGAGAAGGCGTCGTTCCAGAAGTTCTCGGTCATCGAGGGCAAACTGTACATGGTTTTCTCGACCGGGCCGGGCATCAATGACATCGCGGTCTTCAAGTGGGCTTACAACGACGGCAACCTGAAATACCTCGACGGCCGCAGCGAAGCTGAGTTCCGCAAAGTCGGCTTCCCGCCGCAGTTCGAGTGCCGCTGGCTTACGCCCGATCGCGAGTCCTATCGCTACGGCGATTTCCCGCACATCTCGATTGAGGACCGCGTCTTTGTCGAATGCATCGGCGGCGACCTGACGATCAAGGTCGAGGACAACACGGCGACGGGGGAAGGCATTTATGCCGAGCCGGTGGATGACAAATATCAAAAAGTCGACGACGCGGAGATCGGTTACGCCATCGTCAATCACCTCATCCTGCTCAAGATTCGGCCCTACAAGGAAACCACGCCGCGCTTCTTCATCTTCAACGAGAAGACCCAGTCAGCCGTGCGCGTGGATTCCGTCGGCCAGTCCTGCGTGTTTCTGCCCGAGGAGCACGGCCTGATCTTCCCCGACGGCTATTACCTCGCGACTGGCGAGCTGAAACAGTTCGAATCCAAAGATGGCCCGATGGTCATCGAGCGCGTCATCCACGCCCCCAACGGCGAGGACGTGCTGTTTGTCTTCTACAACAAGCTGACGGGCGATTACGCCTTGCTGCCGTATCGGTTGATCGCGCAGAAGGTCGAGGAACGCATCGGTTGCCCGGGCTTCTCACTGTTCCCCAACGGCCACCTGCTGGTGTTCCGCGCCGAGGTCGAGCCGCAGAAGCATCACATGATTCAACTGCGGCAGACGGCGTTCCATCAGCCCGGCTTCGAGCCCGCCGGCAAGAAGGACGCGTTCCTGTATCAGGTCGGCAACAAGGAGGTCGTGCGTTGCCTCGCCGAGTGCAACGAGGTCATGACACTCGTGCGAAAGGAGAATCCTTATGCCGAGCTTTACACCGACCTCGTCAAACGCTGCGGTGCGATTCTTGATTCGTATCCATGGCTGTCGAGCGCGGATGGTTTTGGTGTGGATGGCGCGTTGCGTGCCGTGCGCGAAGCGGCGGACAAAGCTGTTGATGAATTCGACAAGGTGCGTCGCTTGCAACGCGAGGCCGTCGAACGCGTGAACGACGTGCGCAAGCGTTGCGGGGATCAGTTTCAGAACATCCGCCGCGCGAGCTTCCGCGTGTTGAACGATTTCGTGGTGAACCTCGCCACGTTGCGCAAGTTGCGCGGCGAACTCATCACGCTCAAGGAAGTCCGTTACGTAGACGTGACGCAGATCGGGGAACTGGAGAAACAGGTCGCGACGCAGACCGACGAGCTTTCCAATTCCTGCGTGAAGTTCCTGCTCAAGCCCGAGGCGCTTGAGTCATATCGCAAGCAGGCGGCTGATCATCTTGCGGCGGCGGACCGTGTGACCAAGGTGGCTGAGGGCAAGGAAATCGAGAAGGCGGTCGCGGCGGCGGGCGGTGAACTCGAGATGCTCATTGAGATCGTCAACAGCCTGAAGATCGAGGACGCCACCGAAACGACGCGCATCATCGATGCCATCACTGCGGTTTATTCCACGCTCAACCAGGTCAAGGCCGCGCTCAAGAAGCGGCTGCAGAGCCTCGTCGCCAGCGAAGGCGCGGCCCAGTTCGCGGCGCAGATGAAGCTGTTGAGCCAGGCGGCCTCGAGCTATCTCGATCTCTGCGATTCGCCCGCCAAGTGCGAGGAGTATTTGAACCGTCTCTCAGTTCAACTGGAAGAACTGGAGGGCACGTTCGCAGATTTCGAGGAATACACCGTCCAGCTCGCCGACCGGCGCACGGAACTTTACGAGGCCTTCGAGCAACGCAAAGTTGCACTCGTCGAGCAGCGCAATCGCAAGGCCAGCGCGTTGCTGACCGCCGCCGAGCGCATCCTCAAGGTCATCCAGAACCGCCTCGCCGGGTTCAAGACCATCGAGGACATCAACAGCTACATGGCCTCGGACCTGATGATCGCGAAGGTCCGCGAGACGGTGGATCAACTGCTCGCGCTCGGCGACTCGGTGAAGGCCGACGATTTGCAGGGCCGGCTGAAGGCCACGCAGCAGGAGGCCGTGCGGCAGTTGAAGGATCGGCAGGAGCTGTTTGTCGGCGGCGAGAACGTCATCAAGCTCGGCAAGCATCATTTCAACATCAACACGCAGCCGCTCGACCTGACGGTCGTGAATCGCGACGGCGTGCAGCACATCCACCTGACGAGCACGAAGTATTTCGAGGCTATCACGGATGAAGCCTTTCTCGCCACGCGCGATGTGTGGGATCAGGAGGTTGTGTCTGAGAACCGTGACGTCTATCGCGCGGAATATCTCGCCTGGCAGATGTTGAAGGCCCTTGAGCCTGGTAGCAGCGGACGTGAGTCCGCTCAAACTTCACCCTCCCAGAATCAGAGCCGACTTACGTCGTCTGCTACAGATGAGGAGCGGCTCGCGTTCGTGCAGGAGTTCATGGGTGCGCGATATCAGGAAGGTTACGCCAAAGGCATCCATGACCTCGACGGTGCGAAGATTTTTCACGCATTACTGACCACGCATCAAGCGCTGCAACTCGCGCGCTTCAGTCCGACGGCGCGGGCTGGTGCAGTGGTTTACTGGCATCGCTTCTGCCCGACCGAGACCAAGACCCTCTGGTCCGCCAAGCTCAATGGCTTTGCCGAGCGCAACAAACTCTTCCCGGGCGACCCTGAGCAACAGAACTACATCGCAGCGTTGCAGGGTTTGGTCGGTGCATTCGTCGAGCAGGCAAAGCTCTATTCGGCGGAGATCGCCAACGAAGCGGGTGAATACCTGTTCAACGAATTGATCACGGGCGATTCAGTCTCTGTGAGTCAGGAGGCGGATCAGTTGGTCAATGCGTTCAACCGCCATCTGGCGAGCAAGGGCAGCGAGAAGGCTTTTGAGCAGCGTCGTCAGGCGCTGACCGAACATCCCGGCAGTGAATTGGATCTGGTGCGCGACTGGGTGCGGGGCTTCCTGCTGACCCAACCTGAATCGGCGCGTTATCTCGAAGAAGTGGCTGCGATTCTGTTTTGTGGCACTGCACTCAAGCGCGCTGTGGTCAAAGCGGCTACTTCGCGGGCGATTGAAGGCATGAAAGGCAGCCACGCATTGATTCAGGGCAGCAAGTATCAATTCGATTACCTCAACTTCCAAGAACGGTTGCAGCGCTTCGAACGCGACATCGTGCCGCGCTTCGAACAATTCCACGCGATCAAACAGGAGTTGATCGAACGCGAACGCGGCAAGCTGCGCCTGAACGAGTTCAAGCCAAAGGTGCTCACGTCCTTCGTGCGCAATCAGCTCATCGACCAGATTTATCTCCCGATGGTCGGCGACAATCTGGCGAAGCAGATCGGCGCGGCGGGCGCAGCCAAACGTACGGACTTGATGGGGTTGCTGCTCGTGATCTCGCCGCCTGGCTACGGCAAGACGACCTTGATGGAATACGTCGCAAGCAGGCTGGGCATTGTGTTCATCAAGATCAACGGCCCGGCGCTGGGGCATAATGTCGTGTCGCTCGACCCCGAGGAATCGCCGAACGCCGCGGCACGCGAGGAGATCAACAAGCTGAATCTGGCGCTGGAGATGGGCGACAACGCGATGATCTGCGTGGACGACATCCAGCATTGCAACCCGGAGTTTTTGCAGAAGTTCATTTCGCTGTGCGACGGTCAGCGCCGCATCGAGGGCGTCTGGCGCGGCAAGCCGCGCACTTATGATCTGCGCGGGCGCAAGGTAGTCGTGGTGATGGCGGGCAATCCTTACACGGAGAGCGGACAGAAGTTCAAGATCCCGGACATGCTCGCGAACCGCGCCGACACCTACAACCTCGGCGACATCATCGGCGGCAGCGCGGATTATTTCAAAGCGAGCTATCTCGAAAACGCCGTCACGTCGAACGCCGTGCTCGCGCCGCTGGCGAACAAGAGCCAGAAAGACATCCGCTCGTTCATCCGCATGGCGGAGTCCGGCGAGCGCGAGGCGGAAGGATTCGAAGGCAGCTATTCGTCGCAGGAGGTGGAGGAGATTCTCTCCGTGATGAAAAAGCTCGTCATGATCCGCGAAGTCATCCTGCGCGTGAATCAGGAATACATCTACTCGGCTGCGCAGGCTGACGAGTTTCGCGTTGAGCCGCCGTTCCGCATGCAAGGTTCGTATCGCAACATGAACCGGCTCGCGGAAAAGGTCGTCGCCATCATGAACGACGACGAAGTGCGCGCCTTGATTGTGGACCACTATCGCGGCGAATCGCAGACGCTGACCACCGGCGCAGAGGCGAACCTGCTCAAGTTCAAGGAACTCATCGGTGCACTGAAGCCTGAAGAAAAAGCGCGTTGGGAAGACATCAAGAAAACCTTCAAGCACAACACCGCCGCCAAGGGCGCTGGTGGTGAGAACGATCCTGCCGGGCGCATCGTCGCGCAGTTGAGTGGATTTCAGTCAGGCTTGGAAGGGATTCAAAAGGTCATCGTCGATCAGTTGTCGAAGCCTGCTCCGCCGCCGCCGCCTGCACCGCAGGTCATCGTGGACATGTCGCCCGTGGGCAAGAGACTGGAAGCGCTGCAGGCAGCAATGGAAAAGCAGGCGGCAAAACCACAGCCGGTGCAACCTGCACCCAACGTGACCATTGATCTTGCGCCGCTGGCAGCGAACCTCGAAGCCTTGCGCAACACGGTGGACCAACGTTTCGCGCAACCGGCGAAGAAGGATGACAACGGGCACGCAGAGTTTCAGACGCTTGCCGCCAAACTTGGGGAAGGATTGAGTGCGTTACGGCAGGACTTGAGCAAAGCCATTTCCGTGGTCCACACCGGCACGATGGCCGACGCGATGAAGCGGATGGAGCACGAGATGGAGATGGTCCACAGCACGCTCGCGACGTTGAAAGACATGGCGGCGCAGCAGCGGGATCATTTGTACAAGTCGCAGGAGCTGCTTGAGACGCGGGCGAAGCAGGGTTCTCTGGAAATCGACGTGACGCAGGAAATGTTGAGCAATGAAGGCGCCTTTCTGGAGCAGTTCCAGAAGGCGATTGCTGAGGCGCAGAAGCAGCGGGAAGCGACGGCGGGTGACGGGCCGTCAGCGGAACAGAAATAAGGAGAGCATTATGAAACAGTTTATCAGTCGCGTAAAAAACCTGAGCCAGAAGGCAGCAGAAATCAAAGCGGCCGTTCAGCAACTGCCGCCGAAAGTTGCGGAAATTCGGGAAACAATGGTGGCGACCACCGGTCAACTGCAGCAGCTCAAATCGGAAATCCAATTTACCGTAGCCGACCTTAAGGCGGACTCGGAAGATCGTTTGAGTCAGGCTTTGCTCGAAATCAAATCTAGCGCCGAGGTTTTCTCCAAAGCGGGCTTTGTCTTGCGCGGGATTGATTTAGAAATCAGCCCGGTGCAGCGGTTGCTAGTTCATCTGCAGCGGAAGGAGGACGTGCATGCATCGATGCTGCGTTCGTTGGTTTCAGAGAATCAGCATCAGCGGACGATTCACGCCTTGTTGTCGGCGATCCTCCAGGCCAAACAAATGGCGGAGACGGTCGAGGTGGGAGAGCTTCAGTATCGGGAAATCATCGTGGGCGTTGGCCCGGTCCCTTCGGTGAGGTTGTGTTGGTTGCCGGAGGAATCCGCAGCGGTGATGCCTCCGACTCCGCCATCACTTCCCGCTCCGGCGGTGGCGGCGACGAAGGCTTCCCCCGCATCATTCTTTGGGGAAAGTTCGTTCTTTGCGAAGCCGACCACACCTTCCACGCCAGCCAGCAGCTTGCCGACGACCGCTGCTGAACCCCTCCGTGCCACCACGGTGGAGCAACGCCCCGAGCCAGTGCCGACACCTGGAAACGTGGCCGCTGCTCAAGAAACCGTGGAGGAAAAGCGCGATCCGCTGGCCCGTTTCAAGCGGATGCCGGATTTGACGAAATACGGGCGATGACCGGAGCGTGTTTGATCAAAAGCGCGTCAACTGCTCCAGTTCCTTCACCCGCTTCGCGATGGCCGCCCGTTTCACTTTCGTTGTCCGGTTCACGCCGAAGCCTTCGCAGCAAAAGCTCGCCACGACGCTGCCGTGAATCATCGCCCGGCGGAGATTCGCATCCAGTGAGCCGCGCGCGCTGGCGAGATAACCCATCATACCGCCGACGAAGGAATCGCCCGCGCCGGTGGGATCAACAACCTGCTTCAGGGGATATGCCGGGCAGATGAACAAACCTTTCGGACCGGAAAGTATCGAGCCGTGTGAGCCCTGCTTGATGATCACATATTTCGGCCCCATCTGATGGATTTTCTTCAACGCGTTGAAGACGTTGTCCTCCTTCGTGAGCTGCTGCGCTTCGCTATCGTTCAGTACGAAGCCATCCACGCGTTTCAGAAGCTTGATCAGGTCATCCAGCGCGATGTTCAGCCACAAATCCATCGTGTCCGCGACGACGAACTTCGCGCCGCGCGATTGATCGAGCACGTGATGTTGCAGCGCCGGCGCGATGTTGGCGAGCAGCACGAAGGGCGTGCGTTGATAAGCCTTGGGCAGCTCCGGGCTGAATGTCTCGAACACGCCCAGCTCGGTCAGCAAGGTGCGGCGGTTGTTCATGTTCAGCTCGTATTCGCCTGACCAGTGAAATGTTTTGCCCGGCTTGATTTGTAATCCGGCGAGGTCAATGCCGTGCTTGCGGTAGAGCTTGAGATACTCCTTGGGAAAATCCTCGCCGACCACACCAACCATGTTTACCGGTGAAAAGAAGCTCGCCGCGACCGCCGCATGGCTGGCCGAGCCGCCCAACAGGCGTGGATTCTCGGCTTTGGGGGTTTTGATGGAGTCGAGGGCGGTGGAACCGACGATGAGAACGCTCATGGATGTGTCAATTTGCGGACGGATGAATGTTTTGGACCTGTTTCAATTGCAAGCAGGGCGCACGTTAGAGAACCACGATGGCTCAGGCAAGCTCGCTGGACAAAGGCGGCGGCGATGCGGAAAAGCTCAGAGTGTGCCTCGTGCGGCATTCTTCGCTGGCAGCACCGCCGGCACTTCCGATGGCATTTTGGCGTAGCTCAGCGACAGGGCGCCTTCTTCGATGTTCGCCACGACCCATTGCCCCGCCTTCAACTCAAAAGTCCAGACGTGCTCCGTGTCCGCATAACCTTTGCTCCCCTCGACGATCTTGTCAGTTGCACGTTCGGCGAGGTAATCCTCCATGTTTGCCGTGATGGAAACCACGAGGCGCGAGCCATTAAAGCCGCCTTGGTTGTCTTGTTCGAAGCGAACAAACAAGGGCCGTATTTTACCGAGGGATTTTACGCGGCAATGATTCACCAAGCCGTCGCGTTCCCATTGGTTGAGAAAAGCTAGTTGCTGGTTTTGCCAGTACCAGCTGGTCATCCATTCGGAGGCTTCGGACATGTCCTCCGCGCGCCAGGCCGAGTGAACCCGGTGACAGCAATCCGTGATACGATCCTTCAGTTTCATCCAGTCAAAAACCGGATCTATCACGGCGAGGCGCTTTAATTCCCGGAACGTCCGTTTCATGGCGATGTGCTCGCGGATCAGCACATAGATGATGGCCGGGGCCAGCAGGACGAGGAGAAACCCCAAGAGGACCTTGCCCCAAGTGGACTTGAAAATGGCCGACACGATCTTTCCTCCGGGCGCAGCCCAAGCGGTCTCCGGATTCAAAAAGATGCAGACGATGAGCAACAGCAACGCGAGCCCAAGATATTTCCTTTTCATACGTATGCGTGATTGCTGGGTAGTAGTCTTGCCAATAGCCTAAGCAAAACAAGGATTTTGTGGCTAAATCTAGCTGTCGCAGCGAACGGTCTCGGGGGTAATGATCAGGCTTCCAAACGCCGGCGGAAATCCGCGCAAGCGGCGGCGGAGTCGGACGCGTTCAGGATTGCTGACACCACGCAAATTCGCTTTGCCCCCGCAGCAAGCACATTATCAAGGTTTTGCAGGTTAATTCCGCCAATGGCAAACCACGGGCAATGGATGTTCGTCGCCGCCCAACGAACGTATTCGAGTGTCACCGGCTTGGCGGTCGGTTTCGTGCCTGTGGCGTAAATAGGACCTATGGCAACGTATGCTGCGCCTGCCGCCACTGCTCGTTCGGCTTGGGCCGGGGCGTGCGTGCTCAGTCCGATGGATGGCGTCTGATGGCCAAGTGTGAGTTCTGCGACGTGCTTGTGCCCGGCGTCAAAAAAATCCTCCTGTCCAAGATGGCAAAACTCGGCGCCCACCTCGCGGGCGACCGAGAGGTGATCATTGATGACCAGCCCGACGCCAGCCGCGCGGGTCACTGGCACAACCGCCGCGGCCATCCGGCGCACCTCCTCGATGGAAGAATCTTTGGCGCGCAGCTGGATCAAATCCGCTCCGCCATCGCAAAGCATCCTGGCCACGACTTCAGGCGCACGCCCGTGGAGATACGCTGTATCCACGAAAGCGTATAGTTTGCATTCGGTGAGCGGTTTCACGTCGTGATCGTTCTGTTTACCTGTTTATACATTTTGGTTTTCCGCGGCCAACGGTCGATTAGAGTCCAGATGTAGAGCAACGGGAAGCCGGAAGCACCAAAAACCGGTGCGGAAATTTCAATTTACGCACATGGAAGAGGCTTTGACCTGCGGCGGCCAATTGTGCACTATGCTCGACGAGGTTTGGCTTCCGCGGAACGCGGAGGCGTCCCAGTAGAAAACAGAAAGTGAACTTTTATGGCTAATGGTACCAAGCGAGGCAAACTCGGCATTCTCGTCGGCGGCGGGCCGGCGCCCGGCATTAACGGCGTCATTGCGGCAGCCACCATCGAAGGCATCAACCAAGGATTTGAGGTCATCGGTTTTCGTGACGGTTTTAAATGGTTGGCGCAGGGTGATTCCCAGCATTACACCCGCCTGACCATCGATGACGTGAAGGCGATTCACCTCAAAGGTGGCTCGATTCTCGGCACGGCGCGCACGAATCCCGCGAAATCCGAAACCTCCATGCACAACGTGCTGGACGTCCTGCAAAAACTCGGCGTTACCTCGCTCGTCACGATCGGCGGCGACGACACGGCGTTTTCCGCCAGTCATGTTTACCGTCGCGGCGCGGGCAAGATTCGCGTGGCCCACGTGCCCAAGACCATTGACAACGATCTGCCCTTGCCCGGTTCGACGCCGACGTTCGGCTTTGAAACCGCGCGGCACAATGGTGTTTACATCCTGCGCAACCTCGCCGAAGACGCCCGCACAACCTCGCGTTGGTACATCATCATCAGCATGGGGCGCGCGGCGGGACATCTTGCCTTGGGTATTGCCAAAGCGGCGGCGGCGACTCTGTGCGTCATTCCGGAAGAATTTCGTGGCCGGCCCGTGACGGCCGAGGCCGTCGCCGACATGATCATCGGCGGCATACTGAAGCGTCGTGTGGAAGGTTCGCAGTACGGTGTGGCTGTTCTGGCCGAGGGGCTTATCGAGAGTATGGGAGAGAAGGGCCTCGTTAGCGCCGTGCCGGGCGGAAATCTCGAACGCTACGGAAAAGTTATCCGCGACGACCATGGCCACCTGCGCTTGGGCGAGATTGAGTTTGGCCGGTTGATGAAGGACGTCGTGTCCTTGCGGCTCGAGCAGCTTGGATTGAAGATGACGTTGATCGACAAGGATCTGGGCTACGAATTGCGCTGTGCCGACCCCATTCCCTTTGACGCAGAATACACCCGCGACCTCGGCTATGGGGCGGTGAAGTTCCTGCTTTCGCCCTCGGCCGACAAGTTCGGCGCCGTCATCAGCTTCGTAAACGGTGAGATGCTGCCGTTGCAATTTGAGAAGATGCTCAATCCGCAGACCGGCCGTTTTACCGTGCGAAAGGTCAACGTGGACGGCGAATCTTACGAGTGCGCCGCTCACTACATGATCCGTTTGGAGAAGTCTGACTTCGAGGATGTCGCCCAGTTGGACCGGCTGGCTTCGATTGTTTCCATGGCACCCGACCAATTCAAGGCTCGCTTTGGGTATCTCGTCGGATTGAAGTAAACCTCCAGCTTGGTTTCGCGCGCCGGATCGCTCGTCGGTCCGGCGCTTTGCTTTGGGGCGACCGCCCGGAATTTTCATTGCCATCGCCCGGATTTTGGCCAATTGTTCCATTACTAATCAAAAGCTGACGCGATATGAAATCAGTTTTTCCGCGCAGGAGTACTCCCCGAACAGGTTTCACCTTGATTGAACTGCTGGTGGTGATTGCCATCATTGCCATCCTGGCGGCCATGCTGCTGCCCGCGCTGGCCAAGGCCAAGGAGCGGGCCAACCGGACGCGCTGCTTGTCGAATGTGAAGCAGATCCTCGCGAGCACGCACATGTATACGCACGACGCGAATGATTATCTGCCCTACACGGGATGGAGTTCGTCCTCTTACAACATTCCCAACTGGCTCTACACCCGCACGACGGTCGTGACCAACAAGGACAATGTGACCCTCGGCCAGCTGTGGCCCTATCATAACAACAAGCAGATTTATTGGTGCCCGGTTGAAAACACCAACACCGTTTTCTTCCGGGCGCGGGAGCAGCAGGTTTCCAGTTACACCATCAACGGCAGCGTCTCGGGCTTTGGCACGGCGCCTACCGGGGTGCAATGGCAGAGCTACAAGCTGGCGCTCTTCAAACCCGACAGCATGATCTATTGGGAATCCGACGAGAAGCAACCTTCCTACTACGACAATGCCGCCAGCAAACCGGATGAGGGCGGCAGCGTCCGGCACAATCAAGGCATCGTCATGGGCATGTTTGGCGGACAGTTCGAATTCATCAAATTCAAAGCTTATGCCATCGAAGCCGGGTTGCCCGGATATCGGGGAATCCGCCCGGGTCGGATGTGGTGCAATCCCGGCAGTCGGACGGGTGATTAACCCCATTTCCTTTCTGTCATGAAATTCATCAATCGTTGGCTTGAGTGCTTGACGCTGATTGTAGTCGTTTGCGCGGTCTCTGGCTGCGGCAAGTCTGGCGATGCCGCACCCGTTTCCGACACGCCGCCAAAACCCGCCCAGGCCGCCCAGCAGATCCAGCAGGTTTTTCAAACCGCGAATCCCGAAATCAAATCCCAGGCGGACGCAATTTCCAAAGCCCTGCAGCAAGCCAACTACGAGCAGGCCATCCAGACCATCCAGACCATCAAGGCGCGGCCCAACCTGAACGTGGAGCAGGGCATGGCGATCTACAACACTGAGCGTTCGCTCGAATCGACTTTGCTCGCGGGTGTTGCGGCTGGCGACAAGAACGCCATTCGCGCTTACGAACTCTTGAAAAAGAGCCATCGGAATTGAGTCCTGCCTGCTGGAGCGCCGCGTCGCTTTTTCGGTGGCGGCACGTGATACATTGATCCCGTGCAAACCGAATCAACAGCTCTGCTTCTGCCGTCTCCCCGGGAAATGCTGCGCGCTTGTCGCGAGCACGATGCCGATTATGACGGCGTATTCTTCATGGCGGTCAAAACTACGGGCATCTTTTGCCGTCCCTCTTGTCCTTCGCGCCCGAAACAGGAGAACCTGGAATACTTTGGTTCGGTCAAGGAATGCCTCTTTGCCGGATACCGTCCCTGCAAACGCTGTCACCCACTCGAAACGAACGGCACGCCGCCCGCCTGGGTGGCGAAGTTGATGGCGCGCGTCGAGGTCGAGCCGGAGGTGCGCTTGAAAGCTGGCGATCTGCGAGCCTGCGGTGTTTCGCCCGAGCGCGCGCGCCGCTGGTTTCAACAACATTATGGCATGAGCTTCACCGCGTGGTGTCGTGGCCGTAGGCTCGCGGGCGCGTTCACGAAAATTCGGAACGGCGGAACGCTTGATGAAGTCGTGTTCGACAGCGGCTTTGAATCCCACAGCGGCTTTCGCGACGCTTTCAATCGCACGTTCGGCAACGCCCCGGGTCGTGCGCGCCAGAACGGCGAGCGCGTCGTCTGCGCGATGATCGAAAGCCCGCTGGGGCCGCTGCTTGCTGGCACAAGTGACCGCGGGATCTGTCTGCTCGAATACACCGACCGCCGGATGTTGGAATCAAACCTCGCAACGCTGCAGAAGCGATTCCGCTGCGCGATTGTGCCGGGTGAACACAAATGGCTGAGGCAGCTCCAGCGGGAACTGGCGGCATACTTCGAGGGTCGGCTTCGCAAATTCACCACACCAATCGCTCTTCGCGGCACATCGTTCCAGGAAAAAGTCTGGCGCGAGCTGCAAAGCATTCCGCACGGCGAAACGATTTCCTACGACGAACTCGCTCGTCGGATTGACCAACCCACCGCCCAGCGCGCCGTCGCGCGCGCGAACGGGATGAACCGAATCTGCATTTTGATCCCGTGTCACCGCGTCATTGGCAAAGACGGCAGTCTCACCGGTTACGGCGGCGGTCTGTGGCGCAAGCGCCTGTTGCTTCAACTGGAACGGAAGGAGCAGGTTTAGTTTTCATCGTGGCGCCAGACGAATTCCCGTGCAGAATTGTGGCGCACGATGGAACTGCGGGAGTTAGCTGAAAGGGTGTTGTTCGCCAGGACGCTGGAGGAAAAACTCCATTGTCCGGACGACATCACCGACGAACAGCCCGGCGCGGCGCTGGCCACCCCAGCGGCGCCGGGGCGGCCGGAAAATTTGCGCTTCAAACCACACGGCGCCGCCAAGGCCGAATTTCCCGGCCTGCACCAACTCGAACAGGAACGCGAACGCGGCAAGCTGCTCCATTTCTTCGCCAACCACGAATTGCTCGCCACGGAGCTGATGGCGTTGGTGTTGTTGAAGTTTCCCGACGCGCCCGCCGCCTTCCGCAAAGGCGTGCTGCAAACGCTCAAGGATGAGCAGGAACACACGCGGCTTTACATGGAGCGCATCAAGGCTTGCGGCCTGCAGTTCGGCGAGTTGCCCGTCAGTGGTTATTTTTGGCGCTGCGTTGCGCCGATGGAGCATCCGATTGATTACGTCGCCGGACTTTGCCTGACATTCGAGCAGGCGAATCTCGATTTCGCCGGCCACTTCGCGCGCGGTTTCGGCAAGGTTGGCGATGACGCTACCGCAAAGCTGTTGGGAAAAATCTATCGCGATGAAATCGGCCACGTCGCTTACGGTTTGAAATGGTTTCGCCGCTGGAAAAATCCAAGCCAAACCGACTGGGAGGCGTTTTGTCGCACTCTGAAATTCCCGCTTTCGCCACAGCGGGCGAAGGGTTTCTCGCTGAATGTCGAGGGTCGCCGCGCTGCCGGTCTGGACGGACAGTTCATCGCAGAGCTGAACGTCTATTCGCAATCGAAAGGTCGCACGCCGAGTGTGTTCGTGTTCAATCCGTTTGCCGAAGGTCGCATCGCGGAAGGCAAGGCGTTCAATCCGACGAAACACCAGGCGGCGCTCGCCCGGGATGTGGAAAACCTGCCGCAATTCCTCTGCCGGCAGGACGACATCGTGCTCATCGAGCAAAAGCCTTCGGTGGAATTCCTCAGCGGCATCAAGCAGGCGGGCTTTCCGCTGCCCGAGTTCGTGGAGATGAAAGAGCGTGCAGCATTGGGTTCGCGCAAACTGGGTCGCCTCCGTCCGTGGGCGTGGTCGCAGGATATTGTTGATTTGCTCGCGCCACTTTTCCCGCAAATTGCCGCGGAGCAACGGACCCCCGAACAACGCTACAATCCGAAACTGGCCCAGCTCTACTCCAAAGCCTGGAGCGCAGATTTTCTGCGAAGATTCCTGGGCGGTCGGGTTGCGCGGCCGGGTCGCCCAGCTGAGACCGATTGGCTTTGTACTGAAGCCGAGGTCGGCGTCGCCGTAAATTCAACCGACGAGGCGCTCGCCGCCATTG
>CAYWCK010000081.1:0-430 GCA_964456685.1 uncultured Bifidobacteriaceae bacterium | reverse complement strand
GATTTCCTGCGAAGATTCCTGGCAGGTAGGGCGGGCAGTCCTCTGCCCGCCGCAGGTGATGCGAGCGAACGGCGCGCACGGAATGACGCGCCCTACCTCTGCTCGCAAGCCGAGGTCGGCGTCGCCGTAAATTCAACCGACGAGGCGCTCGCCGCCATTGCCGCCATCCGTGCGCGCGGTCATCACAAGGTTGTCGTCAAAGAAGCCATCGGGCTCGCCGGCAGCAACGCCATTCGCCTCTTCGAGCCGGAGCTTTTGGAGAACCAACGCCGCTGGCTGGTGAATGCGCTGCGCGGTGGCCGCCAACTGGTCGTCGAGCCGTGGTTGGAACGTGTGGCCGATTTCTCCGTGCAATTGGAAATGTCTGCGGCGGGACTCAAGCTCTGCGGTTACACCGTGCTGCTCAACGACGCGAAAGGCCAGTATCAGG
>CAYWCK010000080.1:0-15878 GCA_964456685.1 uncultured Bifidobacteriaceae bacterium | reverse complement strand
CCCAGAGGGCAAGGTGGAGATATGGCAAGGCCTCACGGCTTTTTCTGATCGGCGGTCCTGTGCCCGGTCATTGGCTGATTTACGTAATCAATGAGGTTGGTAAAACCGTGCGCTTCGTAAAGTGACGCGACTTTGAAATTTGAAGAAGGGACACGCAAAGGTCGCGCAGCGCCGGGTTCAAATTTGTGCCCGTTCGGACATGCAGGCCCCTGAAGCACGGAGAACGAAGAGTACGGAATCTTGCCGGCGGAGCAAACAAGGTCGGTCGGCCGCACGTAAGCGGACAAAACGCTCATGTTAATCACCTGGTCTGGCTTGAGCCGCTGTTCAAGACATACCGACACCGCAGCCGAATAAAGCTGGTTCATTTTGTTCGAGCAGTCCTGTTCAACGCTCACACGGCTGCACGAACAAAGCGCTCCGGCCAGGACGTAGCAGGCGAGAAGCTGCGTCCTCTTGAAGGTCGTTCTCATTCTTCTCTCCGCTGCCTCACGAAAACGCCATCGGCACGCGGTCCGGCG
Organism: uncultured Bifidobacteriaceae bacterium; assembly: GCA_964456685.1. Lineage (GTDB taxonomy): Bacteria > Verrucomicrobiota > Verrucomicrobiia > Limisphaerales > JADLHS01 > CAYWCK01. The sequence goes on along the minus strand of CAYWCK010000080.1, from coordinate 15,357 downwards.
GACCGACGCGCTGGAGGTAATCCATGATGACGCGCACGGCTTCATGCGGGTCATCGGTGACGGTAAAAAGCTTCAGGTCGCCCGGGCCGATGAATTTGTTTTCCACCTGCATCTGGTCGCGCATCCAGCGCAGGCCACCGGTCCAGAATTTTTTGCCGAACAAGATCAGCGGAAAGGCCGGGATGCGCTGCGTCTGCACGAGCGTGGCGATTTCGGAAAACTCGTCGAGCGTGCCGAAGCCGCCGGGCATGAAGATGAACGCCACACTGTATTTGGCGAAGCACACCTTGCGCGCGAAAAAGTAATGGAAATGAATCGGCACGTTTGCAAACCGGTTGCCTTCCTGTTCGTGCGGCAGCTCGATGTTCAGGCCCACCGAGCGGCCCTTGGCCAGCGCTGCGCCCTTGTTCGCCGCCTCCATGATGCCCGGCCCGCCGCCGGTGATGACCGCCAGATCGCGCTTGGCCAGCTCGCGACCAAGGGTGACCGCCGCCTTGTAATACTTGTCCTTCCGCGGCATCCGCGCCGAGCCGAAGATGGTCACCGCCGGGCTGACCCGGGAAAGCGTTTCAAACGAATCCACGAATTCCGCCATGATGCGGAAAATGCGCCACGGATCTTCCTTGATGAACGCCGGAGCATGATTGTTCATGCCGCGGAGAATAGTGACGGCGCCGAGGCGGCACAAGGCTCATGGAACTCAACGAACCTGAGGCAGTTTTACTCTTTAGCACTCTGCCAAACCGAGGCAAAGCCGCCCGTCATCAACTCAATCGGCATTCAAGAATAACTTCTCAGGAAAATTCTCCGCCGGGCGTTCGTTTGGGACATTAACTTCCAGCCGGGCTCACGCCGCCCGCAGGGTGAGGAATTCCGCGAAGAACCGCTCGATGGCGGGCAAGTCAACCGCGTGCGCGCTGCGTTCCAACACCAGGCCGAGGCTCGCGCCATCCGGGCGGCGCGTGCAATAGATCTGGGCGCGCTCGAAAATCCACCGCAACTGCCACGCCGGGAGCAACAGCCGCGCGGCGGCATCAAAGGTGTCCGGCACGCCCGGCCAGGCGACGTTCAACGCGGAAAGCGCCAGCTCCGGTTGAAAGGAATGCGTGAGCACCCGCCGATCCGGCAGCGCCACGCCGCAGGCGAGGACGCCGCGCGCCGCAGCCTGCTGGGCGAGCCATTCGAGCACGGATTTATCGGCGTGCGTTTCACCGGCCAGCGGACGGGCCACCGTGTTGGTGCGGACGAACACGAACCGGTTTTGGCGCTGCTGAATCACGGCACGGCCGCCCGCGCCCTGGAGTTCCAACCGGTCGAACTTCCCCAGCGGCAGGCCCGTGCCCAACTGCCGGCTCTTCTGGTGGACAAAATCAATCAACGAGACTCGCTTCTGGATTTCCGCGCACGCTTGCTCGTAATAGACCTCGCGCCGCTCGGAGCAGATCAACATTTCCTCCACCTGCCAGCCCGTGGCCGGCGGCTCCAACTTCAACACCCGCGCGACCGGCGGTTCGGTCAGGGCCGCCAGTGGCGCCGCCTCGGGCACCGGCACCGCGGCGGGCACGGTGATGGTCACTTCCGGAATCGGGGTGGTCACGCGCGGCGCGGGGGCCTGGGCCGGCGGGGGAACCGGTAATGGCTCCTTCACCACCGGTGCGGGAGCGGCGGGGAGCGGCGGCGTTTTCGGCGGCGGCGGAGAACTCGCCATTCGCAACGGCGCGGCGGGCGCGGCGGACGGAGCCGGTGGTACTTCCGGCGCTCGCGGCGGCAGCGGCGCGGGCGTTTCCGCCTTGGCGGGCGCGGGTGCGGGCGGAGGTTCTGCTGGGGGCGCCGCGGCGGCGGTTTGCAACAACTGTTCCTGCACGCGCGCGGCTTCGAGCACGAGGAATTCCCATTCGCGATCCACGGACCGCTCGATGGGTTCGACGAACGGCTTGAGATGCACCTCGGCATTCGGCAGGCACACGAGATGGGTGAAGGCCGATTGCCCGCGCTTCTCGGGCGCCAGCGCATGGATGATCAGGCCGGCTTTGATCCAGATCTGCCCGCGTTCTTCCGCGCCGAATACTTCCAGCAACCGGGAGTTGCCGCTCTTGCATTCCATGCGCACGAGGTCCAGCAAACCGGCGCGGCGCACCACGCCCCGGCCCCCGAGCCGTTGCTGCCAGCGCGCGAGTTCGTTGATCGTGGCGAAGAGGCTCTCCATGCCGGCGAGGCTCGCCGGTTTTTCGAGGAACATCGCCGCGCCTTCCTCGAGACTCAGCCGGCGCGCTTCCTCGTCGCCCTGGCCGGTGAGGAAAGCCATCTGCAGATTCGGAAACTCGCGCTTGAGCATGCGGAGCAATTGCAGCCCGTTCACGCCCGGCATGTTCAGGTCCAGCACCGCGAGGTCCACCGTTTCGTTCCGCAGATACGCCAGCGCGCCGGCGGCGTCCGTGGCGCATTCCATTTCCCACTGGCCGCGGCTGAATTCGAGGAAGGTCTGGTGCAGAAAATCCAGAAACGTCCGGTCGTCGTCCACGAACAGCAGCTTTGCCTTGATGATGTCAGCCGGGGGCATGGTCTATTTCTGGGCGTCGCGGGCCAGCGCCCACCATTGCGTTAGTTTTTCCTCCACGCCGATGGCGCGCAGATATTCGGCATCGAGCCGGCTCTGGGCCGCCTCCAGCGTGTCCGCATGCAAAAACGCATCCGCCACGTGCACGGCGGTGAGCGGACAGAAACCGGGACTCAGAAATCGCGCCGGATGATGATGCAGCGCCACGGCTTCCACGATGGACACCGGCAAGCCCCACACACCCAGCAGCCAGCCGCCGACTTCGCCGTGGGTGGTGCCAAAAACCTGTTGCTCGGCCTGCCACGACGGCAGCGCACCGGCTTTCACCAGTTCCACCACGCGCCGCCAATGGTCCGGCAGATTCACCGCGAGCGCGAGCTTGCCGAGGTCGTGCAACAAACCCGCCGTGGCGGCTTGCGTCGCGGCCGCGGCGTCCGCACCGTCCGCGCGCGCCAGCGCCGCCGCCAGCCGCGCCGTGGCTTGCGAATGACGCCAGAGTTCGGAGACGGAAAACCCGGCGCCCGCCGCCTTGCTGAAATTGGAATACGTGTGCGCGAGCAGCAGCAGCGAGCGGACATTGGCCAGGCCCAGTTCGCACACGGCGGCGCGGGGATCGGCATCTTCGGTGGGCAGGCCGTAAGCGGCGGAGTTGGCAAGCTGCAACACGCGCGCGGCCATGGCGGGATCCTGCGCAATGAGTTCCGCCACCGTGGCGAGGTCGGCGTTCGGCGATTGCAGTTCCTGCACAACGCGGCCGTAACTTTCCTCCGGACTGGGCAATTGCGGCAAGCGGCCGAGGAGATCGCGCACCGTCTGGTTCGGCAGCCAGAGCTGGAAGGTGAGCGCCCGTTCGAGCACGATCTGCAACCGATCCACTTCACACGGCAGAATCAGGAACTGATTCACGTTGCCGACGCAATGGAGCAAGGCCTGCACATCGCCGAGGTCGGCCAACACGATGCGATGGGTTTGCGGATGGGCGCGGGCGACGTGTTCGAGCAATTGTTCGCCGCTCATGTCGCTGAGCCGCAGCTCCGTGACGACGGCCTCACACGGCTGGGCCTGGAGCGCATTCAAGGCCACCAGACCGCTCTTGCAATAAAGCAGTTCCCACGTGGATGAGCTGGCCGCGAGCTCGTCGTGGAGCTCCCGCAAGGCCCCGGCTTCGCCATCCACAAAAAGTAATTTGCGTTTCATGCCCTTCAAAACGGAAAGATCTCGCCCGTGACCAACGCGCGGTTTTCCGACCCGACCTGCGCCTGCAACAAAGCCAGCGCGTTCATGGCCACCTTGCGGACTTCCTCGTCGGCGTCCTGCGCGGCGTGTTGCAGCGCGGGAGCCGCGCCCGCCTGGCCCAGACGGCCCAAGGCCGCCGCCGCCGCGGCGCGCAATTCGTGATCGAAGTCCGAGAGCAACGCGAGACAGGCCTCCGCCGCCGCTTGCCGCCGGTAATGCAGCGGGGCCGAGAGCGCGGGTTGCGAAGCCGGGAGGCCGCGCAATTCCGCCGCCTGCGACTGGCTCAAGCGCTGCAAGGCGTCGGCTGCGGACTGGCGCACCCAATACTCGTTGTGGCGCAAGGCTTCCTGCAATTGCGGCGCCGCCGCGCGCGCGGCGTCCGTCTGCGACCAGTTGCGGTCCAGCACTTGCAAAGCGGCCAGCGCCCGTTGGCGGACAATGGCCTTCTCATCCTTCAAGGTCAGCACCAAGCCGGTGATGGCGCGACGGTCGCCGAGCATTTCGAGCGCGCGGACGGCAGCCTCGCGCACTTCGGCATCGCGATCATTCAACATGCTAAGCAACGTTTCCACCGCCTGCGGATCCCGCAATCGACCCAACGCCAGCGCCGCGGTGGCGCGCACTTCCCAGACCGGATCCATCAGGGTTTGGCGCAAAGGCGCCAAGGCGGCCGGATTGTTCAATTGTCCGAGCGCCTCGGCCGCGGCCGACCGGACGTGCTTGTGCGGATCGCGCAAGATGGCGATCAGGGCGACGGACGCCTCCGGGCCGCCGAGTTTGCGCAGGGCTTCCACAGCCGCACAACGCACCTGATCTTCGCGATCGCTCAACGAGGCGATGAGATATTGTTGGACCCGCGCATCGGGAATCTGGCTGAGGGTGAGAACGGCCGCGTGCCGCTCCTGGTAGGCGCCGTTGCGCAGCACGCTGGCAATCGGCTCGATGGCGTCCACGCCGCAACTGGCGGCGAGTTCCAGCTTGCCGGCGGCCACGGCCAGCCAGGCGCGCTCGGTGTCGTTGGCGGGATTGAAACGGAGTTCCTCGAGCGAACGGGCGGCCTGCCAGCGGACGGAAGTGGCGGGATCTTTCAATGCGGCGACCAATGCACTGATCGTTTTCGTGCCGCCGATGCGCGCCAGCGCTTTGGCGGCAGCCGCGCGGACGGGCTCGACGGAATCGCGCAACGCGGTGCAAAGGGTGGTGGTGGCGCCTTCATCGCGCAATTCACCCAAGCCGGCCACGATGGCAAGGCGCACGTCCACGTCGCCCTCCTTGAAGGCTTCGGTCAACGCGGGCAACGCTTTGGCGCTGCCTTCCGCCACGATTTTTTCGACCGCGCGCTGGCGAACCTTTGCGTCCTTGGATTTAAGCTGCTGTTTAGACCACCAGATCATGTCACGCTCGATAATTTCGCGCTGTGCGGCGCTATTAAACACATTGCGTCAGCGGGCAACAACTACTTTGCTTGCCGCCGATCAGCGCAGCTCGATGCCCACGGGACAATGATCGCTGCCGAGGACTTCCGGACGGATGAAGGCGCGCTTGAGCTTTGGGCGCAGCGCTTGCGAGACCAGGAAATAATCCAGCCGCCACCCCACATTCCGCGCCCGGGCGCCACCCATCTGACTCCACCAGGTATAATGGCCGCCGCCCTGCTCAAACTCACGAAAGGTGTCCACGAAGCCCGCCTCCACAAAGGAAGTAAAACCTGCGCGCTCTTCCGGCGTGAAGCCGTGATTCTTCACATTGGCTTTCGGATGCGTGAGATCGATTTCCTGATGCGCGACGTTGAGGTCGCCACAGAACACGACGGGCTTCTTCTTCTCCAGTTTCTTGAGATAGCGCAGGAAATCCTGATCCCACGTCTGGCGATACGGCAGCCGGCTCAAGTCGCGTTTTGAATTCGGCACATATACGTTTACCAGAAAAAATTCGGCGAACTCTGCCGTGAGCACGCGACCCTCTTTGTCGTGTTCGGCAACGCCGATATGCGGCGTCACTTTGAGCGGCGGGGTTTTGGTGAAAATAGCCGTGCCAGAATAGCCCTTTTTCTCCGCGCTGTTCCAATGCGTTGAATACTTGGTGGGCCAAAGCTGCTCGACATCGTCAGGTGTGCATTTTGTTTCCTGCAAACAAAGCACGTCGGGCTTCTCGGCGTCGAGAAACTCCAAAAAATTCTTCCGCAGCACGGCGCGCAGGCCGTTGACATTCCAGGAAATCAGTTTCACGCGGCCCAACGTAGGGGAAGCGCCTGGGAAAGGCGAATCCTTGCGGGCGCGGAGATTTGTGGACGGCGGAGCCTACTTGAGGTGCCAGTGGATCGTGTAACCCCACTGATCCTCCGGCTTAAAGGCTTGGGAACCCTTGTCGCTGACACTGAAGCTGCCGGCGCTGCGGTTGTCCATCTCCTCCGTGCATTCGTCGCCGGCAACGTCATCCAACTTCAACACGAACTTGCAAGTCTGGCCGGCTTTAACATTGGGCACGGCCAGTTCCGTTTCAACGGTGACTTCCTTCCCGTTGTAGGTTTTGTTGGGAAGATTGAAGCGCTTGGTCACACCGTCCACGGTGGCTTCAAAGCAGAGATAAAAATCTGTGCCCTGAACCGTCTGGTTCATAACGATCTTGTCAATCACCAGCGTCTTGGCCTCCGCAGCGGCCTTTTTGTAAATGGTCACGTTTGGCGGCTCGGAGCGTTCGCGGTCAAAATTGGCCGCCACGGAAAGCTCATCGCCCGAGAGCAGATAGACAACCGTGCGCTCGTCATCCACCGATTGCAGATCGTCCTTCGATGTGCCGCCTTGGATATTGAAAAACTTCGCCGTCTTCAATGCGCCGGCCGCTTCCGCTTTGACATCGCCCTCGGCGTAAAGCACCACCCGCCCGCCGCTCTGGACCTGGAAAGTGAATTTGCTTTGTTTGATCTCCAAAATCAGATTGCCGCTCCGCCCCTGGTCATCGCTGCGCGTGGCAGTCCACTTGCCCGCGAGCGCGGCGAGTTCATCGGCGAGCGCAGCGGCGCGACCGAGGAGAGCGAGGGTTAACACTGCAGTGCACAGCCAGAAGGTTTTTTTCATAGGTCAAACATGTTGGGTGGGATGTGACAGAAGCGTTGCCACGCTAGGCGAATGAACTCAAGCCATAAATGGCGCCGCTTGGACCAGCTGGCCGCGCCGCCCGGTCGATGACAAATCGCCGCACATAAAGCTTTTCATTCACCCGCCGTTGCAGAAACCTGAGATCAACAGAAGGGCATGTACATGAAAAAAATCATCTCCGTTTGGCTTGGTTTATTGTTAGTCGGCTGCGCTACCCACCGCGAGGGTGGTCACCGCTGGATTTCGCTGTTCAACGGCAAGGACCTGAGCGGTTGGACCGTGAGGGGCAAGGCGACGTGGTCCGTGGAGCAAGGCGTGCTGACCGGAATTGGCGGCATGGGCCACATCTATACCGACGCCACCGCATCCGATTTTGAGTTCAAGGGGATGTTCCGAGTCACCGAACAGGGCGCCAAGGCCAACAGCGGATGGTATTTTCGGGCGAATCCGCCCACCGACAATCCGGATGGTTTTCCCCGCGGTTACGAAGCCCAAATCTGCAACAGCCAGGACGCCTACACCGGCTGGTTGTGGAAACCGGGCAAGCCCACCGGCAAGGCCAGCGCGCTGTTGACCAAGGACGGCGAGTGGTTCAGCTACCGCATCCGGGCGATCGGTCCCCACATCGAGTTTTGGATCAATGACCAGCCCGTCATGACCTACGACGATACCGAATATGCTGCCGGCCACTTCGCCATCCAAGGCCACAATCCGGGCATGAAGATCGAGGCCAAAGAGTTGTTTTATCGGCCGCTCAACCGTTGATTTCGCTGTTTCAACCGGCAAATCGCCTCCCCGCGCATTCCTCCATCCGGCGGCCCCGGCAAAATCCGGTCAGGATTGGTTAAAAGATGGTGAGCCCGTCGGGCGGGGTTCGCGCACTCTACCCCGGTAGCACCTGCGCGAATGAAAGGGCCGACAGTTAATTGGGATACGAGCGTGCCGGCCCCCATATCGCCGGCTCGGGAAGCATCATGCTTTCATTGCGGCACCCTCTGCCGCGCCGAGGGGCTGCAACGCGGAGAAAAGTCCTTCTGTTGCCAAGGCTGCCTGACCGTCTTTGAACTGCTCACCGAGAACGGCCTCACGGATTTCTACAAGCTCAGCGATGCCGCGGGCGTGCGGGTCAGCGCCACCAGCAAGGTGGACCAGTTCCGGTTCCTGGATGAACCCGTGGTCCGGGAACGGCTCGTGGATTACAGTGACGACCGCCTCACCCGGGTGACGTTCCATCTGCCGGCTGTCCACTGCATCGCCTGCGTCTGGCTGCTGGAGAATTTGTTCCGCCTCCGGCCCGGGCTTGGGCCGTCTCAAGTGAATTTCCCCCGCAAAGAAGTGGGGCTTTCGTTCGATCCGTCGCGGGTGAAGTTGAGCGAGGTGGTCGCCTTGTTGGCCTCCCTGGGCTATGAACCGGAGCTCAAACTGGCTGCGCTTGAAACCAAACCGCGCCATCGCTTTGCACGCCGGCTGTGGATCCAAACCGGCCTGGCGGGCTTCGCGTTCGGCAACATCATGCTTTTCAGCATCTCGGCCTATCTCGGGCTGGACGCCTTTGCCGGCCCGGGTTTTCGCAAGCTGGTCGGGGCGATCAGCTTTGCGCTGGCCCTGCCGGTGGTGATCTACAGTGCGCAGGATTACTGGCGAGCGGCGTGGACCAGCTTGCGGCAACGCCTGCTGAACATTGATGTGCCCATCGCTGCGGGCGTGGCGGCGATCTTCCTGCAAAGCACCTACGAGGTGTTCAGCGGCCGGGGGGATGGTTATTTTGATTCGTTGTGCGGTTTGATTTTCTTCCTGCTCTGCGGCCGGTTCTTCCAACAGAAAACCTACGACCGGCTCGCGTTTGATCGAGATTACAAATCTTTCTTCCCACTTTCGGTGACGCGGAAATGTGGCGGGGCAGCCAGCACCCGAACCGATGGGCGTGGGACGCTCAAGGACGGCGAAGAACAAATCTCGCTGGCGAAACTCCAAGTCGGCGACCGTTTGTTGATTCGCAATGGCGAATTGATCCCTGCGGATGCAAAACTCGTAAGCGGGCCGGCGCTCATTGACTACAGTTTCGTGACCGGCGAATCCGAACCGGTCGAGAAGAGCGAGGGCGATTATCTTTATGCCGGCGGACGCCAGATGGGGGGCGGGATCGAGGTGGAAACGGTCAAAGCCGTGTCGCAGAGTTACCTGACTTCGCTGTGGAATCAGGACGCCTTCCGCAAGCAAGGCGACGAAACGTTCAACACGCTTACCAACCAGTACAGCCAGCGCTTCACGAAGCTGGTTATCGCCATCGCCGTGGGCGCGGCAGTTTTCTGGGCGTTCGTCAATCCGGCGCTCTCGCTAAAGGCGTTCGCATCGGTGTTGATCGTCGCTTGTCCGTGTGCGTTGGCCTTGGCCGCACCATTTGCCCTGGGCACTGCCCAACGCGTGCTCGCCCGGCGCAAAGTATTTCTGCGGAATCCCTACATCCTCGAAAACCTGGCCCGCGTGGACGCCGTGGTGTTCGACAAGACGGGCACACTCACTGCGGCCGGCGCCGGCAGCGTGCGGTGGCTGGGCGCAGGTTTGTCCGCCAGGGAGGAACGCTGGCTTTACTCGATGACACGGCACTCCACGCATCCATTGCCCGTGCGGATTGGTGAGGCGATTGCGCGCGAACATTTCCCCGAGCCGGTGCGCTCCTTTCTGGAGACGACTGGCTGCGGCATGGAAGGCAGCGTGGACGGCCATGAAATCTGGATGGGCTCGGCGGCGTGGCTGGACTCACGGGGCGTGCAGCTTGGCCAGACGTCCCAATCATCAAACCAGAAGGTTGGATCAGATATTGGAGACAAACACGATGCTGAACCGGCCGCTGGGAGCGTTGTGCACGTTGCGATCGACGGCAAGAATCGCGGGTATTTCCTCCTCACCACCGCCGTGCGACCGCAAACCGAGCAGCTGCTCGCGAGTCTGGGGGAGACACAATCCGTCGCCTTGTTGAGCGGCGATAACGACAAGGAGCGCGAGCGCTTCCATGAATTGTTCGGGGCGCGGGCCGAATTGCGGTTCAGCCAGACGCCGCTGGACAAGTTGAATTTCATCAAGCACCAGCAGGCCGCCGGTCGCACGGTGATGATGGTGGGCGACGGTTTGAATGACGCCGGCGCGCTCAAGCAAAGCAACGTGGGCGTGGCGGTGGTGGAAAACGCGAGCGCGTTCTCACCCGCGAGCGACGTCATTGCCGAGGCGGGCATGGTCGCGCGCCTGGCGGATGTGCTGCGGTACGCGCGCCGTTCCACGCGGGTGGTGCGCACGGCGTTCCTGATCTCCGCCCTTTACAACGCGGTCGGGGTGGCGGTGGCGGCCAGCGGCCGGCTTTCGCCCGTGGTTTGCGCCATTCTCATGCCGCTGAGTTCGGTGACGGTGGTGGCCTTTGCGTGTGGCGCGGCAACGTGGACCGCCCGGCGCGGCGGCTTGCTGGCCGAAAGGACGGAAGCATGATCAATTCTGTTTCTCCCGAGCATGAAGTCTGGGCCCGGCTGGCAACCTCCCCGATGGTGCGCGAACAACAAGTGGCCTTCACTTGCGCCACGGGCGTGGCGCTGGCGCTGGTGTCCGCCAGCGTGGCGGCCAAGGCCAAATCGGACGGCGCGTTTTGCGTGGATGGCTGCCTCGGCGATCCCAGCGGCACGGTGTGCAAGCGCAAGTTGCTGCGGGCGGAGAAGCGCGCCGTGAATCAGCTCGGCCCGGTGCAATACTGCTGTCCCTCCGGGTTGGTGAAGATCCTGGTGCCGATTTTTCTCGGCGGCCAGCACGTGGGCAGTTTGCTGGCGGGGCCGTTCACGATGCATTCGTTGGATGGCAATCGGCTCGCCCGCCTGGTCGCCAAGCTGGATCAATCCGGCCTGGGCGATCGCGTCAATCAATTGCAAACCACGTGGCAATTCACGCCGCAACTCACCTCCGAGAAATGCCGCGCCGCCGGCACACTCTTGCGGATGTTCGGCCGTTACCTCGAGGAATGCGGAAAACAGGAGCTGCAAGCGCGGGAATCCAAGCGCTCCACCCTCCTGGTGAAGATCGAGGCTTTCCTGGCGGAAAGCCGGCCCGACAAAGTTTCGCTCAAGGAAGTAGCCATGCGCGTGAATCTCAGCCCGTGCCATTTCTGCTCCGTGTTCAAGAAGCAGACCGGGGTCACGTTCAGCCAATATCGGCTGAAGCTGCGCATGGAAAAGGCCCGCGATCTATTGAATGACCCCGAACGCCGGGTAAGCGATGTGGCCTTCGAGGCCGGCTTCGAGTCCATCCCTTACTTTAATCGCGCGTTTCGTCGCCGATTTGGCTGTTCGCCGTCCGAGTTTCGCGCCCGGTTGAACGAGCGCAATCCAGGTCAAGAAAACCGAAATCCAGGCGTAGCGGTCAAAACCCAGAACGGGTTGACTCATTAGGGTTTCAACGGAAGCCACACCCACAAGATTAGGAAATGAAATTCGTCAGAGTAGCAGAAACGAGCCCGGCAGAGCGGAGGGAAACGCGATGAGCGTGATCCCCATTCTGATCCTCGTGAGCCTCGCGCTGGCGCTGGTGTTTCTGGGTGGTTTCATCTGGGCGGTGCGGGCGGGTCAATACGAAGACACCGTCACGCCGTCCCTTCGGGTGTTGCTCGAAGAAGCCGGTCGGACGCCGGAGAACAATTTCCGCCAGGCGGGAGACATCGCTGCTCCCCCTCCCGCTGCGCGGTTGGAAAAAACCCAACGGGGCGGCGGTGAAAAACAGGGCAGACAATAGAAAATCATGAAAACAGAAACTCAAAGACAGGGCATGGGGTGGCTGTGCGGCGCGGCGTTGCTGGCGACGGTCGCATCCACCGCGACTGCCGGCGAAACCGGCTGCTGGAAAGACGACGCGATCTCGCCGGTGGCGAATCCGCTTTTCTTTGAATCGCCGCTGATTCAGAGCGAAGTCCGGCCGTTGTACATCTATCACAATATCCCGAGCGAATTCATCGGTGGTTTTGCGCAGGTATTCGCCGTCCAGGCGCGCTGGGCCATCAACGATCGCCTCGCCATCATCGCCACCAAGGATGGTTACGTGCAGATTCGTTCCAAGGTTCCGTCCTTGAACAACGACGGCTGGGCGGACATCGCGGCGGGCGTGAAATACGCGTTGATCGATGACGTGGAAAATCAGTTCATCGTTACGCCCGGCGTGAAGTTCGAATTCCCGTGGGGCGAGAAGGACGCGCTGCAAGGGAATGGCGATGGGGAAGTCAACCTGTTCGTCTCCGCCATGAAAGGTTGGGACAAACTCCACCTCACGGGCAGCCTCGGGGCGCGCCTGCCGCTGGACACGGATGAAGAAACCGCCTCCCTGCACTACAGCCTGCAGCTGGATTACGCGGTGTGCAAATACTTCATTCCGTTCGTGACCATGAACGGCTTCACCGTGTTGACGGAAGGCGACGGTCCGGCGTTCGGCGGGATCGAAGGTTATGACCTGATCAACTTCGGGGCCTCCGATGCCGGCGGCGTCTCGACCATCACCCTGGGCGCGGGCTTCCGTTCCAAGGTGCACAAGAACGTGGATGTCGGCTTCGCGTTTGAACAGTGCGTCACCACTCCGAAAGGACTTTTCGACAACCGCTTCACGTTTGATGCGGTGGTTCATTTCTAAAGCTTCGGTTCGCGGGGCCGGCCACGCGCCGGCCCCGCCTCAGTTTCCCTCAACCCGCCTAGCACAGCCAATTGCATGAATGTAGAAACCTTTAAATACGACAATCGGATCGTCCGCGCCTTCGCGATCGCCACCATTATTTTCGGCCTCGTGGGCTTCAGCGCCGGCTTGCTGATTGCCTGCCAGTTGTTCTGGCCCGAGCTGAATCTGAACCTCCAGTTCACCACTTTCGGACGACTGCGCCCGCTGCACACGAACGCCGTGATCTTCGCCTTCGTGGGCAACGCCATGTTCATGGGCGTTTATTACTCCCTCCAACGGCTGTGCAAGGCGCGCATGTTCAGCGACACGCTCAGCTGGATCAATTTTTGGGGCTGGCAGGCCATCATCGTGAGCGCCGCCGTCACGCTTCCGCTCGGCCTCACCACCAGCAAGGAATATGCGGAACTCGAATGGCCGATTGACATCGCCATCGCGCTGGTGTGGGTCGTGTTCACCATCAATCTCATGGGCACGATCATCAAGCGCCGCGAGAAACACATTTACGTCGCGATCTGGTTCTACATCGCCACGGCCGTGACGGTGGCCATGCTGCATATCGTCAACTCGCTGGAGATTCCGGCGGGATGGTTCAAGAGCTATTCGATTTACGCCGGCGTGCAGGACGCGCTGGTGCAATGGTGGTACGGTCACAACGCGGTGGCCTTCTTCCTCACCACACCCTTCCTCGGCATCATGTATTACTTCCTGCCGAAAGCCGCCGAACGCCCCGTGTTCAGCTACCGGCTTTCGATCATTCACTTTTGGGGCCTGATCTTCATCTACATCTGGGCCGGCCCGCATCACCTGCTCTACACGGCGCTGCCGGATTGGGCGCAATCGCTCGGCATGGTGTTCAGCGTAATGCTCGTGGCGCCCAGCTGGGGCGGCATGTTGAACGGTCTGCTCACCTTGCGCGGCGCATGGGATCGCGTCCGCCAGTCGCCCATGCTCAAGTTCATGGTCGTGGCCGTGACGGCTTACGGCATGGCGACGTTGGAAGGACCGACGCTGGCGATCAAGAGCGTGAACTCGCTTTCGCATTACACGGATTGGACCATCGCCCACGTGCATACCGGCGCGCTCGGCTGGAATGGATTCATCGCGTTCTCGATGCTCTACTGGCTGTTCCCGCGGATGTGGAACACCAAGCTCTACTCAGACAAGCTGGCCAACTGGCATTTCTGGATCGCCCTGCTCGGCATGGTGTTCTACGTCGTGCCGATGTACACCAGCGGCATCACCCAGGGCATGATGTGGAAGCAATTCACCAGCGAAGGTTTCCTGCAATACCCGAACTTCCTGGAAACCGTCATCCAGATCGTGCCGATGTATCGGCTGCGCGCGCTGGGTGGTTCGCTCTACATCATCGGCGCCCTGCTGATGGTTTATAACCTGTGGAAGACAGCCAAGAGCGGCAAGTTCGTGCCGGAAGAGGAAGTGCAAGCCGCGCCGCTGGCCAGCCAGCATCATCCGGACGAACCGCATCCCTACAAGCATCGCTGGCTCGAAGCCAAGCCGATCACCTTCACGGTCCTCGCACTGGTGGCCGTGCTGATTGGTGGCTTGATCGAAATCGTCCCGATGTTCCTCGTGAAAGAAAACGTCCCGACCATCGCCAGCGTGAAACCTTATACGCCGCTGGAAGTGCTCGGCCGCGATATTTACATCCGCGAAGGTTGCGTGGGCTGCCATTCACAAATGGTCCGGCCCTTCCGCAGCGAGACGGAACGCTACGGCGAATACTCGAAGGTCGGCGAATTCGTTTACGACCATCCCTTCCTGTGGGGCAGCAAGCGCACCGGTCCGGATCTGCACCGCGTCGGCGGCAAGTATCCCGATGCCTGGCATTTCAACCACATGGACGATCCGCGGCTGACCTCGCCGGGCTCGATCATGCCGCGCTATCCGTGGTTGCTGACGCAGAAGCTCGAGACCAACGCATTGCCCTCGCGGATTCGGGCATTGCGCAAGACCGGCGTGCCGTATCCGGCCGGCTTCGAGAATGGCGATGCCCAAAAGGAACTCGCCGCGCAACAGGCCAAGGTGATCATGAACCTCAAGGTCGGCTCGGTGGACAATGCCAAGCCGGACAGCGAAATCATCGCGCTCATCGCGTTTTTGCAACGTTTAGGTGCCGACATCAAGTCGCAGGCGGCCGCGGCCCCCGCCACACCCGCGACCAAATAAACCCAACCTGTTAACCCATGATCAAAAATGTTCTGACTAGCATCGGCGGGGTGGAAGTCTATGGCGTGATTTCGGTCTGCCTGTTCTTCGCCGTTTTCACCGTGGCCGTGGTGTTCGCCTTGCGCATGAAAAAATCCGTCGCGCAAGAGCGGGGCGCCCTGCCCTTGAATGATGCCCAGCCGGTCAACCAGGAAAATTCCCATGAATAATCAACCGCAACAACCCAAACTCCTCGACCATGATGCCGATGGCATCCGGGAATTGGACAACCTGCTGCCCCGTTGGTGGGTCTGGCTGTTCAATCTCTGCAACATCTTCGCCGTGGTTTACCTGTTGTACTATCACGTGTTTCGTGCCGGCGATTTGCAGGCGGCGGAATACAAGAAGGAAGCCGAACGCGGCGAAGCGATCAAGAACGCCGCCATTGCCAAATTCGAATCCGGCCTGGATGCGCTCCAGCCCAGCAAGGATTCGGCGATGCTCGCGGAAGGCCAGCGCATCTTCACCACTTCATGTGCGCCCTGCCATCGCGCCGACGGCGGCGGCCTCGTCGGCCCGAACCTGTGCGACACCTACTGGATTCAT
>CAYWCK010000079.1:0-15902 GCA_964456685.1 uncultured Bifidobacteriaceae bacterium | reverse complement strand
AGCAACGCCGCTTGCGCCATGACCGGCGTGTAGAAGGGTGAGATTTCATCGCCCGGAAACAGGCCAACGAGATGCGAGCAGTGGCGATGGCCCGGATCGTCGTACGGTTGCAACCACTCTTGAAGATAGCCAGTGGGCCCGATCTGGTTCGGTGGAATGCGATCGCGGATGGCGGCGATGTTGGTGCGGAAGGTTTCATCCACGCCGAGAATCTGCGTCGCTTCGATCACATGTTTGAACAGGTCGCGCAGGAGTTCATTGTCCATCGTTGGCGCGGCAACGTTCGGCGTGTTTCCGTATTGATCATGCTCGGGCGAATAAGACGGATTCGTGACCAGCCAGTTGGCGTTGGTCTTGTGCGGGATGAGGAAATCCTCGAAGAACTGCGCGGCGCGCTTCATCAGCGGATAGGCCGTGGTGGCAAGGAAGTTTGTGTCGCCGGTGTACTGGTAATGCCACCAAAGATGCTGGCAAAGCCACGCCCCGCCGGTCGGCCAGACGCCATCCTGACCATTGACGGGCGCGGCGGCGCGCCAGAGGTCGGTGTTGTGGTGGGCCACCCAGCCGTCGGCGTTGTAATTCGTCTGCGCACAGCGCGCGCCGGTGGCCGCCAGATCTTTGATCATGTCGAACAAGGGCAGGTGACACTCGGAGAGATTGGCCATCTCCGCGCCCCAATAATTCATCTCCTCGTTGATGTTGAGGGTCATCTTGCTGTCCCAAGATGGCGCGGTGAGGTCGTTCCATTTACCTTGGAGGTTCAACGGTTGTGAGCCGGGGCGCGAACCGGCGATCATGAGGTAACGACCGAGTTGAAACGCCAGCGTGATGAGTTGCGGATCATCGCCCGCTGGCAACGTGCGCTTCCGCACGCCGATGGGGGCATTCGTTTTCGCAGTGCCACCGAGGTCGAGGACCACCCGATTGAAGAGCGACTGGTAGTCGTCGAGCTGGGCCTGTCGCAGCGTGGCATACGAGTTTTGTGCCGCGGCCGCGATGTTGTTTGAACAGATCGCCACAGAATCCGCACCCACGTCGTCGTATTTGATGAAGTTTGAAGCCACGGCCAGCAACAGGGTGACCGCGTCAGCATTGGTGACGGAAATGGAATTGCCGGTGGCATTCATCACACCGCCTTCGGGGAGCACCCTCAAGCGCGCGTCGTACCGAATGGCATTCGTGCAACCGGTGCTGTAATAGCGCGCATCGCCGTTGTTGATGACCTGGGCGTGCATCACCAGATCGTTGCCGCTGGCGGCATACGTGGCGCTTTGCAGCGTGCTGAAGGAGGCGGTAAAGGAGATCTTGCCCGGCTGGCTGGCGGTGAGCCGGATTACAATAACCTTGTTGCTGGGCGCGCTGGCAAAATAGTCGCGGCTGTAATTCACGCCGTTGTAGTCGTACCGCACATTGACGGTGGCATTGCTCAGGTCGAGCGCCCGCCGGTAGTTCAAGAGACCGCTGTGCGGAAACGTCAGGTTCAAAGTGCCCGCTGGCTGATACGCCGGTTGCCGCGACGGAAGGCTCATGAAGTTGGCCGAGCAGGTTGTCCAAAAGGCGCTTTGTCCGCTGGTTAAATTGAAAATGTTGGATTGCATTCCGGCCAGATAACTCGCGGCATTGGGATGCGAGTAATCGTGCGGCTGCCCCGTCCAGATCGTATCCTCGTTGAATTGCACCTGCTCCGTGCTGACGCCGCCGTAAATCATCGCCGCGAGCTTGCCGTTGCCGATGGGCAGAGACTCCTGATACCAGGTCGTGGTGTTACCGGGCAGGGGAGCGTTTGTGAACCAGATGGTCAGCGGGCCCGGCGCCGTCATGCCCGGGGAAACGGCCCTCAGGCCAACCCAAAGCAGCAGGAGAAGCTTTAGCAAACGCATGATTGGTTCGCGAGCAAGATGCCGTTGCTTGGTCCGGTTGCCAATGAAGCCGCTGCCAAATCCCTTGAGAAAAGTGCTCCCTCGCCGGGAGGATACACTGGTCACCGCGGAGCCAAGGTTCAGGGCGTGACGGGAAGTCACTTCCAACTGCGCACCGTACGTTGACAGTCCGTTGGGTGTGCGCTAACTCTCCGCCATGCAAAATCGCAACGGCCTGCTTGTTATCGCCCTTTCCGGGTTGGGAATTCTCACCGCCAACGCGTTGGATTGGCCGCATTATCGCGGGCCGGATTACAACGGCATTTCCAAGGAAACCGGCTGGCTGGCCACTTGGCCGGCGACCGGCCCCAAGCAACTTTGGAAAGCCGAGGTGGGGATTGGTTTCGCATCCCTGGCCGTGAGCAACGGCCGGGTTTATGCCGCGGGCAACGATAAGGACACCGACTCGGTCTTCTGCTTCGACGCGGCAACCGGCAAGGAACTGTGGAAGTATTCCTACCCGGCGAAACTTGATCCCAAGTATTATGAAGGCGGCCCCAGCGCCACGCCAACCGTGGACGGCGACCGCGTCTATACCTTCAGCAAGCGGGGCGTAGTGCATTGTCTCGATGCGGCGAAAGGGACGGTGGTCTGGACCAAGGATCTGGCCACGGAATTGAAAGCAAAAATGCCCACGTGGGGCTTTGCCAGCTCGGTATTCATCGAGGGTGATCTGGCGTTGTTGAATCTCGGCAGCACCGGCGCGGCGCTCGAAAAGAAAACCGGCAGAGTGGTTTGGAGTTCGGAGGGCGATGAGGCGGGTTATTCGTCCTTCGTGCCATTCGCCAGCAACGGTAAACGTGCCGTCGCGCTGGCCACCAAACAGCATGTCGTGGCGTTGAACCCCACGGACGGAAAGGAAATCTGGCGCTTTCCCTGGAAAACCCAATACGACGTGAATGCTTCCGATCCGATTATCTCCGGCAGCAAGGTGTTCATTTCCTCCGGCTACGGTCACGGCGCCGGCGTGTTTGATGTCGCCAGCCAGCCGCCCACCAAGGTTTGGGAAAACAAGAACCTGCGGAATCACATGAATTGCAGCGTGCTTTGGGAGGGGCACGTGTACGGCATGGATGAAGACCAGTTGCGCTGCGTGGTGTTCGACACCGGCGAAGTGAAATGGACGGCGAAGCAGACCGGGAAAGGTTCTTTGATGCTGGCGGATGGCAAGTTGATTGTGCTGGGGGAAAAGGGCGAGTTGATGGTTGCGGAAGCGTCGCCCGCCGCCTTCAATGTCACGGCGCGCGCCCAGGTGCTGGGCGGCAAGTGCTGGACGACGCCTGTTCTGGCCAATGGCCAGATTTATTGCCGCAACGCCGCCGGCAGTGTGGTTTGCCTGGATGTCAGCGGCAAGTGAGCCGCAACGGGAAGAACCCAGTTTTCCGAGTCAACGCCGGCCGGGTGGCCGGCGTTTCACTTTTGGGGGAACACCTGATACAGCAACAGGTAAATCAGGACGCCCGTGACGGAGACGTACATCCACAACGGCCAGGTCCAACGGGCAATCTTTTTGTGCGCATCAAAGCGCTCGCGCAAGGCGCGCACAAACGTAATGATGATCAGCGGGACAATCGCCGCCGCGAGAATGGTATGCGTCAGCAAGAGCAACAGGTAGTAGGGCCGGAACCACTGCGGTTCGAGAAACTTTGTGACCGCCTTGACCGTGAAGTGGTAGGTCAAATAACTCGCGAGAAAAACCACGGAGGTCACCAGCGCGGCGAGCATGCATTTGCGATGCGCCTCCCGGTTGCCGCGCTTGATAAAAATCAGGGCCGCCACCAGGAGAATCGAGCAGAGCCCGTTGAGACTGGCATTCACCGCAGGCAAGGACGACAGATTCATTTTTCGCGCTCCAATTGGTTGATCGCGGACAACAAGTCACCGCGCTTCTTGTTCCAGTCAACCGCTTCGCCTTCGGTTTCAAACGCCGCCCGCAATCGCGCCTGTTTGTCCACCAGCACAAAGATCGTGCTGTGAATGAACAAGTCAGCGTTGTCGGTTCGTTCCTCCGGCTTCTTCTCGATGGCGGTGAGTTTCAGCGAGTCGATGGCCAGCGCTGCAATCTGCGACTTGCTGCCGGTGAGAAAGCTCCACCGATCGGGATCGGCGTCAAAGTGCCGGGCATATTTCTGCAGCACCTCGGGAGTGTCGTGCCCGGGATCCGTGGTCAACGACACCAATTGCACGCGGCTTTCCTTGGGCAGAACCGCCTGCAGCGATTGCATCTGTTTGGTCATCCGCGGGCAGGGGCCGGCGCAGCTGGTGAAGATGATGTCGGCGACCCAGACCTTCCCGCGCAAATCCGCCAGGGTAACCTGCCGCCCGGCCTGATTGGTCAGCGCGAAATCTGCGACCGCCCCGATCACGGGCAAGTCATGGTTGCCGCGCTGACGTGGCTTGATACCGGAAAGCACGAAAGTGACGCACAGGATGACGATGACCAAACCCACGCCCACCCACAAGGTGCGGGACAATCTGTTGGTGGCGGCTTCCATACGTAAAAAAGCGTCGAACTCAGGTTCGACGCTAATTAAAGCAGGGAGAAAGGATGGCGGCGATAATTTTACTCGTAGCTGCCGCCACCGCCGGCGCTGCCGGATTTGGAAGCGAGCCATTTGCCGTAGGCATCGGCGCTTTCCACCACGAGCCGACCACCGGCCATGGCCGCGTGGCCGTTGCCGCAAAGCTGGGCGCAGTAGATTTGATACGTGCCCTCCTTGTTCGGCGTGAACCAGATCGGCACCCGCATGCCGGGAATGGCGTCCTGCGTCACACGCATCGCCATCAGCCGGAACGAGTGAATGACATCCTTGGAGCTGATGTAGCAGATCACCGGCTTGTTGACGGGAACATGGATCTCGTTAAGCACAGTCACATCGTCCTTGCCGTTGGCATCTTTTGGATCCACGCCGAAGATATTGTCCGGCGTGACGAACAACATGTCCTGCTTGCCAAAGGTGTTGTCCTTGCCGGGATAACGGATGTTCCAGGCGAATTGCTGCCCTACGACCTGGACGACGGTCGCGTCGCTCTCCTTCGGGAATCCCGAGGTATGCCGCGCCCACACCGGATAGGCGACGAAGATCAGCAGGGCGGCCTCGATGCCGGCCACGGCCAGTTCGAGATAGTTCGAGAAGTGGCTGCGCACGCCGTGGTAATCGGCTTTGGCCCTGGCGTTCTTGCGAAAGCGAGCCAGCGCGAAGAGGAAGTACGCCAACCAGCCGATGAACAAGACGATCATCAGCCAGTGCAGATACTTGATCAGCATGTCCGACGCGGCGCCGTTTTCCGACGCCAGCACGGGAAGGTTTAGAATTTTGTCCATAATCAACTGCGCAAACTCGAATTCTCGACGGAAGCCGCCTGTTCCAGCTCGGTGGCCCGGCGGTTAACATGCACGAAGAACACCGCCACCCCCGCCAGCACCGCGCCGACGATCCCGGCGAGGGCAATGATCGCCCAGCTCAGACCGCGGGTGGTGGCCGAATCCGGCTCGCCGTAACAAACCGAACAGGCGAACGCGGATGGCAACATCACGGCGGATGCCGCGATCAGGGCCAGGAGTTTTCGGAGGGCGCGCATCACAGGTAGCTGAATTTTTTGAGCTTCTTCAGAAAGTACTTCCCGTAAACCAGGGTCACAATGCCGAGCACCAAAGACCCGACACCAAACGCCAGGTCCGCTCCGTGGTGCGCCGTCGAGTAATCCCGGAGTTTCCACACGCCGCAGCCGAAGCAGAGGCTGCTCAGCACGGTGACGAAGATCAGGTGAACGGCTTTCAGTGACATGATCAGACTCCTTTCAGGTGCGGTACGTCGCCGTGCGCCCAGATGGTCAGTCCCATGAGCGCCACGAAGAAGATGGCCGTAAAAATCAACACGGTATAAACCATCTTACGCTCGGAGATGAGGTGCATCAAATGCCCGGCCACGAGAAAGGCGTTCACGCAGGCGATCAAAAGAATCAATGCGATGCGCGCGCTGCTGGCCAGCGAGGCGAAGGAGACGCCCACCATCAGCCCTGTGCCGCACAGCACGGCCAGGAAGATGACCATGCACTTGCGCGTGTAATTGCTGTAGGATTCCGGAGAGTGGTCGCTCATAAGATCAGGTCAGGTAAAGCACCGGGAACAGGAAGATCCAGACGAGGTCCACAAAGTGCCAGAACAAGCCGGAAACTTCGACACGGTTGGTGAAGCGCTCCGGATCAGTGAACCACATTTTGCTGCCCGGCCCCCACAGGAACGCGATGACGATCACGCCGCCCAGAATATGGAGGGCGTGCAGGATGGTGAGGCAGAAGTAAATTCCCAGAAAGTTATTGTGGGCCGGGCCGTAGTTCTGCATCCGTTTGATGTCGGCGCGGGGGATCTTGAGTTCGCCGTGTTCCTTGCCTTTGCCGGCGTGGCCATCCATGAGTTCCGCGCGGTTCGCGACGTAATGTCCATGGAGCACGATGTGGTCGGCGTCCGGCTTGTTCTCGACCATGTGGCCGTCGGCGATGCGGCCATCCTTCAACTGCACTTCGTAATGCAGGAATTTGTCGCGATACTCGTAAGACTTGATGCCTAAAAAGGTGAGGGCTAGGACGATGGTCAGGCCGTGAAAGAGCTTGTACCGCGGGAATTGATTCAGCTTCAACGCCACCCAAGCCAGCAAGGTGGTGATGGCGGAGAGGGCTAGGATGACGGTGTTAATGGTGCCGAGCGTCACGTTCAGCCAGCCGTGCGGCCACGTGCCCGCTGGCGCACCCACGCGCAGGAATATGTAGGCGGAAAACAGGCCGCCGAAGAGCATCACTTCGGACGCCAGGAACAGCCACATGCCGATCTTGGCGTTGTAGAGGCCCGTATCGGAACGGGGTTTTACTGTGTAGGGAATGTCCATGCTGATTAGTGCTTCGCGTTGGGCTGATCCGGTTCGGTCTGGGGCGTGAAATCCTTGGCACTGCCGGGCACGCTGTATTCGTAGGGGCCGCGATACACGATCGGCTCCTTGCGGAAGTTGTAAACGTAGGGCGGCGTTTCCGTCTGCCATTCGAGCGTGGTGGCTTCCCACGGATTATCGTTCTCGACGCGCTTCCCGTTCTTGATGCTCCAGAAAATATTGATGATGAAAGGAATTTGGGAGAGGCCCAATCCGACCGCGCCCCAGAGAATCACCGTGTTCAAGCCGATGATGGTCGGACTGAGCGCACCGGGCAGGCCGACCTGCGATTGGGCGTAGTTGATGCCGCCGTCCGACATGCGGCGCAACATGCCCGCCAGGCCTTGCGCGAACATGGGCATGAACACCACGTTCATGAAAATCAGCGAGCCCCAGAAATGTACCTTGCCCCAGAACTCGCTCATGAACCGGCCGGTTACCTTTGGATACCAGAAATAGATTCCGGCAAAGAGGCCAAAGATTGTTCCCGGCGCGACGACGTAATGGAAGTGACCGATGACATAATACGTGTCGTGGAGGTGCAGGTCGCTCGCACTGAAACCGAGCGGCAGCCCGGTCAGACCGCCGATGCCAAACATCGGCAGGAAGGCCAGCGCGAACAGCATCGGCGTGTTGAAACGGATGGAACCGCCCCAGAGCGAGATCAAGAGACACGTCAAAATGATGACGGACGGGATGGAAATCATCATCGTGGTCGTCTGGAAGAACGTGGCAATCTTCGTGCCCATGCCCGTGAGATACATGTGGTGCGCCCAGACGATGAAGGAAATGAAACCCAGCGCGAGCGAGGAATAGACCAGCGACTTGTAACCCCAGATCGGCTTGCGGGTGTTGTTGGCGATGATTTCCGAGACAATGCCCATCGCCGGCAGGATCAGAACGTAAACTTCCGGGTGCGCGAGAAACCAGAACAGGTGCTGCCACAACACCGGGCTGCCACCGCCGGCTGCTTCAGCCACCTTGCCTCCCACCGCCAGACCGGTCGGCAGGAACAGGCTGGAGCCGGTGACTTTGTCCATCAGTTGCATGACTCCGGCGGCTTCCAGCGGCGGAAACGCCAGCAGCAACAGGAACGACGCGACGAATTGAGACCAGACGAAAAACGGCAAGCGCATCCAAGTCATGCCCGGTGCGCGCAGCTGGATGATCGTGGTGATGATGTTCGCCGAGCCCAACAACGAGGAAGTGATCAAAAACACCATGCCCAGCAACCAATAGGTTTGGCCATCGGTCGGCACGATCAGCGAGAGCGGCGGGTAGGAAGTCCAGCCGGATTGCGCGGCACCGCCGGGGATGAAGAAGCTCGCGAACATGATCACGCCACCCACGAAATAGAACTGGTAGCTCATCATGTTCAGCCGAGGGAACGCCATGTCACACGCGCCGACTTGAATCGGGACGAGGTAGTTGCCAAAAGCGCCCGTCAACAGCGGCACCACCGCGAGGAACACCATGATCGTGCCATGCATCGCGCCGAAAGTGTTGTAAAGGTCCGGCGACATGATGCCTTTGGCGGCGACGTCGCCAAACAGACTGGCCAGCAACGGCCCAATCACCGGGAGCGCCTGGCCCGGGTGCGCAATCTGCCAGCGCATCATTGCCATGAGGCTGAAACCAAAGAGCAGGAACGCCAGCGCGGTAATGGCGTACTGGATGCCGATGACCTTGTGGTCAATGGAGAATATGTAATTGCGCCAGAACGATGTCTCCTCATGGTGGGCGTGATGCGCCGCGTCATGGGGCGTCGTATGCGTTGTCGCTTGCATGTTGTTCGTTTGTTAAATCCGCACTGCCGGCTTTCGCCGAAACTAAAAAACGGGCGCGAAGTTAAACTTTACTTCGCCTCCCCTGTCAATGGCCGTCGCACTCAAGCCAGCTTGTCCACCACCATCGCAATCAAAATCAGCGGCAGATAAATGATCGAAGCGAAAAACAAAATCTTGGCGCTTCGCAAATCGAGCCGGCGGGCAAAAAGCACGGCGCAGCCAAAATAGGCCAACCCCAGCACCACTGCGCTCACCAGATAAAAATGTCCGGTCAGATGAAACAGGAACGGGCAAAGGCCGACCGGCAACAGCGCCAGCGTGTGGCTGACGGATTGTTGCGCGGTGCGCGTGCCGTCCGGATCCACCGCCGGCAACATTTGGAATCCGGCCCGGGCGTATTCGTCCTTGTAAATCCAGGCAATGGCGAAGAAATGCGGCATCTGCCAGAACGCCAGCAGAGCGAAGAGCGCCCAACCCCCGCCGCTCAATTCACCGCGGGCCGCCGCCCAGCCCATCAGCGGCGGGAGCGCGCCCGGCACCGCGCCGACGGCCGTGTTCAGCCACGTCAGCCGTTTGAGCGGCGTGTAAATGAACAGGTAACTGATCAACGAGACCGCACCGAGCACGCTGGTGAGCGGATTCACCAGCAGCGCCAGATAAAGTGTTCCCAGCAGCGCGCAAATGCCGCCGAAGAGCATGACGGTCACCGGTTGGAGCCGGCCCGAAGGCAACGGGCGATCGGCCGTGCGCCGCATCTTCGCGTCGTGTTCGCGCTCAAGCAGCTGATTGAGCGCCGCCGCGCCGCTTGCCACCAAGGCCGTGCCGAACAACGCGTGAAACATCAGCAAGTAATCCATCGGACCGCGATGCCCGACGTAGAATCCCACGAGAGTGGTCAACAGCACGAGCAGTGTCAGGCGGGCCTTCACCAGGTCCGCGTACACCGCCGTCCAGCCTTTGGCCGGCACGACCGCTTCCGTCAATGATTGCGTCGCTGCTTTGTTCACAATTAATTCGTCGCCGACGGGGCGTGAGTACGGGAAGCCTCTGTAAGGAGCGCACCTTGCGCCTCATTCACCCGGGCAGTTCGGCGGAAACAAATAAGGCAACCGACGACGCCTGTCACGAGAGAAAGTGCGCCCACCAAGACATGCAACGTCGCAATGTCCGCCGCCTTGTTCGACCAGACGGTCCAGGCGCCGAGACCGGCCTGCACAAAAAGCAAGAGCATCCATGTGGTTGCGAGGCGGACCAATGGCCGCTGCGGCGGACGTTCCCGCCGGGCCCGCACCGCCACGGCCGCGCCGTGAACCACGATCGTCAAGGCCAGGAAACGATGCGCCATTTGGAGGACGACCTGCCCGGCGGTGATGGGATTTTCTCCCTTCGTTTCCATTCGCCGGGCGTTGTAGCTGGCGATGGCTTCGGAGTCGGTCGCCGGCCAGAGTTTTCCGTAGGCCAGCGGGAAATCGGGAATCGCCAAGCCGGCATGCTGATGGCGCATGGTCGCACCTAGGATCAATTGGAGCAAAATCAGGATGGTGGTGATCAGGAAGGCGCGACTGAGCTTTTTGCCCGGCGCCGGCGTCGCTGACGCAGGGGCGTCGGTGGGCGCAGCGGACGTGGAAATCCACCACCGGCTGGTGCAGACCGCGAGTGAACAAATCAGCGCAAAGAAGAGCTGGGCCAGCGTGCCGTGGAAAATCCCCAGTTCATCCTTGTATTGCGTAACGCGCAGCCCGCCGAGTACACCCTGCACCAGCACTGCCGTGAAGGCCACCATCGCCCACCAGCGAAGAGGGCGCGGGTCATTGGCCGCCCGCCACAAACTGTAAAACAGGACCAGCACAGCCAGGCTTGCCAGCACGACGAACATCGTTTGCGTGCGTACTCCCATCAGGCCCAATGTGCCAACGATGCCCGCCAGCGCCGCATTACGCGACCAGCCGCTGGCTTCTTTGACCCAGATCCACGCAGTCAGGATCGCCGTCAGGGTGCCTACCAACGAAGCCACGAGGCGATGCGAGTGTTCGTAAAAAATCCCTCCCGTCCACTTGGAGATGGGGAAGAAGAACATGTTGTAGCCGTAGGTCGTCGGCCAGTCCGGCACGGCCATCCCCACACCTTTGCTGGTCACCAAACCGCCAACGCCCAGCAAGGCCAGCGTGCAAAATGCGGTCAGGACCGCAAAACGGTGGAGCCAAGGATAAGGGTGGGAACAGGACGTCACGGCTAAGACAAGTGCCAAAAAAGGAAAACCGCCGCAGCCTTTGCTGACCGCAGCGGTTTCCCGGAAAAGAAGTGACTATTTAATCTCGAGCGTGACGTCGGCCTTGCCGCCATCCGCCGTGACTTCAATCGGCTGTTCCAAACCCGTAGGTGCGCCTTTGCGATGCATCGTGACGAGGGTGTACTTCCCGGGTGGCACGTCTTTGATCGTAAACGTCCCATCCTTGCCGGTAACCGCAAAGTAGGGGTGATCCACGACCGTAACGTAGGAGAACATCCACGGATGAACGTCGCACTTGAATTTCAGGAAATTCTCCGCGGTGGGGAATTGAAAGGTGAGGTCCGCCGCGCCCGCAAATTGCGCCTTGTTTTCCTCATTGTTGCCCTTGTTCACCGGGCTCGGGTGAATATTGTGCATTGTGGGATCGGAGTTCTTGACCACGATCTTCTGCCCGGTTTGGGCCGCAGCCACGTAGGGGATGTATTCGCACCCTTTTTGGTCGAGAACCAACGGGGCAGCCGCGGCTCCTCCAGATTTGGCACCGGTCACGCCCTTGAGCACCACCACCGCGTCCGCCAACGCGCCGCCGTCACCCACCACGCAATACCGGATCTTCACCGGTTCCGTGTGCAGTTTGCCGCAATTCGCGTCCGCCTTGATTTCCGAGGAAATGTCCTTGTCGGGCGTCGGTGTGCCTTTGAGGACGACTTTGCCGGTCACATTGCCGGCCGTGGCGAGTTGCGCCGCGGTCGCTAGACCGGCCAGGGCAACGAGGGTGCGATTCAGTTTCATAGTTTTTGCTCTGTCTTTTGACAAAATGAGGGGCAAAAATATCATTGCCGTTTCCCGCCGGCAAGGCGCATAAGCGCTTTTCACCCGGCCTCATCGTCGGTTTGACGATGGCTTATTTGCTTTGTTCAAAACCCTTGAGGCTCCAAGCCGGCCATGACCGCAGCCATTTCCAAGGCCGTTTGGGCCGCCTCAAGCCCGCGGTTGTGTTTTCGGCCCAGGCACCGCACCACCGCGTGTTCCTGCTTGTCGAAGACGAATACCGCATGGATCACCGGCAGCCGGTGTTGCGTCTGAATCTGGGCCAAGGCATGGGTCACACCCCAGCCGACGTGTTGGGCGTGACTGGTCTGGCCCTGGAAAATGACTCCAAAGCAGATGATTGCGGAAAACCGGCCGGCGTCACCGCTGGCCAGTTTGGCCGCAACCGCCGGAATTTCGAATGCCCCCGGCACGCGGACCACCTTGCTGGTTGCCTTCGCCCGCTTAAGCTCCGCCTGCGCCGCCCGCAGCATCGCGTCCAC
The DNA here is from genome assembly GCA_964456685.1 of uncultured Bifidobacteriaceae bacterium. Taxonomy (GTDB): domain Bacteria; phylum Verrucomicrobiota; class Verrucomicrobiia; order Limisphaerales; family JADLHS01; genus CAYWCK01. The sequence continues at coordinate 3,728 of CAYWCK010000079.1, read as the reverse complement.
GAAACGTCCGTTGTATTTGGAGGCCACGATGGCAAAGTTCCCGCCGCGCTTGCTGCGGCTGCCGGTTTTAACCTGCTTTAACATGCTGAACCTCCGCGCGCACTCGGCGTAAATCGTGATTGGTTGATCATAAAATCAGAGCAGGTGACCCATCTTCTCGCGCTTGGCTTTCAAATAGCGTTCGTTGTGGGGATTGGCTTTGACCCGGATCGGCAACTGTTCGGTGATTTCCAAACCATAGCCTTCCAGACCGACCATCTTTTTCGGGTTGTTGGTGAGCAGGCGAATTTTTCGCAAGCCCAAATCCGTCAGGATCTGCGCCCCCAAACCGTATTCGCGCAGATCCATCCCATAACCCAGCTTTTGATTCGCCTCGACGGTGTCCAGGCCCTGTTCCTGCAATTTATAGGCTTTAATCTTCGGCGCGAGGCCGATGCCGCGACCTTCCTGCCGCATGTAAACGATAACGCCCCGGCCCGCGTCGGCAATTTGTCGCATGGCCTGATGCAACTGCGGCCCGCAATCGCAACGCCGCGAGCCAAAGACGTCGCCCGTCAGGCATTCGCTATGCACCCGCACCAACACGCCGGATTTGCCGGCTACTTCGCCGTGAACCAGCGCCAGATGGTGCTGTTGATCCAGCTTCGAGCGATAGAGATGCAGATCAAACTCACCGTAATCCGTCGGCAACCGCACCGTTTCGATGCGCTCCACCAGTTTCTCGCTCCGCCGCCGATACTCGATCAAGTCGGCCATCGTGCAGATTTTCAGCCGATGCCGCTTCGCAAACTTCAACAACTGCGGCAACCGCGCCATCGTGCCGTCGTCGTTCATGATTTCGCAAATCACCCCAATCGGGCGGCAGCCGGCGAGCACCGTGAGGTCCACCGCCGCTTCCGTGTGCCCGGCCCGCTGCAAAACGCCACCCGCTTTCGCGCGTAACGGAAAAATGTGTCCCGGCTGCACCAGGTCGTTGGGCACGGCCGTCGGCGAGGCCATGAGCGCGATGGTTTCCGCCCGGTCGGCCGCGCTGATGCCGGTGGAAATGCCCTTGGCCGCATCCACGCTCACCTGGAAGTCCGTCGTGAACACCTCGCGATTGTCCTTCACCATCCGGCCGATGCCGAGTTGCTGCAGGCGTTCGCTCGTTGTGGGCACGCAGATCAATCCCCGCCCGTGCTTGGCCATGAAATTGATCGCCGCCGGCGTCACATGCTGGCCGGCCATGATGAGATCGCCCTCGTTCTCCCGGTCGGCGTCATCCACCACGATGACCATTTTGCCTTTGCGGATGTCCGCGGTGACCGATTCGATGCTGTCAAACTTCCGGTTCATTCAAGAATAATAGCGTAGCCGCCGGGGAGTTGAAATCCAGTCGCAAAACTGCTTCCGGCACTGCTCATTTCCTTGGGCTGCGGCTGCTCGCCTGTTAGCCTGCCGCCAATGCGCATTCTGGCCTTGGACCACGGCACCCGCCGCGTCGGCGTGGCGGTGAGCGACGAACTCAAAATGATCGCCACGCCGCTTGAATACATCGCGCCCGAGCCGTTTGCGGATTTCCTCGCGCGCTTGAAACAGATTCTCGCGGAGAAGGAGGTTGAACTGATCCTCATCGGCCTGCCGCGCAACATGGACGGCAGCTACGGCCCGGCGGCCCAGAAGGTGCAGGAGTTCGTGACCGCCCTGAAAACCGAACTCACCGTGCCCATCAAAACTCTGGATGAGCGCCTCACGACCGTGCAGGCAAATCGCTCGCTACTTCAAGCCAATGTGCGCCGCGATCAGCGCAAAGAGAAGGTGGACAAGACCGCCGCCGCCATCCTGCTTCAAAGTTATCTGGATTCGTTGTCGTGAACTGGCCCGCTCCAGTCCCGCACGGGAATTCGGTGCCGGCAATTCCAGTCTTTGAATCTGTGTTCCGTCCGTGTTTCATCTGTGGCTGAAACATGTCGGCCGCGCGCAAATTCAAACTCACCATCGCCTACGACGGCACCGGCTACGAAGGCTGGCAGTTGCAGAAGATCGGCACCGGCGTGCAGGAGAAAGTCGAAGCCGCACTCGCCAAACTGTTTCCCAGCGCGCCGCGACTCCACAGTTCCAGCCGCACGGACACCGGCGTGCATGCGCTCGGCATGGTCGCGCATTTTGAAGTGCCCGTCGCCGAGGCCCGCATGACCGCGCGCAAGCTCGGCCTCGCGTTGAACGCGCATCTGCCGGAGGACGTGCGCGTGATGGCCGCCGCGCGCGCCGCCGCCAAGTTTCACGCCCGCTTCGATGCCAAGGGAAAACAATACCGTTACATCGTGTGGAATCATGCCGCCATGAATCCGCTGCTGCGCACGACTGCGTGGCACGTGCCGCGCCCGCTCGATCTCCCAGCCATGCGCGCCGCGGCCCGGTTGTTCGTGGGCCAACATGATTTCCAATCCTTCGCCGCGAATCCGGGTTACGCCAAGGCCAGCACGGTGCGCAGGCTGACGCGGTGCGACGTCAAGAAATCCGGCGCGCAACTCACGTTCATCATCGAAGGCGACGGCTTTCTCTACAAGATGTGCCGCGGTATTGCGGGCACGCTGGTGCAGGTGGGCTTGGGCCGCTTTCCGGCGGACGAAATCAAAACCATGCTCGCGCAACGCGACCGCCGCGTGGCCGGCATGACCGCGCCCGCGCACGGCTTGGTTCTTTGGAAAGTCTTTTACTCACCGCCGAGACGCAGAGACGCAGAGACGGACAAGAAGTCTTCTCCGCGCCTCCGCGCCTCTGCGGTTTGACTATGAATCTCGTCCTACTCGAACCTGAAATCCCGCCCAACACCGGCAACGTCGCCCGGCTGTGCGCCGCCACGCGCACCACGTTGCATCTCATCGAGCCGTTTGGCTTCAAGCTCGACGACGCGACCTTGAAACGCGCCGGGATGGATTACTGGCAACACGTGACGTGGCAGCGCTGGCCCAACTGGGCGGCCTTCACCGCGCAAGTGCCGGCCACCGCGCGCCTCTGGTTCATCGAATCCGGCGGGCCGAAGCGCTACACCGAGGCGCAATTCGGGGCGGAGGATTACCTCGTGTTCGGCCGGGAAACGGCGGGACTGCCGAAGCCATTGCTGGAGCAACACCGCGAACATTGGCTGCGCATCCCGATGTTCAACGCGCAATCGCGCTCGCTGAATCTCTCCAACTGCGCGGCGCTCGTGCTGTTTGAAGCGCTGCGGCAGCAGGGGTTCACGGGGGAGAGCTAGCGCGGGATGGTGGTCGAGTGGACATCGCGGGCTATCTCTGTATTAGCCCTCGCCCCGGCTGCTCCCTTCAAAAATCTTGGTAGAGAAATGAAAGCCAGCACGTCGGACAGTCTCGCCTGCCAGCTCAAAAAAGCGAATTGCATCGCCAGCAGGTGGATGCTTGCAAACCACCTGAATTTCAATCTCTCGCCCTCGTGACTCTGGATATGAATCGTAAATCTCTCCGGACTCGATGAAAGCCAGATAATCGTTGAGCTTGGCTTGGAGCGTTAAAAGATGCCCGTTGTCGGGAAGCCAAGGCAAATGGTCGGCGATGGTGAGCACAGTACGTCCAGTCGCCCTTCGGATACTCGCGAAGTCAACAATCTTGCGTTGCTCGACACTCATGACCGATGAACGGTAAGATCTGGTTTACCTGCCACTGCGCAGCCAATTATTTCTATGCGGCGACCGTAAATCCGGTGGCCGCTGGCTGTCGAGCCGTTTCGGC